>JAZNBI010000088.1:0-25779 GCA_045586995.1 Eubacteriales bacterium | reverse complement strand
CCTTGTTCCTCGATTGAAATAACCTTCATAATGTAATCATGCTATTCGGCAAGCTCGGGATATGCATCAACGTTTTGGGATATAACGACCTCGCAGATCTCGGTGAGAAATTCGCGGATGATACCGAGCAGCTTACCGTGGCGAGATGCACGGCGAAGAATTCGGCGAAGAACGTATCCTCTGCCCTCGTTGGAGGGAATAACTCCGTCGCAGATCATAAAGGTAGCTCCTCTGAGGTGGTCGGTAATCACTCTTATGGAAACGTCGTCCTTGTAGTTTTTGCCGTATGTTTTACCCGAAATGGCGCATACCGTGTCGAGAATTTTACGCACGGTGTCGACCTCAAAGAGATTGTCCACGCCCTGCATAACGCAGGCAAGACGCTCGAGGCCCATTCCCGTGTCGATATTTTTCTGTGCAAGTTCGGTATAGTTACCCTTTCCGTCGTTGTTGAACTGCGAGAAAACGTTGTTCCATATCTCCATAAATCTGTCGCAATCGCAGCCGGGGCGGCAATCGGGAGAGCCGCAGCCGTATTTTTCGCCGCGGTCGAAATAAATTTCAGAGCAAGGACCGCACGGGCCTGAGCCGTGTTCCCAGAAGTTGTCTGCCTTGCCGAGGCGAATGACTTTTTCGGCGGGAACTCCGATGTCCTTTGTCCAGATTTCAAACGCTTCCTCGTCGTCCTCGAATATGGACGGGTAGAGTCGGTCTGCGGGGATATCGAGCCATTCGGTCAAAAACTCCCAAGCCCACGGAAGCGCTTCCTTTTTGAAGTAATCTCCGAAGCTGAAATTTCCGAGCATCTCAAAATACGTACCGTGACGCGCAGTGTGTCCTACGCGCTCAAGGTCGGGCGTACGTATACACTTTTGGCAGGTGGTAACGCGGGTGCGCGGCGGCTCTTCCTCTCCCGTAAAATATTTTTTCATCGGCGCCATTCCCGCGTTGATGAGCAAAAGCGACTTGTCGTTTTTGGGCACGAGGGGGAATGAGGGCAGTCTTAAATGTCCTTTGGTTTCAAAGAATGAGAGATATTTTTCTCTGAGCTCGTTTAATGAAGTCCATTTCATAATATAAAAATCCTTACCTTTCATAAATAGGATCAAAAGTACGCATACAAAGTTATTATAGCATTATGATTTCTTGATGTCAATACAAATACCGCCAAAAGTCTTGCATATGGCATTTTGAAGATATTAAAAATGCGAATTAGAATAAAAATCTGCGGCGTGAATATAATTTTTATTGAATCCCGAGGTGTATTTCAGGGTAATTCACAAGGAGCATTTTAATTGCTTTTGAAAAAATAAAGTTCCCGGAGAGTTTTTGATATATGGATATGCTTTTGGAGAAAACCGAAACACAAAAAGGGCTTACCGAGCAGGAAGTGGCGGCTTCGCGTTTAAAATACGGTTCAAATAAGCTCATTCAAAGGAAGCGAAAAAGCTTTATAAGTCAATTTTTTCAAAATTTGGGCGACCCCGTGATAAAGATTTTGCTCGCGGCGCTCGTAATGAATATAATTTTTTCTTTTAGAGATCCAAACTGGGCCGAAACGGTGGGAATTGCCATATCGGTCTTTCTTGCCGCGTTTATTTCGACGCTTTCCGAGAGGGGAGGCGAGGCGGCCTTTGCGCGGCTGTCAGCCGAAAACAGCCGCATTAAAACCCGGGTGCTTCGTTCGGGAAAGCCCATAGAGATAAGCGGAGAGGATGTTGTAGTGGGCGACGTTGTCATTTTGGCGGCGGGCGACAAAATTCCCGCGGACTGTCGGCTGCTCTCGGGGGCGCTTTCGGTCGACCAATCGCCGATGACGGGCGAAAGCGCGGAGGTTGAAAAGACTCCCGCAGGCAGATACGAAAAGCTTCCGTCCTGCAGAAGCGCGCTTTTCGGCGGCTGTAATATTCTTTCGGGAGAGGGAAGGGCGCTTGTCACCGACGTGGGAGAGGCGACATTTTTGGGCGGAATAACCCGCGACATACAGCTCGAAAAGCGCGAAAGTCCGTTGAAGCTTCGGTTGACAAAATTAGCGTCGCAAATAAGCCGAATCGGGTACGTGGCGGCATTTTTGGTTGCTTTTGCATTTCTTTTTAATACCTTTATAATCGATTTCGGTTTTTCGCCGCAAGCGATTTCAGAAGCGCTTTCGGACACACACTTTTTGTTTGATTCGATTTTACACGCGGTAATGCTCGGGCTTACGGTCATTGTCGTTGCCGTGCCCGAGGGACTGCCGATGATGATAGCGGTGGTGCTTTCGTCGAACATCAAAAAAATGACGCGCGATATGGTGCTCGTGCGCAAGCCCGTGGGAATCGAATCCGCGGGCAGCATGAATATTCTTTTCACCGATAAGACAGGAACGCTTACCGAGGGGAAAATAAGCGTTGATAAGCTTTTGCTCGCAGACGCCGAGGAAATAAGCGGAATATCCGAATTGAAAAGACAGTATAAGCCCCTTTTTGAACTTTATAGAAATTCCTGCTTTCTCAATACCTCGGCGATGCTTTCGGGAAAGAAGGCGGTAGGAGGAAATTCCACCGACCGCGCGCTTTTGGAGTCGGTGGCGGTCTATAAATCGGAATTCGAGCGCGATACCGCAGGAAGCAAAATAAGGTCTAAGACCCCTTTTGACAGCCGAAAAAAATACTCCTCGGTCACGCTTTCGTCAAAGTCCGACGTTACCTTCGTAAAGGGCGCGCCCGACGTGCTTATGGCTTACATAACGAGTGCGCTTGACCGCAACGGAAGTGCGGTTTCCTTTGACCGCCGAAGCTTTGAGCAAAGGGTGGATATGTTTTCCGCTCGGGGATACCGAGTGATTCTTATTGCGCTCGGAAGCAATGCGCGCGCGGGAGGCGGGCTCGGAGAACTGACGCTCCTGTGCGCTGCGGTGCTTGCCGACAGAGTAAAATTTGAGGCAAAGAGCGCGGTTGCCGAGCTTCAGCGAGCGGGCATACAGGTAGTTATGGTTACGGGTGACGGTAAAAGGACAGCCGAAAATATTGCCCGAGCGTGCGGAATTCTCAATTCCGGCAACAACATTTCATTGACGAGCGAGGAGCTTTCCCGACTTGATGACGAAAGCGTTGCCGAGCTTTTGCCGCAGCTTGCCGTGATTTCGAGAGCGTTGCCGAGCGACAAAAATCGACTCGTGCAAATTTCGCAGTCGATGGGCTTGGTCACGGGAATGACGGGTGACGGAATAAACGACGCACCAGCATTAAAGCGCGCAGACGTCGGCTTTGCGATGGGAAGCGGCACGCAGGTCGCGCGCGAGGCGGGAGATATTATTGTTCTCGACGATAATCTTTCGTCGATTGCCCGAGCGGTCTTATACGGCAGAAATATTTTCAAAAGCATCAGAAAGTTTATAACCCTTCAGCTTACGATGAATTTTTACGCGGTGGGAATTTCAATGCTCGGACCGTTTGTGGGAATCGACGCGCCCGTGACGGTAGTTCAGATGCTGTGGGTGAATCTGATTATGGATACTCTCGGCGGGCTTGCATTTGCGGGAGAATACCCGCTTGCGTCCTGTATGAAGGAAAAACCGAAGCGGCGCGACGAGCCAATATTAAACGGTTATATGGTAAATCAGATATTGGTGCTCGGCGGCTTTATGATAGCGTTATGTCTTGCTTTTTTAAAGCTCGATTTTTTTGTCGTGCGATTTACGAGCGCGCCCGATAATATTTATCATCTGACGGGATTTTTTGCATTCTTTATTTTTGCGGGGGTGTTTAACTGCTTTAACGCGCGCACCGACCGCATCAATATTTTTACCGGACTGTCCAAAAACCGTGTTTTCGGCGCTATTATGCTGAGCGTTTTGGTCTTGCAGATAGTGTTTGTTTATATAGGAGGCGCGGTTTTGCGCACGGCACCTCTTTCGCTTTACGAGCTTTCGGTGTCGCTCGCGCCTGCGTTTTGGGTTTTTCCCGCTGACCTTATACGCAAAATAATTTTGAGATTAAGCGGCAAAAAAATCGGATACTGAGGGTAAAATAAAGCTCAAGATGACTTGCTTTTCATTGTAACGTGTGATATAATCATTACAGTAAATGACAAATTTCGGAGGATGCAATGAAAGGAATCGTTTTGGCAGGCGGCCCCGGTGCGGGATTTGCGCCTATGACAAAAATAATTTCAAAGCAGCTTTTTCCAGTATACGACAAGCCGATGATATATTATCCCATATCGGTTTTGCTGGCGGCGTCCATCAAGGATATACTCATAATTTCCACTCCCGAGGATATTTTGCTGTATGAAAAACTTCTCGGCGACGGCAAAAAGCTCGGCGTAAGCTTTTGCTATAGGGTGCAGCAGTCACCGCGCGGAATCATAGACGCCTTTATTATCGGAGAGGATTTTATCGGTGACGACAGTGTTTGCTTGATTCTCGGAGATAATATTTTCTGCGGTCAGGATCTTTCCGCCGCTTTGCGAAACGCAAAAAGCCGCCGCGTCGGCGCGACGATCTTCGCTTATCCCGTCGAAAACCCCGAAAGATTCGGTGTTGTTGAATTCGGCACGAACGGCAAAATAAACTCGCTTGAGGAAAAGCCGCGCTTCCCCAAATCCAATTATGCCGTGCCCGGACTCTATTTCTATGACAATCAGGTAGTCGGAATTGCCAAAAAGCTTGAGGAGTCCGACAGGGAAAATATGGATATCACCGAGCTGAATAGTGTCTATCTTCGCAAGGGCGAGCTCAATGTTGAGCTTATCGGGCGCGGAATGGCTTGGTTTGACGTGAACTGTCCCGAGGAGCTTTTGCGAGCTTCGAATTTTGTTCGGTGCATACAGGAAACGCAGAATTACTATATTTCCTGCATAGAGGAGATCGCATGGCGCCGCGGATTTATCAGCGACGAGGAGCTTTACGCCCTCGGAAAAGAGCAGAACCGTGTCGAATACGGAAAATACATAATGTCGCTTGTCAGGTCATAATAATTATTGTAAAAATCATCATTTTAAGATTTGCTTTAGGGGGTAAATCGAAAAATGGTGATTTTTTTGAAAAAAGCAGGGAATTTTCCCTAAACTGCGCTATAAACGGGAGCTTTTTGATAAAGGATTGACAAAATCTTCTTATTGTGATATAATAGGCGCGCCTGTACGTGTCATATCGATTTTTTTAAAATCTGACAAACAAGTTGAAAAAGGGTTATGAAAAAAACTTTTTCGATAAATTTGCATACAAAAAAATATATATAAAGTAATTTTTAATCGGAGGTCTTTATGAAAAAAAGAATCAGATTAATGGCTTTGGGGCTTGTATCGGTTTTGATTTTTTCCATACTTGCTGCCTGCGACACTCCTACGGTGAAAAAGAAGGAGCCGCCCAAAGCAACGGCTTTTGTATCCGTGGACATCAATCCAAGCGTCGAGCTTGTAGTTGACCAAGACAATTTTGTTATGTCGGTAAATGCGGCAAATTCAGACGCAGCAGTCCTTTTGTGGAATGAAAACGGATTGCCGGGGCTCAAGGTTGACATTGCTATCGAAAAAATCGCATCGTTGGCGGTCGAGATGGGTTATATTACCGATGAAATAGGAACTGTCGCCGTCACGGTAGTCAGCGAAAGCACCGACGTCGAAGAAAGCATTTATAACAGTATCAGCGCGAAAATTTCACAGGTTTTTGAAAAGGCCGAAATATCGGGAAGCGTAAATCAGATCGCGGATCTTGTGCTTTCCAAGGAGTTTGAAGCCGTAAAAGCGGAAAACGAGGGCAAGGCGGGATTCGACAGTACCCTCACGGCGTCAAAATATCGTCTTGTGAAATCGGCAATGAAGGCAGATATGAAGCTTACGCTTGACGAGGCGGTCACAATGACTGTCGAGCAGCTTTCCGAAAAGGTAAGAACGGCCCAGGAATCTGCAGAAAACAAGCTCGGAGAGGCGTATCAACGCGCAGTTGACGAGGCGCAGTTCGTTTATGAAAACGCAAAGCAGACGGTTCTTGATTCGGCTTATGCCGAGGTTTATATCGAGAGGGGCTCGCTGAGCAGTATTTTGCTTGAAAATTACGGAGCGAAATACGCGGCATACACGCTCGCATACAGGACTATAGAGCATTATTACGATCAGCTCGCATACTACATAAGCAATCCGATATTCAGTTCGGACGACGTTCTCGCTTTTGCTCACGCTGTCGGCATAAACACCGAAGATATAGAGGCGTTTGAAGCGTTCAAAGCGGAGATAAGCAACGAAAACGGTGATATCACCGAAGAAAACGTAAAGAATTATATCAACAAGCATTACAGAAATCTTGACGAAGATCAGCGTGCTGCTATGGAACAGGCGTATGACGAAATTCAGAGCGTGCTCGATTCGGTGCGCGAAAGAGCAAAGGTCGTTTCGGACGAATGTAAGCTTGCAATAAATACGGCGCTCCTCGGAATTGATGCTTCCAAGTCGGTTTCCACCATCGAGGATATCGAGGGGCTGCTTGAGGCGCTCAGCGCTGAAATCGAGGAGCTTCGTATAAAGCTAGACGAAGATATGAGCGAGGACGAAAAGGGTCGCTTGATCATTAAGCAGAGCAAAATGAGCGAAGAGATCCAAAAGTTTGAAATAGATATGCAGGTAGCCGTTGAGCAAGCAAAAGCCAAAATACAGTCCGAGATATCCTTGAAAAAGGATACTCGTCTTGCCAATAAAGGAAAATAATCCGCAGGGCGGTGGTTTGTGTCGCCGAAGAAAAAACGGACCGTCGAAGGACGCCGCGCCCTACAAAAAACAGGGGATGAGTCAAATGCAAAAATGCATTTGGTACTCACCCCCTCGTTTTTGCTTGACGGCTAAACGCCGTCATTTTGCCCCAAAACGGGCAAAAACGCAAATTCCGAGCATCAAAAAAAGCCGACCGTCGGCTTTTTCGCAGGGACTGCGCCAATGACGCAGCCCCTTTTTGCGTTATAAAGAGTTAAAATTGTGGGAAAAGGAGTAAAGCTAAAAGCCCTCGATCAGCATCTGTCGATAGTTATTACCGTAAAGAAGGTGGCGTTGTTTTTTTGAATTTCCGCCGTGATTTTGGTTTTTATCTCGTCATCACTTGATTTAATTTCAAACGGAACGGCAACGTCGAAGATCAAATTGGTATGCGTTGCTCCCTCGACCACTCGAAAATCGTGAATTTTCAGCGCGGTGTCGATTCTTTCGACCGCCTTTTCGGTCATGCTTTTATAGCCGTTTACCTTTTCGTCATCGGTAACGATAGGGTCTAAGTGTATCGTGCATTGGAGCTTCAGCTCCTCGCACATACGCTTTTCCATATTATCTATTACGTCGTGCGTTTTGAAGATGTTTTCCGAGCCGTCAACCTCCACGTGCAGAGAAACTATTGTGTTTCCGGGACCGTAGTTGTGAACTATAAGGTCGTGAACACCGAGTGCCTCGGGATATTCGTGCACAAGCTGCTTGATGCTTTCGACAATTTCACCGTCGGGCGCTTCGCCGAGGATCGAATTTTTCGTTTCGTTGAGTATCCTGCCTCCCGAAATAAATATAAATATCGAAACCGCGATACCTACATAAGCGTCAATATTTACGTTCCACACGATAAGTATGATAGTTGTAATCAACACTGCGCCCGTTGACATAACGTCGGAAAAGCTGTCTGCCGAGGCGGCGGACATGATCGAGGAATCTATTTTTTTTCCGATTTTTTTATAGAAAAAGCCAAGCCATATCTTCGCCAGCACCGATGCCGCCAGCACGATAATTGCGACCATGCTTTTATCGGGAGCTTCGGGGTTGAAGATTTTCGAGATCGATTCCTTCATAAGCTCGAATCCGATAACGAGAATTATAAACGAAACGACCATCGAGGCGACGTATTCGATACGCGCGTGTCCGAACGGGTGCGCGCGGTCGGCGGGCTTTGCCGAAATTTTAAAGCTGACAAGTGAGATCACCGACGAGCCGGCGTCGGAAAGATTATTGAGTGCGTCGGCGGTTATTGCAATTGAGCCGCAAAAGCTGCCCACAAGAAACTTGCCGAGAAAGAGCAAAAAATTTACGATGATTCCGACTATGCTGCCCAGCGTGCCGTATTTGTGCCTGACGCGAGGGTCGCAAACGTTTTCGGAATTGCGTACAAATAATTTACATAATAATTCTGTCATAATATCTCCGATTATTTATTGGCGGTGAAATATGTACCGACGTGCTTCCCGTCCATAAGGTCATAGAGAATGGCGGGGTTTTTACCGTTCATAATAAACATCGGTATTCCTGCCGACGTAACGATTTTGGCGGCGGCAAGCTTTGTTGCCATACCTCCCGTGCCGCGATCGGTGCCCGTTCCGCCCGCAGAGCTGATAACCGCCTCGTCGATATTTTCGATACGCTCGATAAGACGGGCGTTTTTATCCTTTCTGGGGTCGGCACTGTAAAATCCGTCAACGTCCGAAAGGTTAATAAGTATATCGGCGTGGCACACCAGAGCAACGAATGCCGAAAGCGTGTCGTTTCCACCGAACTCGATTTCCTCGGAAGAAACCGAGTCGTTTTCGTTGACGATAGGCACGCATCCCATTTCGAGCAGGGTGTTAAAGGTATTTTCCGCCGCTTTTCGACGGGCGTCGTTGTCTATAACGTCCTTGGTCATAAGGATCTGCGCCACGGTGTGACCGTATGACGAGAAAAAATTACCGTATATTTTCATAAGCTCGGTTTGACCGACAGCGGCAAGCGCCTGCTTCTCCATAACCGAGCGGGGACGGTGACCCACTCCCGTACGCGCAATACCCGCGCTGACAGCGCCCGATGAAACCAAAACCACCTGCTTGCCTGCGTTTTTGAAATCCGACAGTATTTTTACGAGCTCCTCTATCCTTCTGAGATTAAGATGCCCTGTGTTGTGTGTTAACGTTGAAGAACCGATTTTTATGACAATTCGGTTCGATTCGGCAAATTTACCCATTTTTTCGTCACCTTTTCAAAATATTTGAACATTTATTGAGTTTTTTTACATAAAAGCTCTTTAAAAAATCCTTAAATTGTATTATAATATATTTAATGTTTATTATAACACAGATGATACCGCATTTCAAGAATTATTTTCATTATAAAATATTTGGAGGATGAGAGAATGAAACAAAAATTTACTATTACGGTAGCCGATATCGAAATGAACGTTGTCAGCGACGAATCTCCCGAAGCTGTTGAAGCTATCGTGGGTATTCTCGACAGACGTATGAGAGAGATCCGCTTAAAAAGCGGTAAATGCTCAAAGACCGAGGCGGCTTTGCTTTGTTCCCTTGATTACTGCGCGGAAAAGATAAAGCTTCAGCGCGCGATTAAAGAGCTTCAATGCGAGCTTGACGCGGCTTGCGCAAAATGCGAAGCGCTCGAAAAGAAAAATCAAGAGCTCTCCGAAAAGCTTGATGAAGGTAAAGCAAAGGGCAAATGCGCTTGCGACGCTTCTGCGGTGGACGAAGCGCAGATTTCTATTGACAGCAGCGCCGTTCCTCAAAATGACGGACAAAAGAGCGAAGGCGGACGCCGCTCATCAAAAAAGAGAGTTCGTTCGATGTTCGATATGATAACCTTTGACAATGTCTGATTTACCTGAGCTTCTTTGCCCTGCGGGCGATTCGCTTGCGCTGGACGCCGCCATTGACGGCGGAGCAGATGCTATATATTTCGGCGCATCGGCGTTTAACGCGCGCGCAAATGCAAAAAACTTTTCCGATGAAGAAATGCGCGACGCGGTTGCGCGTTGTCACAGCTATGGAGTAAGGGCGTATATCACGCTCAACACGCTTGTATATGACAGGGAGCTTTCGGATTTTATCCGAACCGCCGAAAAAATATACTCGTCGGGAGCCGATGCCGTTATCGTTGCAGATGTTGGAGGCGCGTCGCTTATTTCAAAATATATTCCCGAGCTTCCGCTTCACGCAAGCACGCAAATGTCGGTACATAATTCGGAATACGGAGAGCGGCTTTTGGACTTGGGGTTTTCACGCGCGGTTTTGGCTCGCGAGATGTCACTTGAAAATATAAAGAGCTTTATAAGCAAAACGCCGATAGAAACCGAGGTGTTTATTCACGGTGCTCTTTGCGTATGCTGCTCGGGGCAGTGCCTGTTTTCTTCGTTGGTCGGGGGCAGAAGCGGAAACCGCGGAGAATGTGCGCAGCCCTGCCGTCTGCCCTATAAGAGCGACGGAAATAAATATCCGCTTTCATTAAAGGATCTGTGCCTTGCCGAGCATATCAATGAGCTTATAGATGCGAAAATAACCTCATTAAAGATCGAGGGGCGAATGAAATCGCCCGAATACGTGCGCGCCGTTGTCGGCGTGTGGCGTAAGCTGCTTGACGAAAGGCGCAACGCCGATAAAGCCGAGATGAAGTATTTGTCCGACGTTTTTTCGCGAGGCGGCTTTACCGACGGATATTTTACTTCGAGAATCAACTCGTCTATGATGGGTATTCGCTCGGAGCAGGATAAGCTCAAAACACAAAGCATTGATAGCTTTAAAGGGCTTGAAAAAAAGGTTTTGCTCGATATGGACGTTAAAATCAAGCGAAACGAGGCGGCTCAGTTGAGCGTTACCGCCATTTCTCCGAGCAAAAATACGCAAAAAACCGCGCACGTGTGCGGTGAAATTCCGTTTGAGGCGATTAATGCGCCGCTTTCTCGGGAAAGCGTCAAAAAATGCCTTACAAAGCTCGGCTCAACTCCGTATGCTGTTCACAGCTTTTCTTTGGAGCTTGACGAGGGGCTGATGATGCCCGTATCTGCGCTTAACGCCTTGCGCAGACAGGCACTTGCCAAGCTTATTGAAACCGACCGCAGAAATTTTTCAATAAGGGATTCAGACCTTCCTGTTCCTTCAAAAAGGGTTTTGCGCTCGAAAACCGATATAATAAATACGGCGAGATTCTATTCTCCCGAGCAAATTCCGCTTTCTGCGCGTGAATTTTTTTCACACATATATCTGCCGCTTGAAAAATATGACGGCAGCGTTGACGGCGTTATTCTGCCGTCGGTTATCTACGACAGCGAGCTTTCGCAAATCAGAAATCTTCTTTCTCGTGCCAAAAAGCTTGGCGCAAAGCATTTGCTTGCGGGAAACGTCGGTCATTTTTCGCTTGCTGAGGAGTTTGACCTTGAGCTGCACGGGGATTTCAGACTTAACGTTTGCAATTCCTTCAGCGCGGAATTTATATATGGGCTCGGCGCTTCGGACGTTATTCTGTCACCCGAGCTGAAGCTGCCGCAAATTCGGGATATCGGCGGCGCGGCTTCGGTTATTATTTATGGCAGAGTGCCGCTTATGATACTTGAAAAGTGTATCGTAGGAGAGCTTGTACCATCGAAAAAATCCGATGTCGGCTGCGAGATATGCCAAAATAAAAAGGTTGTGCTTTGCGACCGTCGGGATGCAAAATTTCCGATATTGCGAGAATATCCGCACCGCAGCGTGGTTTACAATTCGGTTGCAACCTATATGGCAGACCGCGAAAGGCAGCTTTGCGACATCGGGGCGAATAACCGTCATTTTATTTTTTCGGATGAAACGCGCGAGGAATGTGAAAAGATTATAAGGGCGTATCAAAACGGTGAACCGAGCAGCTCGCCAAATCGTCGAATATGAGCCAAGTATTACGTATTTCGGTTTCGTCGAAATTCGACGTAACAGCCCGAACAAATATGCTTTTTATCGAATAAAATGTCAGTGGAACAAAATTCCACTGACATATTTTTTTTACCGTGTTTAAACATATGTGCTTTTAGGTAAAAATATATACAGAAGAAAGCTATGGTAAAAAAATTCGGGAGGCAAAGCTGATGAATATTAAAAGAGGAGATATATACTATGCCGATTTAAGTCCTGTCGTTGGGTCGGAGCAGGGAGGACTAAGGCCTGTACTTATTATTCAAAATGATATCGGCAATCGATACAGCCCGACGGTAATTGCCGCCGCTATTACCTCAAAAATGGGCAAGACACGCTTGCCTACTCATATTGATATCCACGCCGACCGAGTAGGGCTCGCAAAAAACTCGGTAATTCTTTTGGAGCAGGTGCGAACGCTTGACAAAAAACGGCTCAAGGAAAAGATGGGGCATCTTGACGACGCGGTGATGAATTCGGTCAACTCTGCCATAGCGGTAAGCTTTGGCTTGGGAGAGAGCGTCGAGGCGGCAGACGACGGATACAGCGCGGGTTAAAGTGTGCTGCAGTTCTTGATAGGTATAACAAAATCGGCAGAGAAACAAAATCTCTGCCGATTTTTGTAAAAGGAAAACCACGCGATCGCGTGGTTGGGGAGAGGTTAACCGATAAACAGAAAAACAAATAAGAGAATAACGAAGAAAAAACATTCATGAATTGTAGGGACCGGCGCTCTACTGCGGTTCGGTCACGTTCGTGTTCTGACATCACACTGTGATGTCATTCATTTCACTCACGCCGCTTCGCTACCTCGACGGTCCGAGAAAACGAAGGATAACCGTAAAATCAATGTAGACAGTAAAACAAGAAAAAACCTATATTTGTGTAAGTGTCAGCACGACCGACAACATTCATAAGCGAGGTTTACGCAAGCCGTTGCGTCTGCGGACCGTCGAGGACGCCGGTCACTACAATTTGGGACGGAGAGAACACAAAAACGGTGCTATGGGCAATAAAAAATATGTTGGGTGCACGAATGTTGCCCAAACATTGCGAGGTATTTTTATTAAAACCTCTTGAAAAATATCAACAAATGTGGTAAAATACATTTGTCACGCAAACCGCATATGTTTTACTCAATGATGGGAAAATACTTTTGGTAAAAAGTGTTTTCTCCCTCTCTGCTTTCCATCGTTGGGTAAGTGTTTGTGTGACAACAATAAAGGAGGACACTTTTTCGGTGCGTTCCTTTATTGGAGCGCACTTTTTTATTTTTTTATGGAAAACACTTGAAAAGCAGCGACAAATGTGGTAAAATATACTCGTCACACAATCGAATATTTTTTAGCGCTAAGTGGAAACTAATCTTGGTAAAAGGTGTTTCCTTTTTCCTCATATCCACTAGCGCTGGTAAGAGATTGTGTGACAACAATAAAGGAGGACACTTTTTCGGTGCGTTCCTTTATTGGAGCGCACTTTTTTATTTTTTTATGGAAAACGCTTGAAAAGCAGCGACAAATATGGTAAAATATATTCGCCGCACGAATTGAATATTTTTAACCGATGAAGGGAAAATACTTTGGTAAAAAGTGTTTTCTCTCTTTCCGAATACCTTCATCGGTTTAGGCAATTCGTGTGGCAACAATTGAGAGGGAAGCATTTTTTCGGTGCGTTCCTTCAATTGGGGCGCACTTTTTTAGTTGGAGGAAAGCTACCGAGTGGAGATATACCGAACAGCGTTTATAGGACATCGAGAGATACATAGGCATTATGACCTTGAAGAACGGCTCGTGAAAATAGCTACGGATATGCTCTACACCAAGGAATACGTGGAGTTTTACGTCGGACGCAACGGTGACTTTGATATTTTGGCAGCTTCGGCAATAAAAAAGGCGCAAAAAGCAGTAGGATGGCATAACAGTTCTCTTATCCTTCTTCAACCGTCTCCGATGAAGAATGACGAATACTATGAGAAATTCTATGACGAGATATTCTATCCCGTCGATAGCAAAACTTATCCCAAAGCGGCAATCACCAAGCGTAACCGTTGGATGATTGAAAACTCGGATATTCTCGTGGCTTTTGTTGAGGAAGGAAGAAAGGGCGGCGCTCTCACAGCACTGAAACATGCTCGGGCAAGGAATGTGGAAATTATCAATCTTGCCGCCTTACCTAATTAATTTTGATATCCGCACGCTAACACATTGTTATTATTGTTTATAAAATTAAAGAGTGGCGTCGTAGGATATATGGGGTGAGCCAAATGCAAAAATGCATTTGATACTCACCCCATCGTTTTTGTTTGATGGCTAAACGCCATTATTTTGCCCCAAAAGGGGCAAAAGCGGACCGTCGAGGACGCCTCCATATGATATTATTGAAAACGGGAGGTGCTTTTCCTCCCGTTATAATTTCAAATTATCGTCGCTCTATGCCTCGTAGGTATAACTCATATACACCTCGTCGTCGAGGGTTTTCCATTCGGCGGTATTCTCGCTCAAAAGCATATATCCGTGCGCCGAGTTTTCTTTCGGAATCGAAACCGAGCCGGGATTCATATATATATAATCGTCGTGTTCGGTACATTTCGGTATGTGTGTATGTCCGTTCAAAAGCACGTCGCCTTTCTGCAAGGGGGGAAGCTTTTGCTCGTTGTATACGTGTCCGTGTGTTGCAAAAAACGTACGCTCTCCGAGCAACACAAGGCAATAGTCTGCCAAAATCGGAAATTCAAGCACCATTTGGTCGACCTCGGTGTCGCAATTTCCGCGCACGCATATAATTTTATCCTTAATTTTATTTAGCATATCTATGACCTTTTTGGGCGCATATTCGTCGGGCAGGTCATTTCTCGGCCCGTGATAGAGAATATCTCCGAGCAGCAAAAGCTTATCTGCTCTTTCTTTTTCAAAGCGGTCGACAAGCTTTTGACAAAAAAGCGCCGAACCGTGTATATCCGAAGCAACCAATATTTTCATTTTGAGTGTAAGTCCTTTCTTTTTTCTTGGTTAATCTTACTCGCTTAAATTCACGGTGAATTTTTGCTTTGAGCAGACTATTTCTTTTTCGTCGCACACCGCGGGGTCAAATCTTGCGGCGTAAAGCAGGTCAATGCTTGCAAGGTATATTTTACCTTTATCGGTGCAAAGCTCAAAGGGTTCCTTTATCTTCGGCCCGTGCAATCCGTATATAATGGTGTCGTCGAGGTCATATTCGTCGGCACCGCAAAATTCGAAAGCGCGCTCGCTTTCCCAAGCCGATGCTCCGCAATAGCTTAAGGAGCGCAGCTCGGTACGAAGCCGCAACGCGACGATAGGATGCGTCGAACGGCTGATATATTCGCTTCCGAGCACCGAGAGCCGATATTTATTTCCCACTGTATATTCCTCGCCGAAAGAATATACGTGCGTCTTGACTCCTGCCTCGGCGGCGGCATTTATAAAAGCCGAATGAATTTCCATATCCTTTGAAGTATTCGGCTCGGGAAGCCAAAGCTCCCTTATTATCGTTTCCTTTGAAAGCCGTTTGAACGAGGTAATATGATAACTGTGGTAATGTGTCAGGACAAGCTTTGAAATTTCGGTAGCGCGCAGCTCTTTTGCCTCGCGGTGCGCATCGTCCAAGCCCGAAAAGTAACCGCGCGAAATATCGATAATTGAAGCTTCGCCAAAGGATGAAACAATGAAAAATTCGCTTTTCCCATTTGACAGATACATAGCGCTTACGTCTTTATGGGTGTGTAACGAATAAATCGCAAGGCAGAGCGCAAAGCAGAGTATTGAAATCGTGGGAACGAGTGAAACCACCCACCTTTTCTTAAGCTTTATAACGAGCATGACTGCTATACATAGCGATGCCGCGATAATAATGGGCAATGCAAAATCATAGTTAAGCGAAACAACCACGCCGCGAAGCGACGAAAAATAGGCGGTTATATCGAATGTAAGTCGGCAAAGCCAATCCGTAAGAAACGCGAGAAAGGAAAGTACCGCAGGCGCGAAGGAGAATATCAAAAGTAAGGGTGCGAGTATTAAAACAACCGGTATTATTGGCGATATCAACAGGTTGACAAGCGGCGAAATGAGCGAAAGCTCGCCGAAAATAAGACATATAATAAGCATAACGCAGGAGTTTGCCGAAATCGTTACGCAAAGCGAGCTGAAAAGAAAGAGCAAAGCTTTAAATAATCGCCGTCTTTTCATCCGACGGCTCGTAATGACGAAAATAAGGTAGGTCATAAGCGGAGAAAGCGCTACGACCCCGAGAGTTGCCAGCAGTGACAGCCACAGCCCGACGTCAAAAAGAGAGGACGGGATCAAAAGCATAATTATAGCCGCCGCCCCGAAAATTGATGTAATTGTATCGCGCTGTGCCGAGAGCAGATATCCGAAATACAAAAATCCGACCATAATCAAGGCGCGCGCCGCAGAAAGCGAAAAGCCCGTCATCATCCAATATAAAAGGAGCAACGGGAGAAAAATCAGAACGCGAGATCTTCTCGGTATAAGTAAAAAGCTGAATATCGTTTCAAGAAATCCCACGAGAATAGACACGTGGAGTCCGCTGAGCGCAAGCATATGCGAGATCCCCGTGCGCGAAAAATCACGCACCACCTCGGGCGATAGACGAAAACGGTTTCCGAGAAAGATAGCGCAAACAAGAGCTGAGGAATCCTTTTCAAGATTGGAATCGAAAAAATTCGAAAATCTTCCGCAAAGCTCAGACACCGAAAGCGACATTCTTTGAGGTTGCTTTTGCAAAAGCTCATAACAAAGCTCGGAGGAGTCGCTCTCCTCGTCAAGCTCGAGATTTTTTGACAAAATAAAGGGAAAGCCGTAAGAATCGTAAAATCCGCTTTGATTGCTTTCTCCGTTTGCGGTGTCACGTATCTCGGAGCTCATTGAAAAATAATCCCCGACCTGCAAGCCGCAGTCAAAATTACATTCAAGCGGCGCATTTACCGATACGCGCTCGCCGTCAATAGACTCGACGCGAACGAAAAAGGTCGTGAGATATTCGGAAGAAAAGTTCCTTTCGGTGACGTAGCCCTCTATTTGATGCTCGCCGTTGCAATATTTTTTGAAGGATGACAGATAAACGTCTTTATACAGAAAAGATTCGGTAATGCCCAATATGGCAAAAAATGCGAGAAGCAGGCATATAAGCACCGTGTTGTTCCTGCTGCGGCAGAGCGTATAAATAAAGAGAGCAACCAAAAAGGACGGAGCAGCTACAATCAAAATGACTAATTTCAGAGAAGCATTCAAAAAATACCCGCCGGCATAAGCGCCTATAAAAAAGACACACATAAGACAAAGAGGGCGGTTTCGGAATAAATTCAAAAAAGAATCGCCACTTTCTTAATTTTATTGTCAAGTATATTGTACAATTTTAGCCGTGTATTGTCAATATTTCGAGAAAAATTCGTTTCGTAAGGTAAAAAGCCGACAGCCAAGCAATAAGGACCGATTTGCCAAAAAAATTAAAAAAGGTATTGACAAACGGTTTTTTTAGTGCTATAATTTGTATCAAATTTGAATATCACAAAAAAATGACTGTGATGAAGAGGGTCGGAGCGTAACGTTTACAGAGAGTTGTCGGTCGGTGTAAGACAACAGCGAGCATTCCTTATGACCTATCACTTCTGAGTCGGAGGACCGAAAGGTGAAGCCGAGTAGACTCCTTCCGTAATGCTGCGTAAAGGCAAAGAACTTGTCAGAGTTCGGAAAGTGACGGAAAATAAAAATTCCGTAATTTGAGTGGTACCGCGGGTTGTTAGCTCGTCTCAAAGATTTCTTTTGAGGCGGGTTTTTTGTTTTATTCGAATTCGTAACCATTAACCCAAAATTTCAATAATGAAAGGAAACAACAAAATGGATTACAGTTTGAAAGAGGTCGCAGGAAGAATCAAGGACCTGCGCGAAGCAAAGGGATATACTCCCGAGGAGCTTGCAAAGCTTACGGGTGTATCGGTTGAGGATTATAGTCTCCTCGAAAAAGGTGAAACCGATTTCAGCTTTACCTTTATCTATAAGTGCGCAAAAGCTTGCGGAGTCGAAGTCGTTGACCTGCTTGAAGGAAGAAGCACGACGCTTACTTCGTTTGCGATAACAAGAAAAGGCGAGGGACTTAAAATTTTAAAGCAGCACGGCGTTGAATACAACAACCTCGCGCCAAAATTCAAGGAGAAGCTTGCAGAGCCCTTCCTTGTTAAATTCCCTTATCTGCCCGAAGAACAGAAGTTGCCTATGAAGCTCAATTCTCATAAAGGTCAGGAATTTGACGTTATAGTTAAGGGTTCGCTTAAGGTTCAGGTCGGAAATCACGTGGATATTCTTAACGAGGGAGATTCTATCTTCTATAACAGTCTTATTCCTCACGGCATGATAGCGGTAAGCGAGGGCGGCTGTGAGTTCCACGCCGTCGTACTGAATCCGCAGGACGGTCAAGTAAGCGAGGAATATCCCGAGGCGCCGTACGTATCCTCCAAGGTTACCGAAAACGATGCGGCTGCTGAAACGGTAGCAGACAAATTTATTGAATCCTCTTACGATGAAAACGGCGTGTTCAACGGCATTTCCTTTAAGAACGAGGATTCGTTCAATTTTGCTTTTGACTGCGTTGACGCAATTGCGGAAAAATCTCCCGACAAGCTTGCGATGCTTTGGGTTGCAAATGACAAGAGCGATCGCAGATTTACCTTTGGCGACATGAAGAAATATTCTGCAAAGACCGCAAATTATTTTGAATCTCTGGGCATTAAAAAGGGAGATACCGTAATGCTTGTTTTAAAGCGACACTACCAGTTCTGGTTCTGTATGCTTGCGCTTCACAAGATAGGTGCTATCGCAATTCCCGCTACCAATCAGCTTGTTGAGCACGACTTTGATTACAGATACAAGGCGGCGAAGGTAAAGGCCATCGTTTGTACCGCCGACGGAGAGGTATCTGACGAAGCCGAAAAAGCTGCCGCGAAATTCCCCGAAATACTGAAGATTCTGGTTGGCGGAAAGAAGGACGGTTGGAACGACTTCAACGTGGAAATGGAGCGTTTCAGTACGAACTACAAGCGCACCGATAATACTCCTTGCGGAAATGATCCGATGCTTATGCTCTTTACCTCGGGTACTACGGGCTATCCGCGTATCGCAACGCACTCATATAAATATGCTCTCGGTCATTATCCCACCGCAAAGCATTGGCATAACGTAAATCCGAACGGACTTCACTTTACAATCTCTGATACCGGCTGGGGAAAAGCTCTCTGGGGCAAGCTCTACGGACAGTGGCTCTGCGAGGCGGGTGTATTTACATACGACTTTGACAGATTCCATTCCGAAGATATTTTGCCGATGTTTGCAAAATATAATATCACTACCTTCTGCGCGCCTCCTACTATGTACCGTTTCTTCATCAAGGAAGATCTGTCAAAGTATGACTTGTCCTCGATCGAATACGCAACGACGGCAGGCGAAGCACTTAACCCCGAGGTGTTCAATCAGTTCAAGAAGGCAACGGGGCTTACGATTATGGAGGGCTTCGGACAAACCGAAACCACGCTGTCTATTGCCAATTTTGTTGGTTCAACTCCCAAGATCGGTTCTATGGGCAGACCGAGCCCGCTTTACGACGTTGCGGTTCTTGATCCCGATGGCAACGAATGTAAGACGGGGGATACGGGCGAGATCTGTATTCGCGCAAAGGATAAAGCACCCTGCGGCCTCTTTATCGGCTACTATCTGGATGAAGAAAAGACGAGCGAGGTATGGCACGACGGATATTATCATACCGGTGACCAGGCAACGATGGACGAGGATGGATATCTTTGGTACGTCGGCCGTATCGATGACGTTATAAAGTCATCGGGATACCGAATAGGTCCGTTTGAAATTGAAAGCGTTATTATGGAGCTTCCTTACGTTCTCGAATGTGCGGTTACTCCCGTTCCCGACGAGGTGCGCGGGCAGATAGTTAAGGCCACTGTCGTACTCGTAAAAGGAACAGAAAAAACCGACGCTTTGAAAAAGGAAATTCAGGAATACGTTAAGACGCATACCGCGCCTTATAAGTATCCGAGAATCGTCGAATTTGCAGACGAGCTTCCCAAGACCATAAGCGGCAAGGTAAGACGTGTGGAGATACGTAAAAACGACTTGGAAAAAATGAATAAGTAAATATAAAAGGGGCTGCGTCATTAGCGCAGTCCCTGCAAAAAAAGCCGACGGTCGGCTTTTTTATACTCGGAATTTGCGTTTTTGCTCGTTTTGGGGGCAAAATGATGGCGTTTAGCCATCAAGCAAAAACGATGGGGGGAGTACAAATGCATTTTTGCATTTGACTTATCCCCCCTTTTTTTCGTTAAGCTCGACGTGCGACGGTAAAAGAGTTTCTATTGATTTTTTTGAGATTTTAGTGTATAATATAGCTGTGAGCGGAGCTTAAACCGCTTTTCAAATATCGTGGATATCATGAAAGGAGTCGGATTTATGATTATAGGAGAATTTTGCGATGTTTTTCCGCCCGAGCTCGACGGCGTAGGCACGGTCGTACGCAATTATGTGGAACAGCTCAATGAAACCGAGGAAAAATGCTATTATATTGCCCCGAAAGCCAAAGGGACTTCTTCGTATTCTTTTCCCGTTATCGGTTATGCCAGCGCGCCCATACCGAAAGAGTCATACCGTTTGGGTCTTCCCGCGTTTGACCTTCCGTATCACCGTTCGGTAGCAAAAATTGACTTTAATATCGTTCACGCACACAGTCCGTTTACCGCGGGCGCGGAGGCGCTTAAAATATCTCGCTTGAAAAGCATACCGCTCGTTGCGACCTTTCACTCGAAATATTACGATGACTTTTACGCTAAAACCAAAAGCCGTATGCTCTCGAAGGAGGGAGTTAAATTCGTTGTTTCGTTCTTCAATAAGTGCGATGAGGTATGGACGGTAAACGAACGCACTGCCGAAACGCTGCAAGGATACGGCTATAAGGGCGATATCGTCATTATGCCAAACGGCACGAATCTTTGGTATCCGACGTCAGCCGACCGAATTGTCGCGCAGAATCAGTTTGGTCTTGGCTCGGGTGACGTTTTGCTGTTTGTAGGCCAGCACAATTTTAAGAAAAATATAAAAAACATTATAGACGCTATCGAAATTTATTCGAAAACTCATAAAAACTTCAAAATGGTTTTTGTCGGCGCAGGTCCCGACGAGAATAAGATGAAGGAGCTTGTCGAGGAAAAAGGACTTTCTAAGTGTGTCGTATTTGCGGGACGGGTTTCGGACAGAAGCGCGCTCATGGGGATATACGCCAGAGCAGACCTTTTGGTCTTTCCGTCGATCTACGATAACGCACCTATGGTGGTAAGAGAAGCGGCAGCGGCAGGTACTCCGAGCTTGCTTATACGCGGCTCGTGCGCGGCTGAGGGAATTACGCATTGTAAAAACGGTTTTCTTTGCGAAAATTCGCCAGAGGATATAGCCAAGGCGATCGAAAACGCGCTTCCGAGAGTTTTTGAGGTCGGAAACTGCGCGCGCCAAACCATTCCGCTTCCTTGGCAGAAGGTTATGGTCGACGTTATCGACAGATATCATAACTTGATAGCAAAATATCGAAACGGCTATAAAAGAAAGGACTGATACCACTTGACCGATAACGAAAAAGCGCTGCCCGAAAAAGGGCGCCCTCGGGATTTTTGCAAACGGCTTCCCAAGGAGCAAAGAGTTTATGAATTTCTCGATTCCTTGGGCATTGAGTATTACCGAATTGACCACGAGCATACCGACAAGATGGAGGCGTGCGCCGCAATAGATACGGCGCTTTCGGTGAAAATATGTAAAAATTTATTTTTATGCAATCGCCAAAAGACGCAGTATTATATTCTTATGATGCCGGCAGACAAGCCCTTCAGAACTCGGTTGGTTTCGCCGCAAATAGGAAGCGCTCGGCTTTCGTTCGGAGAGGCAGATGTAATGGAGCACCTGCTTGACGTAACGCCCGGCTCGGTTAGCGTTATGGGGCTGATGAACGACAAAGAAAACAAGGTGCGGCTGCTTGTCGATGCCGATATTGTAAAAAAGGAATACGTCGGCTGTCATCCTTGCATCAATACGACGAGCTTGCGCTTGAAAAGCATTGACGTTTTCGGTAAATTCCTCGATGCCGTGCATCACGATATGACAGTTCTTGAAATTCCGTATACCGAAGAATAGATAAAAACACCGATTTAGAAACATAAAAAAGCAGGAGAAAAATTCTCCTGCTTTTTTGCGGATTTAAGATTTTGTTTCTTCAAGATCTGGCGAGAGCACAGAAACTGCTTCCTTGCCCAAATGCTCTATGGGGTCTACCTGCAAGCCGCCTACCGTAATTTCAAAGTGAAGGTGCGGCTCTTGGGCAATTTCTTCCATAGCACTGTCACCGACGCTTGCAATAAGCTGTCCCGAGCGCACGTCAACGCCTACTTCTATTCCTTCGGGGAGCTCTGTACCGAGATTTTTATAGATGGTATATGCATCGCCGTCGTGCTTTATTGCCATACAATGTCCCATCATAACGTCTTCCCAAATTTGCGAAATACGTCCATCTGCCGCGGCGTATACGGGAGCGTTTTCATCTGTTTCTATATCGATACCCAAATGTACTCGATAGTCCTGCATAGTAGGCGAGAATACCTGAAGATCCGGATCGTGTTCCTTTGTGAGAATACCGTCGGTCGGCAAAGCAAACACGGGTACCTTGTCTATAACGGGAGTCGAGGTTGTGGGACTGTCCGAAGTGGTCGTGTCCTCAGGGGATGTCGTAGTGCTTTCTTCGGGCGTTGTGGAATCCTCGGGCTGCGGCGTTGTGATTTCGGGATTCGTGGTCGTGTCTTCAGGAAGCTTTTTTTTTGCTCGCTCGGTAGCTGATGTAGCGATCACAATGATCGATAATGCTACAAGAAGCGTCAGGGCGGTGACATAGATGGACTTGTTTTTCTTGAAATTTCTTACCATTTGCTCTTTTGACTTTTTATTTTGCATTTTCGTAGCTCCTTTTTTTGCTTTTGATTATATTTTTGCCTTCGTGAGCGCTTTTATTCACATCTTTTGAATAAATTTAAAAATTTTTGGGACTTGATTTTATTATTGGGGTTTGGTATAATAAAATTAATCTGTTGAGATATTATAAAATAAGGAAGGTGTTTTGATTGGATTTTATTTCGTTGGCAAAAGCGCGATACTCTGCGCGCGGATTTTCCGAAAAAAAGGTGGAGGACGAAAAGCTTAATAAGATAATCGAAGCTGCGAGAATAGCTCCCTCGGCGAGAAATTCTCAGCCATGGAAGATTCTTTTGGTAAAATCCGATAAGGGTCTTGAAAAAATCCGAAAAATTCATCACGGCTTCGGTTCATCGTCGGTATTTGTGGTTTGCGCCGATACCGAAAGACAAATAAAGAGAGGAAGCACCGACGGTACTTATAACGAGGTCGACACCTCGATAGCCATTACGCAAATGGCGCTGTGCGCGACCTCTTTGGGACTTGGAACTACGATAGTGGGCGCATTCGACCCCAAGCAATTAAGCGAGGAATTTGACCTGCCCAAAAATATAAAGCCGATGCTGCTGCTTCCGTGCGGATATCCCAACGAAAACGGAGGCGTTTCTCAGCGCCATGCCGACCGATTGAGCATCGAAGAAATGTCGGAAATTCTTTAATGCGGTTTCTTAATAATCCTTGAAAGGAAGCTTTTGCTTTGCGAAAGCTATGGTTTAAATATATGACATCCGATAAAAAAGCCGGCAAATTAATTGTGTTTGAAGGACTCGACGGCGCAGGGAAAACCACGCACATCAAGCTTTTGACCGAGCGTCTTCGCGAAAAAGGAGTACCGGTATTTTCGACCGCCGAGCCCACATCGTCGCTCACGGGCGGAATGCTTCGCGACGCGCTGGGGGGTATCACTCCTCGCAGCTCGGGCGAGATGGCGGCGCTGTTTGTGCTTGACCGCATTTTTCATAACGTGAATCCCGTCGACGGCATTTTAAAAATGATTCGAGAGGGAAACACGGTTATATGTGACCGTTATTACTATTCGTCAATGGCGTATCAGGGAAGCGAAACCGACTATGAGTGGGTGCGCCGAATGAATATAGACTGTCCCGAGATAAGAAAGCCGGACGCATGCATCTTTCTTGACCTCGATGCCGACGCGTGTATGGAGCGACTTGGCAAGGAAAGGGACAAAATCGAGATTTATGAGAACGTGGCAAAGCTTCAAAGCGTGCGCGAGAAATTTTATAAAACCTTTGAATTGCTCGGTGAAAGCGAAAATATTCACATCGTCAATACTGCAAGACCTAAAGAGGCGGTTGCCGAGGAAATATATTCAATAGTTGAAAAATATCTGTAATTATAAGGTGCAAACCGTTTTTGCTTCGGCTTGCACGATTAAAAGAAAGGCAGTATCGCTATGACAGTAAACGTAAAGATTAAACTTTCGCGGGGAATGACGCTTCCCGAATATGCCACCCAGGGCTCTGCGGCGCTTGATTTGCACGCCGCGCTTGACGAGGGCAGCCGACTCGTTATTTTACCGCGCGAGCGCGTGCTCGTTCCGACGGGGATTTCAATAGCTCCCGAAAGTCGAGATTTCGTCGCTATTGTTGCCGCTCGAAGCGGACTTGGAATCAAAAAGGGCATCTCGCTTTCAAATGGGATAGGAGTTATAGATTCCGACTATCGCGGAGAGATCTGCGTCGGGCTTATAAACAACTCGGATGAGCCCTTTTGCGTCGAACGCGGCGACCGAATCGCGCAGCTTATGTTTTTGCCTATATGCCGCGCCGATTTTGACGTCGTAGAGGAGCTTAACGAAACCGCTCGCGGAGAGGGTGGATTTGGTTCTACGGGGATCAAGTGAGTGAAACGGAGATTTTTATATGAAGGGAAATTATACGTTTGAGGTAAAGCTTTCCGAGGAGCTTTTGAGAAAGCTCATTGCTGTTTCCGAGGCCGAGGGACGCACACCTAACAATCAATTTTTATTTATGCTTCGAAATAATATTCAGTATTTCGAGCGCGTAAAAGGAAAACTCAACCAAGCCGAATTGAATAAAATAGATTTATCGGAATATAAATCCGACGCTTGATCAAAAAAATGTAAAAATGTTATATTTTTTATGCATTTAGTATTTAAAAATTAGAGAAAAGTCCTTTACTTTTCGGCAAAAAAGTGTTATTATAATATGTAAAGTTTTTTATCTATGACTAAATATACTTAGGAGGAATTTCAAATGGCAATTTCAAGAAAGAAAATTTCCATGGATGGTAATACCGCTGCGGCGCACGTTAGCTATGCGTTTACAGAAGTAGCTGCTATCTACCCGATTACACCCTCATCCGTTATGGCAGAGCTGACAGACTCTTGGTCTGCTTCAGGTCTTAAGAATATAATGGGCGAAAACGTAAAGGTTATGGAAATGCAATCCGAGGCAGGCGCTGCGGGAACGGTTCACGGTTCTTTGGCAGCAGGTGCGCTTACCACTACATATACCGCATCTCAGGGCTTGCTTCTCATGATACCCAATATGTATAAGATCGCAGGAGAGCTTCTCCCTTGCGTTATTCACGTTTCCGCACGTTGCGTAGCTTCGCACGCGCTGAACATTTTCGGCGATCATTCCGACGTTTATGCTTGCCGTCAAACCGGTTTTGCTATGATAGCCGGATCTAATCCGCAGGAGGTTATGGACCTCGGCGCCGTTGCTCACCTTTCTACAATAAAGGGCAGAGTTCCGTTTATAAACTTCTTTGACGGCTTCCGTACATCTCACGAAATTCAGAAGATCGAGGTTTGGGATTATAAGGACCTCGAGGATATGGTTGATAAGGATGCAATTAAGGCATTCCGCGCACGCGCGCTCAATCCCGAGCATCCCGTTCTTCGCGGCTCGGCAGAAAACGGAGATATATTCTTCCAGCACAGAGAAGCGTGCAACGTATATTACGACGCACTTCCCGCTATCGTTGAGGATTATATGAATCAGGTCAACGAAAAGATCGGCACCGATTATAAGCTCTTTAACTATTACGGAGCTCCCGATGCAGAGAGAGTTATTATTGCTATGGGCTCTGTCTGCGACGTTGCCGAG
>JAZNBI010000087.1:0-10182 GCA_045586995.1 Eubacteriales bacterium | reverse complement strand
TTTTTTTTGTGTCGTTAGATATCCTTTGAATGTTATTTCTCAGTGTTTAATGGTAGCGCGCAGATATGCTATATTTTTTTTGTGAATTGAATATTTTCATGAAAACATGTAAATAATTATCTTGGAAAGAGAGGTAAATGATATGTTTAAACATGAAAAAATGTTATTTCATCCGGTAAGTGTAGAAAAGGCAAACCCTCAATATGCGGTTCTGTTGCAAGAGCAGCTCGGTGGCGGCAACGGGGAACTAAAGGCGGCTATGCAGTATATGTCGCAAAGCTTCAGAATAAAAGACCCCGAAATCAAGGACTTGTTTTTGGATATAGCTGCAGAAGAACTCGGGCACATGGAAATGGTGGCGCAAACCATCAATTTGTTAAACGGACATGATGTTGACGCCTCGTCCGTATCGGCGGGAGAGATTCAAACTCACGTGTTGCTTGGATTAAACCCCGGACTGATCAATTCGTCGGGATATTCATGGACGGGGGATTATGTTACCGTTACCGGCGACTTGTGCGCAGACCTTTTGTCGAATATCGCTTCCGAGCAAAGAGCGAAGGTTGTATACGAATATTTGTATAGACAGATCAATGACAAAAAGGTCAGAGAAACGATAGATTTTCTCTTGAATCGCGAAGAAGCTCACAATGCTATGTTCCGAGAAGCTTTTAACAAGGTTCAAAATACCGGCTCAAATCAAGATTTCGGAACAACAAAAGCGGCTAAAATGTATTTTAGCTTGTCCGAACCATCTCCCGAGGACAGTAAATTTACAGACGTAAAAGCAAATCCACCGTCATTTAAATAAAGCTTTTCGATAAATAAAAACCGAAGCGAAATGAAATTCATTTTGCTTCGGTTTTTATTTATAAATTGAAAAATGCGGTTTACAAAAAATCCTTTTTGTGATAAAATAAATACGTACAGTAAAAAATGCCCATACTAATAATCCAATCTTATTTTGAAGGAGTAATGCATTTTTATGAAGATTTCAAGCACCTGCTTTTTTATAGGGTTTGCGCTTGGCTTGTTTGCTTTTGGTATGCTGGCAACTATTTTGGTTTGAAGGGAATTTTTATGCGTATAGATAAATTTTTAAGCATCTCCGGTGCAGCAACGCGCTCCGAAGCTTCCAAAGCCGCAAGGCAGGGAGCTGTTACGGTAAACGGCGTTGCGATTAAAAGCTCTGACGTGCACATAGATCCCGAAAAAGACAGGGTGATATATCGCGGAAGGGAAATAGTATATCGAAAATATACGTATATAATGTTAAACAAGCCCGAAGGATACGTCAGCGCGACCGACGATTTACGCGAGAAAACCGTTCTTGAGCTTTTGCCGAAGGAATACAGAAAAGGGCTTTTTCCGTGCGGTCGGCTTGATAAAAATACGCTTGGGCTTATTTTGCTTACCGATGACGGAGAGCTTGCGCATTATATGCTCGCGCCTAAAAGGCACGTTGATAAGCTCTACCGCTTTAAATTGCGTTCGGCTCTTTCGATATCCGATAAAACAAGCTTGGAGGCAGGCGCGGTTTTGGATGACGGATATGTAACAAAACCGTCAACGATATCGCTTGATGATGACGGCATGGGCGGAAGTATACGGTTGATAGAGGGTAAGTATCACCAAATAAAACGTATGATGCGATCTGTTGGCAACGAGATTGTATATCTCGAAAGAATTTCATTTGGACCGCTTCTGCTCGATGAAGGGCTCAAAAGGGGCGAATGGAGATTTCTTACTGTCGATGAGGAAGACGAAATACAAAAGTTCAGGAGGACATAATGGATATAATCAAAACACTTGCAGAGGAATTGAAGCTTCAGGATTCTCAGGTAGAGAAGACGGTTGCTCTTATTGACGAAGGAAATACCATTCCTTTTATCGCGCGTTATCGTAAGGAGGTTACGGGAAGTCTTGATGACACCGTACTCAGAGCGCTGGAAGAACGCCTTACATACCTTAGAAATATAGAAAAGAGAAAAGAAGAAGTAAAGGCACTTATAGCTGCACAAGAAAAGCTTACGCCCGAAATCGAAGCGGCAATTGATGCTGCGGTAACTATTACCGAGGTCGACGATATTTACAGACCGTTCAGGCCGCATCGCAAAACCAGAGCATCTGTTGCTCGCGAGAAGGGACTTGAGGGTCTTGCGGAGCTTTTGCTTGCACAAACCGAAGAATATTCGCCGTCGCTTGAGGAGCAGGCATCGACTTATATAAATGAAGAAAAGGGTGTTAATGATATATCCGAAGCTTTCGCGGGCGCTTGTGACATCATTGCGGAGGAGATTTCGGATAACGCCGAATACAGGAAAGCCATTCGCGCAATGACCTTTGAGTACGGAAAGCTTAATTCGAAAAACACCAAGGAAGAGAGTACGGTTTACGACCAGTATTACGAATACAGCGAGAACATTAAGAAAATTCCGGCGCACAGAATCCTCGCTATTAACAGAGGCGAAAAGGAAGATTTCCTTAAGGTTACGATAACAATAGAGAATGAGTTGGTTCTGAATTATTTGTTTAATTGTGTTGTCGCACCTAATGAGAGCCCTGCTAAAAAGTATGTCAGCGCTGCTGTTATAGATAGTTATGAGCGTCTTATTGCACCGTCTATTGAAAGAGAAATTCGCTCTGATATGTTTGATTCGGCAAGCGAGGGGGCTATAAAGCTTTTTTCGGATAACCTTAAGCATTTGTTGATGCAAGCTCCTCTGAAAGGAAAAACCGTCCTCGGCTATGACCCCGGATATCGTACCGGATGTAAGCTTGCAATCGTCGACAAGACGGGAAAGGTTATTGATACTGCCGTTATTTATCCGACCAAGCCGCAGGAACGCATTGAGGACAGTAAGAAAGTAGTAAAGAAGCTTATATCAAAATATGATGTTGATATTATTGCCATAGGTAACGGAACTGCTTCTAAAGAAAGCGAAATTTTTATCGCGTCAACTCTTCGCGAAATTGAGAGGGATGTGAAATATATCGTAGTCAGTGAGGCAGGGGCATCGGTATATTCTGCATCTAAGCTCGGTGCAGATGAATTCCCGGATTTCGATGTTACGCAACGTTCGGCGGTGTCAATTGCAAGACGTTTACAGGATCCGCTTGCCGAACTTGTTAAAATTGACCCGAAATCAATAGGGGTAGGGCAATATCAACATGATATGAAGCCGGCAATGCTGGACAGCGCTCTTACCGGTGTTGTTGAAGATTGCGTTAACTCTGTAGGTGTTGACCTTAATACCGCTTCCCACTCTTTGCTTTCATACATTTCCGGAATAAATGCAACAAGTGCAAAAAATATAGTAAAATATCGCGAAGAAAACGGAGAATTTACATCGCGCGCTCAGATTTTAAAGGTTCCGCGAGTCGGACAAAAGGCATATGAGCAGTGTGCGGGATTTTTGAGAGTTTCGGGCTCTGACGAAATTCTTGATAACACGGGAGTTCACCCCGAATCCTATGGAATTGCAAAAGCCCTGCTGAAAAAGTTCGGATATACCGAGGAGGATGTTCGGCTCTGCAAGCTCTCACTTCTTTCGAAAAAGGTAAAGGATGAGGGCATGGCGAATGTTTGCGGCGAGCTTGATGTCGGAGAGCCGACTTTGATTGATATTATAAACGAGCTTCAAAAGCCGGGGCGCGATGTCAGAGACAGCTTGCCTTTACCTGTGCTCAGAGATGATGTTTTGGATATCGCCGATTTAAAACCCGATATGGTCTTTACGGGAACAGTCAGAAACGTTATAGATTTCGGCGCGTTTGTAGATATCGGAGTTCACCAAGACGGACTTGTGCATATTTCGGAAATTTCCGATAAATATATAAAGCACCCTTCAGAGGTTTTGTCTGTCGGCGATATAGTTAAGGTGAAGGTTCTTAAAGTAGATACAGCGAAGAAGAGAATAGCTCTTTCGTTAAAACTATAATACAATTTTAATAAATTAAAATAATTTGTGAACACAAGGAGTGCTTAATTCACAGCTTGTTCTACTAAATTGTGAAAAATGCACAAACAAATCTCTGAAAATTTGGGGAATTAACATCTATCATTTTTCTAAAAAATTTGGTACAATATATAGGTAAATTTAAAATATTCGAAGTGTGTAAAGCACTCGGAATACATATTCAGGAGGAATAATTAATGGCAGGCGTATCCCTTAAGCACATTTACAAAAAATATCCCGGCGGCGTTACAGCTGTTTCGGATTTCAATCTTGAAATAAAGGATAAAGAATTTCTCGTACTCGTCGGACCTTCCGGATGCGGTAAAACAACGACACTCCGTATGATAGCAGGTCTTGAGGAAATTACAGAGGGCGAACTTTTTATAGGCGATCAGCTTGTAAACGACGTTGCTCCTAAGGATAGAAAAATCGCGATGGTTTTCCAGAACTATGCGTTGTATCCGCATATGTCGGTTTTTGAAAATATGTCTTTTGGACTTAAGCTCAACAAGACACCGAAGGAAGAAATCAAACGCCGTGTTGAAGAAGCAGCAAGAATACTTGATATTACACACCTTCTCGACAGAAAACCGAAGGCGTTGTCCGGTGGTCAGAAGCAGCGTGTTGCTCTCGGACGTGCAATAGTACGTAATCCTAAAGTGTTCCTTCTTGACGAGCCGCTCTCCAACCTCGACGCAAAGCTTCGTGCAGCGATGAGAACAGAGCTTACAAAGCTTCATAAGAGAGTTGAAACCACATTCATTTACGTTACGCATGACCAGGTCGAAGCTATGACCATGGCTACACGTATAGTAGTTATGAAAGACGGTCTTATTCAGCAGGTAGATACACCTCAAAACCTTTACGACAGCCCTGTTAACATCTTCGTTGCAGGATTTATCGGAACTCCTCAGATGAACTTCATTAACGGCACACTCGTTAAAAAGGATGATGGAGTATACTTTAACTTTGAAAATTGTTCTGTTAAGCTTCCTTCCGAAAAAGCAAATAATCCCGCACTTCAGGAATATATCGGAAAAGAAGTTGTTGCAGGTCTTCGTCCTGAGTGTATCCACGATTCTCCAATGCAATTGGCTGCTTATGCAGATAGTGTTATTGATACTTATGTTGATGTTACAGAGCTTATGGGCGCTGAGATTTATCTCTACCTCAAGCTTGGAGAAACCAACCTTATCGCACGTGTTTCTTCGCGCTCCACATCTCGCGCAGGGGACAACATAAAGGTTGCGTTCGATATGACAAGATTGCACATATTTGATAAAGATACAGAGCGTTGCATCATTCACTGATAGCGATATAAAAAAGCGGAGCGAACTTTGCTCCGCTTTTCTATTTTTATGTAAAGTATCAATTACTTGACAATGAGAAAAAAATCATTTATAATACATAATAATATTGTATAGTCATAGATTTTTTCATTAAAGAAAGGTTATTTCATAAATGAATCAAAACGAGAAGGATTTCAAAGGTATAATAACGCGTATTGCGTTTGCTTTAATTATATTTACTTTTTTGAGCGAAATTTTGTTGGGGACGGCAGGATTGCTGCAAAATGCGGTTATGAATCTAACTGATTCGGATATTGCGTATGCTATTACAGATCTTATATCATCGGCGGCATATCTTGCCACCTTTATGCTTCCGGTGCTTTTCTTTAAGCTTATGGCGAGTAAGAGCTTTCGCCCAATGAAATCCGAATTGAAATTTCCGAGAAGCTCGGACGGCGGTGTTTCCATTGTTCCGATTATCCTTGCCGGAATTGCTGTGATATTTGCTGCAGCGTATATTAATTCTTTTTTAGTTAATCTTTTTGACTACTCAAAATTCACATCAGAGGTTTTTTGGTCTGTTGACGTTGATAAAGATTATAAGATTGTTTTGCTGTTTATTTCGACTGCAATAGTTCCTGCCTTTTGTGAAGAATTTCTTTTTCGCGGAATGGTGCTTGAGAATTTGTTGCCTTTTGGAAAATGGTCTGCGATTTTAATAAGCGCGATTTCATTTGGTTTGATGCATCAAAATATCGAACAACTTTTTTATGCTACAGTCGCAGGTGTTGTTCTTGGAATTATATATGTTGAAACGGGCAATATCTGGACATGTACGTTGCTTCATATGTTTAATAATTTGGTATCGGTTTTGGAAACGGTTGTTTGGGAAAGATGCCCCGAAGAAACGGCAGCGAAAATTTCGCTTATTATAGAGGGATTTATCTTCTTTGCAGGATTTTTGAGTTTAATTTATATTGTGACAAAATTTTTCAAACGAAGAAAAAGAGAAAAAAATGCAGCTTATTTAAATTCGTATGTATACGAAAACGGCTTGTTCGGTAGGGATTTTGAGGGTAGTTTGACTCAAAATGTTGCTACTGAAAAAACCATTAAGAGAAACAGAATAGTAAAATTCTATTTTTCTCCCGCTATGATTTGCTATATAGCTATATGTGTGTTGAAAATGATATTGTATATAATTATGAGTTTGATTTATGAATATTGAAGAAAAATATAAAAAATTTATGCTTGCGGCGTTAGATGAAGCAAAGCTTGCCGCAGAGCTCGGGGAAGTTCCTGTCGGAGCGGTTATTGTAAAGGATGATAAGATTATAGCATCTGCGCACAATACGAGAGAAACCGAAAAAAATGCTATTCATCACGCCGAGATGCTTGCAATATCCAAAGCGTGCCGTGTGCTTGGAGGATGGCGATTGGTGGGGTGTGAGATGTATGTTACATTAGAACCGTGTCCTATGTGTGCCGGCGCTATAGTTAATGCTCGAATTCCGCTTGTCGTATATGGGGCTAAGGATTCGAAAGCAGGCGCGCTTGGGAGTGTCTTTGATATTTTTTCATATCCGCTCAACTTTAAATCCGAGGTGGTTTCCGATGTTTGCGCCGAAGAAAGCAGGGAGCTTTTACAGAGCTTTTTTAAGATAAGACGGTTGAAAAATAAACAATAAAAAAAGGGGGATTGATTTTGCTGGGGGAAGTAATGAAGATATTTGCCTATGTGTATTATTTTACATGGTTTATTTGGCCTGTTGCTTTCGTTTTCGGTTTGGCTCGTGGAATTAAAGAGCTGATTCAAACCAAGAAAGAATATAATAAGGGACTTATTGTTGCATCGCTGGCTCTGTTTCTAATTCTGGCTGGAGTAGTATATCCGAGCTTTGTTACATAAGGGCTGATAAAATCCAATTTTTCAGAGCGACACGCTTTAATTTATTGACATTTGGTTCTTTTTGAAAAAATCTGTGTTTGATGTCATATTTAACAATTTAACCTTTAAAAAACTCGTGTATTTTGTCAAAATAAATTAAATAAATTTCTTGACAAAATACACAATTTATGATATTATATATGAGTACGCATCGCGCCCCATTAGCTCAGATGGCAGAGCACATGACTTTTAATCATGGTGTCCGGAGTTCGACTCTCCGATGGAGCACCAGCGACATCGTCGCTACCGCAAGAGAGCGGATAGGTTATCGGCGGGTTCATTGATTCGTGCAAGAGTGCGGCTTGAATTGTTTCCACGATAACTGAATAAAAATCCGAACGTAAAGTTCGGATTTTTATTTAAATGAAATTTTGCATATTTAACGGAGGTCAGCATTATGAAAAAATTTAATGTCGGAGTTGTAGGAGCGACCGGAATGGTGGGGCAAAGATTTTTGACCTTGCTTGAAAACCATCCTTTTTTTGAGGTTACCGCGCTTGTAGCGTCGGCTCGTTCTGCGGGACAAAGTTACGAGAATGCTGTTGCGGGACGTTGGAAGCTTAACGGTGATATTCCTGAAAAATACAAGAAAATGGTTATTATAGACGCCGCCAATATATCCGAAGTGGCAAAGCTTGTTGATTTTGTATTTTGCGCGGTCGATATGAAAAAAGACGAGATTCGTGCTTTGGAAGAGCAATATGCCAAAGCGGAGATCCCTGTCGTTTCAAATAATTCGGCAAATAGATGGACACCGGACGTTCCGATGGTTATTCCGGAAATAAACGATTCTCATTTGCAGGTAATTGAAGCACAAAAGAAGCGTCTTGGTACTAAAAGAGGATTTATTGCAGTTAAGCCGAATTGCTCTATTCAATCTTATGTTCCTGCAATTACACCTTTGCTCAAATATGAACCTACACAAATAGTGGCAACTACATATCAGGCAATTTCGGGTGCGGGTAAAACCTTTAAAGAGTGGCCGGAAATGATAGACAATGTCATTCCTTACATCGGCGGGGAAGAGGAAAAAAGCGAGCAAGAGCCGCTTCGCGTTTGGGGACATATTGAAGACGGACAAATTGTTAAAGCAAAGGCACCGCTTATTACAACTCAGTGTATTCGCGTACCTGTAACAGACGGTCATACAGCTGCTGTTTTTGTTAAATTCAAAAATAAACCCACGAAGGAAGAAATTCTCGATGCATGGGCAAGCTTTTCGGGAAAGCCACAGGAATATAAGCTTCCTAACGCGCCCAAGCAGTTTATAACTTATTTTGAAGAGGACAATCGTCCGCAAGCTGCTTTAGACAGAAATCTTTATAACGGCATGGGAGTTTCTGTGGGCAGATTAAGAGAGGATTCTTTGTTTGACTATAAGTTTGTCGGACTTTCTCACAACACATTGCGCGGAGCAGCCGGTGGCGCTGTTCTTATCGCCGAATTACTTTGTGTTGAAGGATATTTCGACAAATAAAAGCTTGCTTGTGTACGACTGAATAATATATTAAAATAAAAATGATATAACCTTTTCTCGTTGTTTACTTGAGAGGTTATATCATTTTTTGTTATGCGTATTAAAAAACTTTCTTGATAAAGTCAATAAAAAAGTATCAGAGAACGGTGTTTGACAGAATTGCAAAAAATGAATTTATTGAATTTATAAGCTCGTAAACAGAGGGCCTTTCGCAGTTATTTTGCAAATCAATTGCTTTTGAAGACGAGTCAATAAAATGGGGAATTAACCGATTCGTTAAATCGTTAAGCTTTTTGGCAATGATTAAAATTTTCTCTTGTGATTTTTTTACGGTATCTCCCAACGCCTCGACGCGTTCTTTTTCGGAAGTAAGCTTTTTTATAAAATTTTGCTCTTTGCAGATAAGTAGCGCCGATTTTTGAATAATAATATCTTTAAAAAAATCATCGCAATCGTTTCTGAGATTAGACAACTTATCATTTAGCAGGGAAGCATTATGCATTAAGTATTCTGTTCCCGATTTGAATTTGTTCAACTCGCTTATAAACAAAAGATATTCCTTTGTTATCTTTTTTGCGTTTCTGTTGCCGAAAGAAAAGAAAACTCCGTCGGTGTATAGCTTGGAGTATCGATTTATAGCTTTGATAATATTTTCTTTGAGAACGTTATATTTCAAAGTAATTTCTTTTGCATTGTTTTCGATTTTTGATAAATCGTTTGCTCTTGATTTCGAGAATAAATCGCCCTTTGGTAAAGAATATGTATTTTTTGAAATTGCCTCGGCGTATTGAAGTATTAAAAGCTTTTCTTGTTCGTTGTAAAAATGCGGGTCTATGCCGCAGTCCAACATTTGGCTATCAATTTCGTATGATTTCATATTAATCCTATAATTTTAACTAAAAAGGGCAGTATTATTACACAAATTCGATTTCTCGAAGGTGAAATAAAGCTGTCCCTTTTAGAGCTTGGTTATTTTATTTCTACATTAACCTTTTTGTTGCATGTTCCGGCAGCGGCTTTCATAACAAGACGAATCGCCTTTGCTATTTTGCCATGCTTGCCGATAACCATGCCCATATCGTCCGGAGCAACGCACAATACAAGAGTTACGTTGTCACCATCCTCGGTTTCGAGAACGGTTACTTCGTCCGGAGAATCAACAATTGCTTTCGCAATGTTAATCAGCATGTTTTTTAAATTTACCATTATGATACCCCGTTCCAGAATTACTCGGTGATTCCGGACTTTTTAAGAAGTGCCTTTACGGTTTCTGTCGGTTGCGCGCCGTTTGAAATCCAAGCTTTAGCTTTTTCAGCGTTGATTTTGATTTCTGCCGGCTCGGTCAAAGGATTGTAATATCCTATTTCTTCGATAAATCTTCCGTCACGAGGTGAACGGCTGTCTGCAACGATTACACGATAGAAAGGAGCTTTTTTTGCACCGATTCTTCTAAGTCTGATTTTTACTGCCATGGTTTTTCCTCCAAAAAATTAAATGTTTTTATATATG
>JAZNBI010000086.1:0-6031 GCA_045586995.1 Eubacteriales bacterium | reverse complement strand
AATATGTTCAGCAATCCGCGCTTTATGAACGGCGCCGGCTCGACAAATTCCGCTGACGTATACTGCTTTGCCGCTGCTCAAATCAAAAAAGCTCTCGACCTTACCGTTAAGCTCGGCGGTGTCGGATACGTTTTCTGGGGCGGACGCGAGGGATATGAAACTCTCCTTAACACCGACGTTAAGTTTGAGCAGGAAAACATAGCTCGCCTTATGCATCTTGCGGTTGACTACGGAAGAAGCATCGGCTTTAAGGGCGACTTCTACATCGAGCCGAAGCCGAAGGAACCGATGAAGCATCAATACGACTTTGATGCCGCAACCGCTATCGGATTCCTCCGTCAATACGGTCTTGACAAGGACTTCAAGCTTAATATCGAAGCAAATCACGCTACGTTGGCAGGTCATACGTTTGAGCACGATCTTCGCATTTCGGCAATCAACGGAATGCTCGGCTCGATAGACGCAAACCAGGGCGATCCTCATCTCGGATGGGATACTGACGAATTCCCCTTTGACGTTTATACCGCTACAATGTGTATGCTCGAAGTAATTCGCGCAGGCGGAATGAAGGGCGGATTTAACTTTGACGCTAAGAACCGCCGTCCGAGCTATACCTACGAAGATATGTTCGAGGGTTATATTCTCGGTATGGATACCTTCGCGCTCGGTCTTCTCAACGCTGAAAAAATCATAAAAGACGGCAGAATAGATGCATTCGTAAAAGAGCGTTATTCCTCCTTCGAAAGCGGAATCGGCAAAGAAATAATCAGCGGCAAGGCAGACTTGAAAAAGCTTGCAGAATATGCCGAAAAGCTTGGCGCGCCCGCGCTCCCCGGAAGCGGAAAGCAGGAGCATCTTGAAAACATCGTAAATCAGATTATGTTTGGTGAAATATGAAAACTTATATTGGAATAGATCTCGGCACGAGCAGCACAAAGCTTTTGCTTGTTTCTGCCGACGGACAGATACTCGCCGAAAACACACAAAACTATGAGGTTGCTTATCCTAACCCCGGTTGGACGGAACAAAATCCGTCCGACTGGTGGAACGCCGCAAAGCTCGGACTTTGCGAATTGCTCAAGGGACAGGACAAAGCCGCCGTTTGCGGAATCTCGTTTGGCGGTCAGATGCACGGACTCGTAGTGCTGGACAAGGATGACAACGTCATTCGCCCCTGTATTCTTTGGAACGACGGAAGAACCGAAAAGCAAACCGAATATCTCAATACCGTTATCGGCAAGGAAAAGCTCTCCGCGCTCACGGGAAACATCGCGTTTGCCGGCTTCACCGCTCCGAAAATTCTTTGGATGAAGGAAAATGAGCCCGAGAATTTCGCTAAAATAGCTCGCATTATGCTTCCGAAGGACTACCTTGCGTATATGCTGTCCGGAAAATTCGTGACCGACTTTTCCGACGCGTCGGGTATGCTTTTGCTCGACGTAAAGGGCCGCGCGTGGTCAAAAGAAATGTGCGATATCTGCGGCATAAGCGAAAGCCAGCTTCCCGAGCTTCACGAAAGCTTTGATGCGGTAGGCACGCTTAAAGCCGAGCTTGCCGAGGAATTCGGACTTTCGCCCGATGTTAAGATTATCGCGGGCGCAGGCGACAACGCCGCCGCCGCTATCGGTACGGGAACCGTCTGCGACGGCTCGTGCAATATATCTCTCGGAACAAGCGGAACTATCTTTATTTCGGCAAACGAATTTTCTGTTGACAGTAAAAACGCGCTCCACAGCTTCTGCCACGCGAACGGAAGCTGGCATCTTATGGGCTGTATTCTTTCTGCGGCTTCCTGCCGTAAATGGTGGCTCGAGGACGTGCTCGGCTCAAAGGACTATGCCGCTGACGAAAAAAATATCGAAAATGCAAATACCGACGGACTTTACTTCTTGCCCTACCTTTTGGGTGAAAGAAGCCCTCATAACGACACTAATATTCGCGGCGCGTTTATCGGGCTTTCCGCGACGACCGACGCTGCTCAAATGAGCCGTGCGGTAATAGAAGGCGTTTCGTTCGCTATTCGCGACTGCCTTGAGGTCGCAAAGCAAAACGGCGTTTGCCCTTCCGCAACAACGCTTTGCGGCGGCGGATCAAAGAGCCGCGCTTGGCGCCAGCTTGTTGCCGATGTGTTTAATATGCCCGTCAACATTCCCGTGACCGAGCAAGGTCCCGGCTTCGGCGCGGCAATTTTGGCTATGGTCGGCTGCGGCGAGTATGAAAGCGTCGAACATGCTGCGCAGAGCATCGTCAAAATCAAGGAAACGATTCTCCCGAACAGAAAATCCGCTGCGCGTTATAAAGCAAAATACAAGACCTTTAAAAAGCTGTATCCCGCTTTGCGCAAGATCAATTTGAAATAAGTAATTATGAAAAAGGAATTTATTCTTCCCCCAAGCGTCTGCGATTACAGCGGAAAGCTTGGAGCTTACGGCTGCTTGTCGCTTTTTTGCGATGCCGCTTCGGAGCACGGACATATTCTCGGAGTCGGAAACCGCGAGATGAGAGAGCAAGGACTTTTTTGGCTCGCGGTACAAAGCCGTGTGCGTTTTCACTCGCTTCCGTCGATGAATGACACCCTGACTCTCTCGACCTGGCCCGGAATTCCCGCACGAGCATATACGAACCGATATTATTCGCTCGAAAAGGACGGAATTCTCTTGGTAGAAGGAAAAACAAAATGGGCGGTGTTTGATTTTAATAAAAATCGCCTCGCTCCGCTTAATTCCGAATTTTTTATGCGGCTTACGCCCGAAGAAAAAACTCTCTGCGACGGAGATTATGCACGAGTCAGCGAAGATTTTTCGAATTCGCCGAAATTTGCGGAATACCGTGTGCGCTCGTCGGATATAGACGTGAGCGGACATTTCAACAACGTGGCATACGTGCGCGCTATTGAGGGATTGTTCTCCACGGCGCAGCTTGCGGAAAATGAAATTTACGAGCTGGATATCGCCTTTAGAAATCAGTGCTTCGAGGGTGAAGTTCTCTCGGCGCACCTTCGCAAAAGTGATGACGGCGCAGAAATCGGTCTGCTTCGCGAGGATGGCAAGCCCGCCGCGCTCGTGAAGGTAACGTTTAAATGATTTCCTCAAAAGATAAAATATTTAAGGTGTTTTTTACGGTGTCGCCTGTATTTATCGGGTGACACCGTTTTTTTGTATTACGAAAACTACTCCCTTTTTAACAAAGGGAGTAGTTTTTATCGTTATATTCATCGTTCTTCACAGATGTCTTTTATTTTTTCGGAGTAACCTTCAGGGTCACAATTTCATATCCTTTTACCGGGAGCACGACGGTGCGCTCGGTATGCTGAAGCTGGAGCTGATTGTTTTCCAGCATATCGCAAATATAAACGCTTTCAATGTCAAAGCCAAACGAAACCGTGGTATTTTCGCGGCGGTTGTGAGCATCATACAAGCGCACGATAATATCGTCGCTGTCCTCGGCCTTCTTAACGGTATCGATTATGATGTTCGAATGCTCCGCCGACACGAGCGAGAATTTTGACGGCAAAGCTCCGTCCTGCTTTGCAAGCTCCTTTTGCATTAACGGTACGTTAAGCGAATACGCCTCGCGCACTGTGCCGTTTCTCCAGCTCTTTTTATGAGGATAAAGCGAATATACGAACGAGTGCTTTCCTTTATCCGCATCGGGGTCGGGATATGTCGCGCTCTTTAAAAGCGTTAGCTTTAAGGTCGAGCCCTCTGCGTTATAGCCGTATTTGCAGTCGTTAAGCAAGCTTACACCGTATCCGTTTTCCGAAATATCCGCCCACTTGTGCGCGCAAACCTCAAATTTTGCCGCATCCCAGGAGGTGTTTTCGTGTGTTTCTCTCTCGACGCTTCCGAACTGTATCTCGTACGCCGCCTTCGCGCTGTTTACGTCTATCGGGAACGCCGCCTTGATTATCTGATGCTCCTCTTTCCAATCTATTTCGGTTTCAAAATCTATACGCTCAACAGATTCGTAAAGCCACATATTCTGGCGAATCGTTGATTGCATATATTTGTGCTCTATCGAAAATCCCGCACGCGTACCGTCAAAGATGGGCTTAATTTTGGCATCGTCGGATAAAATATAGCACTTCGATTTATAGTAATTGGCGATCTCCCACGCGTCGTATACGGGCGGCAAATCCTCGAATATCTGAATTTCGTTTCCGAATTCGTCCTTCTTGATGACCTCTCGCGCGGCACGCTTGTCAAAGAGCGATGCTATTCTTCCCGCCTTGTCGAGTGTGATCTTGAAAAACTCATTTTCAAGAGTATTTCCCGAAACGACGACCTTACCTTCATCTGCCGTAAGCTGCTCTTGCTTTACGACGCTCCAGCCCATTGCGGGAATCTCGGGCGTCATATAGCTCTTGCCGCCGAGCCGAACCGTACCCTTGCGGGCAAAACCAAGCGGATTGTATATCAGCAAACCGCCCTTGGTCTTTATATTCTGTGCAATATTTTCAATCTTTTCGGCTTCTATTGCTCCAACGCTCTCACGGATATCGTTATAATCCCTTGCGCTGTCCTCGTAAACCTCGTGAATCGACGAGCCGGGCAGAGTATCGTGGAATTGATTGAGCAAAAGCTTTTCCCACGCCTTGTTCAATTCGTTTTTCGGATAGGGGACCGAATTCAAAAGCATTGCCGTTGCCGAAAGTGCTTCGGTTCTCTGCAAGAGCTGCTCGCACTTGCGGTTGCCCTTTTTATTGTTCGCCTGCGACGTATAGGTTCCGCGATGGAATTCGAGATAAAGCTCTCCGACCCATTTTGGAGTTCTGCGAATAAGCTTTGAATTTTCGAGAAATTCTCTTTCCGCGCGCTTTATGTAGTCGAGCGCAAAGCTCATTTTTACCTTTGGAAAGCCGGGAAGCCCATAAGAAAGGCGTCGATAATTTTCGAGCATTTCGTATGTCGTACCTCCGCCACCGTCACCGAAGCCGAAGGTCATCAGCGTAGCGTCGCTGTACTCCTTTTGCTGATAGCGTCGGTATGTACCCATAACCTGCTTCGGAGAAAGCTTTGCGTTGTACGTCGTGCCGCGTTTCGGCTCCGCGCTTATATTTTTATCGGCATCCTGAGCGGTAAGGAAGGTGGCAAACACCTCGCTTCCGTCAATTCCCTGCCAGATAAACGAGTCTACGGGCAGCTTGTCGTGGTCGTTCCAGCTTATCTTCGAGGTCACGAAATACGGCACTCCGCATTTTTGAAGTATCTGCGGAAGCGCTGCGCTGTATCCGAAAACGTCGGGCAGCCAAAGCACCTGACTGTCGACGGCAAACTCCTCGTTTATAAAGCGTTTTCCGTGAAGTATCTGTCGCACGATGCTTTCGCCGCTTATAAGATTACAGTCGGCTTCGAGCCACATCGCGCCCTCAACCTCCCAGCGTCCCTCGCGAACCCTCTGCTTTATTTCTTCATAAATCTCGGGGGCTTGCTCCTTTACATAGCTGTAAAGCTGGGGCTGTGACGACATAAATTTGAATTCGGGATACTGCTTCATAAGCTGAAGCATTCCCGCAAAGGAGCGCTGCGCCTTTTCTACCGTCTGTCTTACCGGCCAAAGCCACGCAACGTCAATATGCGTGTGCCCGATACAGTCTACCGTGACGTTTGATATGTTTTTGCCGCATATTCCGTTATAAAATTTATTTGCCATAAGCTTTGTGGCATCCAAAATACCCTTATAATACTCTGTGCTGTACGCTTGGCGAAGATCAAGACAGTTCGCCGCCTCCTCGAGTATGCGGATAGTATGCGCGCGATCTGAGCCGTGCGGCTCCATATAGTCTATCGCCTCAAGCGGCACAAAAAGATCCCAATAAAGATTCTCGATTCTGCGGTCAACTATATTCAGCGAGGGTAAAAAATATATCCCTGCGCTCAATTCCTTCGACTTGCCGTTGCGGAAATTACCGGTATAGAAATATATCAAAAGCTCATAGCTCGTATTTGATTCAAGAAGCACGTCATTATGGTTTGTGTCGAGCGCCTGTGTCATTTTGCCGTCTAAATACACAAGACACTGCGGATTGTTA
>JAZNBI010000085.1:0-4840 GCA_045586995.1 Eubacteriales bacterium | reverse complement strand
TGGGTAAAATGCAGGACGGTTACCTTGAATTGATCGAAAACGCGATGTCGAACACCAAGGAGCTTATGGGGGCAACCGACACTGCTTTGGGTAATATTATACCGCACAATACAAGCGCCATTCTCGCCATTCAAGAGGCGTCGAGAATTCCGCTTCAACATATTCGCACACAGCTTTATCAGTGCATTGAGGATATGGCGAATATCTGGGCGGATATGATGTGCGCATACTATCCGAACGAAAGATTGCTTCCGTATAAGCTGAACGGAGAAACGGTAACCGCATCGGTCGATTTCAATATGCTGAGAAACTCTTTGCTTAAAGCGCATATTGATGTAGGCGAGATCACAAAATACAGTGCCGCCACCACCCAAGAGCTTTTGGACAGATTGCTTGACAAGGGATATATAAACGTTAAGCAATATCTCGAAAGAATTCCCACGGGTGTGCTTATTAACCGCGAAAGCTTGATAAATGAGCTTTCAGAAACCGAAATTAAAACAGAGGAGGAAAGGGAAAATGCTTGAAGAAATATCAGAAATCGTTGAAAACACGGCTGAAGTTGAGTTAGATACAAACGTATACGATGAACTTGCTTCTGAAAGTGATGAAAACTATCATATTGACGAGGATGGGCAAGAAGCTGATACTCAAAATGCCGAAGGTAAATCAAATTCGGCAGAGCTTCTTGAGGAGATCGAGCATCTTCGCTCGGAGATAAACGCCTTAAAGGAAGACATCAGTCGTCGCGAGGTGGAATTTGAACGTATGAATAGCGAATGTCACGAATTTTCGATGCTGTTTCCCGACGTTTCGTTGCAAAATGTTTCCGACTCGGTTTGGGAGCAGGTTAAAAAAGGTATACCGCTTTCTGCTGCTTATGCTTATGACGAAAGAAAAAGGAATCTGGAAAGAACACGTTCTCAAAGTATAAACGCAAGAAACAGCGAAAAATCCACCGGTAGACTTGTCGGTGATGATAACGGCGGATATTTTTCACCGTCAGAGGTGAAGGCAATGGACCGCAATCAAATCAAAGCAAATTATTCAAAAATCATTGACTCAATGAGTCATTGGAATTAAATTAAAAAAGAAAGGTAAAAAATTATTATGGCAATTTCAAATTTTATTCCTACAATTTGGAGCGAAAATCTTTACACGGAGCTTGACAAACAGTATATCGCAGTTAAAAACTGCAACCGCGAATTCGAGGGCGAAATCAAGAGCAAGGGCTCATCTGTAAAAATTTGCGGTGTCGGTGCGGTCAACGTATTCGACTATACCAAAAATACGGATTTTTCGTCCGGCCCGCAGGAGCTTTCCGATAATTACCGTACGCTTACGATCGATCAGGCAAAGGGATTTAACTTCCAGATCGACGATATCGACCGCGCTCAAGCATCCCCCAAGCTTATGAACGAGGCAATGAAGGTCGCGGCAAATGCACTTTCAAACACTGCAGATGCTTATATTTATTCCTTGTATTCCGGTGCGGGTGAAACTATCAGCGAAAGCGAGGTTACAACCTCAAATATAATCAACTTGCTTATTGACGCCCGTACAAAGCTTTTTGCCAACAACGTTACCGATGCGCGCGATATTGTTATTGAGGTTTCTCCCGCTATAGCGGCACTTATACTTAAGGCGAAAATCGGTATTACAACCGATAATACCGAATCGCTCGAAAGCGGATTGATAGGTAATATCGGCGGATGTAAGATATATGTTTCCAATAATATCGTTGTCGACAAGAAGGACGGCGAAGCAACTACATATCACAAGTGTATCGCAAGAACAAAACGCGCCATCGCATTTGCCGAGCAGCTTTCCGAAATCGACGCATACAGACCCGAAAAACGTTTTGCGGATGCTGTCAAGGGACTCCATCTCTACGGCGCAAAGGTCGTATACCCCAATGAAATGGTATTACTCGACCTCGGTATCTGATCATGAAGTGCAGAGATATATATGATGCTGCGCTAAAGCTCATTGCTGAGCTTGGCGATGATAATATCACAGCGGATTATGAAGAAAGAGCACCCTATCTTATAGCAGCATTCTGTTGCGAGGTGGGAGCGTCGGACAAGGAATATCGCAGAGCGAATTCTTTGGATGAGCAGCCAAGCTTCAATCCGGTTAATATTGCGCTTGAAAATGACTTCCCGCTCGATAAAAGATTTTATTCTGCGGCGATTCAGTACCTTGCGTCAATGCTTATTATCGACGAAAACAGCGAGCTGTCCGACAAGCTTTTTGAGCGTTATTGTGACAGTATATCGGCTATTTCTCTTGAAATACCGTCGCAGACAGGTTCTATATTAGATATGTATATCTGATTTAATAAGCCCCGTCGCTCCGAATATTCGGATAACGGCGGGGCTTTTGCTTATAGTTATTTAAAGTAATATTGAATACTTGACAAAAAAATTTCGGGGTGTTAAAATAAATTAAATTCTTGACGTACAGATGTATTTTGAAAGGGGATCACCGCTATCTGCGGCGTGTTGAACAAATGAAAGCTTTGTCTTATAATAACAGTAGCATTGAAGTTATTCGCGAGGTCGACGTTCTTGTTGTGGGGGGAGGACTTGCAGGCGTTGCTGCGGCTGTTTCCTCGGCGCGTACAGGTGCTAAAACTTTGCTTGTTGAGAGAAACTCGTATCCCGGCGGAGTTGCGACTGCGGGGCATTGCTGCTCGGTCTACAACTGTATGTGCAAAGCGTCGGGAGAGCTTGCCATAAAAGGCGTTCCGTATGATATAGTAGATGCTTTGGCTTGCCGTGCAGGCGGCCCCGGCAAGAGCTGGCTAAAGCATCGCGGACATATCATTTACGATATCGAGCAGGCAAAGCTCGTACTTTGGGAGCTCGTTGAGGAGGCAGGTGCCGAGTTTCTTCCTTCGCTTACGGTTTGTGACGCTTTAAAGGATGGAAATAAAGCAATCGGGGCGGTAGTTGCGGGCAGAAAAGGGCTTCGAGCTATTCTTGCCAAAAATATTGTTGACGCTTCGGGAGATTCGGATTATGCATATCTTGCAGGAGTTCCCATGAGAACGAATTATGGAGTTGCGTCATATTGCTTCCGATTCGGAAATGTTGATATGGATAGATTTGTTAACTATTTCAAAGAAAATCCGGGTCAATATCCCGAAAAGATGGACGTTGAGTGGAGCTTTGAGGATGCAGTAGCACAGTATGAGGAAAACGGAACCTTCCTTTTCCCACACGGCGGCGGCTTCCAGCTTAAAATAGTTAACGATGCGGTCGAAGCGGGCATTTACCCCAAGACCTGCGGTTGTCACGATTCGCTTTCCGCAATGCAGATGCACGGTATTCGCAGCACGGGAACGGTACATATTATTACCGGTTTTACCAGAATAAACGATATGTCTGCCGAGCAGATTGCAAAGGCGACCGTCGACGGACGAAGAATGGTAAATGTTGTAGCGGACTTCTTTAAGAAGAATATGCCGGGATTTGAAAATTCCTACGTTGCATCTACTGCGGATAATCTGGGAATAAGAACCTCTCGCTATATTGTCGGCGGATTTGACTTTAAGCATGAAATGCGCTCGGCTCCCACAAGATTTGACGATGCCGTGGGAATAGGAGTTGCTGAAACGATGAAGGTCATGCATCCGGGAAAGGGCGCTTGGTCTGCCCAGGTTTTGAGCGACGAGATATTTGAAATCCCGCTCTCCTGCATGCTTCCCAATGATATAGACAATCTTATTATGGGTGCGGGACGAAGCGTAAGCTCTGTCAATCCAAGTACACTTCGCGTTATGGTTACCACTATGGTGGTCGGACAGGCGGCGGGTGCTGCCGCGGCTCTTGCTTCTGTTAACGATAAGTCGGTTAAGGAAATTGATGCATTCGAGGTCAGAGAACAGGTCAAAAAGTTTGGGTTTGAATTTCCCGAAAAATAATTCCGTACGAAAACCCGTTTTGGGCAGATTTTTTCAAAGATAGATAAAGGAATAAATAAGCACCTTACAGAATATTTTTCTTTTTGTGATATATCTAACATATAAATAAGAAAAGACACAAGTAAGCTTTGAAAGCTTGCTTGTGTCTTTTCTTTACCATTTTCCTCGTCTACGTCTGCGGTCTTTACATCTATCGAGAAATTCATTGATTTTGAGTTTTACTATAATCTTGCTTCGTACTCTCTCATAGAAACAATCCTCCTCGGGAAACGGGAGAAAAGAGCCGCCAACACGCTCACGAAACAGACGGTTCATTCGTATCTTGTGCCGTTTGGTTGGGGGAGGTCTTTCAAAATCCTTGTATTTCTCGTTAAATTTTCTGATTTTCTCGTCTTCAACTTCGAATAACACACGAATGAAAAGCTCGCGGTTCTCGTTTGACATACCCTCAAAAAAATCATCATCTTCTGTATTTTCATCATATTGATTTGTTATTTTATCGTAATCTTTCATTTTTCCCCATATATCGGTGAACTGCTTAAAGATAAAAAAAGGTGCGTAACCGAAGCCACGCACCGAAAAACGCAAACCCCGATTGTTGCTACACAAAACTTAACAAGAGCCGAGAAAACTCAAACTTATATGCCAAGTGGAATTTGCATTTTTTCCAAATTCATTATTGACACATAAGCACAGGGATAAAACCCCTATAAAAATAGAGAGTCCTCTCGCATAAGCTTGTTAATTAAATTTTGTGTAGCAAGGGTATTATATCACAATTTCTACCTTTTGTAAACCTATTGCGTGAATTTTTATAAAATTACCTTTCGGGAAGCAACAATATCCTTTTTTCTAACTACTATCGGCTTAATTAAAGACGACAAACGGGAGGACCAAGGCCCTCCCCTACCG
>JAZNBI010000084.1:0-3510 GCA_045586995.1 Eubacteriales bacterium | reverse complement strand
TATAACGGCACCGGTGATTATTCCAACACCAACAATAAGTGTGCCAAGACCGACGAACATACAATATGCCTTTTGGTTCTCCTTCGTGACCTTACGGCGATTGTACCAATGGATCGTGCCGATATTTCCGCACATATTGAAGATACCGAGCAGTGCAAAAATAACACCTAATCCTAACTGAACCAAGCTCTCTCTCAGCGGTTCGATAAAGATGAACCCCAATATAAACAGACCAATAGCGCAACCTACCGAAAAGCCGATGATGACCTTTTTCTGCTCTGCGATAGTTTTATTCTTCAACACAAGGATTTCTTCATTGCTCTTGTTGGGGATCAGCTCGTCGATTGTGATACCGAAATAATCGGCTAACAGTTTTAGCGACTCATCATTCGGTAATCCCAAGCCGTTCTCCCATTTTGCAACGGCAGAGCGAGAGATATGTATATCGGCTGCGAGCTTTGCTTGCGATATGCCTTTTTCGCTCCGCAGTTCTTTTAATTTTTCGGAAAAATTCAATAGAAACACCTCCGTTCTTTCTGAACATATTTTATCATATTTCCGGCTAAAAATCTACTCTTTAGAGTGTTACTTTGATGGGTTACGCTGTTACTTTTGCAAAATAGCCCTCGTTCAATTTCGGAACGAGGTCTTAGTTGGTTTATAAATGCTTCTTGTTAAATATCGGTATGCTGACAGAAAAACAAATTATACTCGCAATAGCCGTTACAATAATGGCTACGATATATTCTTTTGATTGTGCCACGCCATATATCAATGAATTACCGTCCGTTAACAAGGTCGGCAGATATTTATTTGCTTTAGGTAGCAAACCAACGATATAGGAAGCGAGAACGATAGATCCCGTTCCGAGAAGCACTCCTGTGTTTGAAGTGGATATCGTAGAAAAGAGAGTCATCAAAGAAATGACGAATACGCCGAACAACCACCAACACACAGCCGAAAGCAGAAGGTTCTCGGCTACCGAGTTATCCCAAAAATACGAATTATAAAGATACGTGATTCCAAAGCAGAGCCAAAACCCGAGCGACCAAATCGCACATAGAACACCAGCTTTTGAAATAACGACCTTGAAGCGCTCAAGTCCTTTCGTTAAGGAAAGCACCAACGTACCCGAGCTATACTCCTTGGTAAAGATCGCTCCCTGAAGCAAAACGAAGGCAATCAATCCGATGGGCATATTCTTGAATAATTGCACCCACGAATCCATCGCACTGACTTTAACATCGGTCGCGATCATACCGCTTTCTGCAAGCGAGTCTGCCATAACCTCAAGCAGCCACGGCGTTAGCTTTGCCACCGCAGGATTCATAATTCCAAGCAGAACAAACAGAGCGAGAGTTATCCACAATCTACCGCTGCGAAGCTGCTCCATACATTCTTTTTTTATGAAAGCGAACAAGGATCTCATTTTTCCGTCACCTCCATAAACAGATCCTCAAGACTCGGCTCTAAACGCTCCACCTTCAAGAGTGATATGCGATGATCTGCAACAAAGCGTAAGACTTCGGATGCAGAATACTTATTCTCCGAGAATGTCACTTTATTTCTGTCGATTTCCTTCGCCTCGGGAAAGGCATTTAGCAGAATGACAGTATCCGAGTCGTTTTCGGTTTCTATCATATATTCATTGCTTCGGTATCTCGTTTTGATATCGGACAGCTTACCCCCAATATCCACTACGCCATCTTTAAGAAAAGCCACGTCGGTACAAATACGCTCTACGTCGGAGAGAATATGTGTGGAAAACAGTACCGTTGTCTGATCCTTGATTGCCAAGAGAATATCGAGTATTTCTTTTCTGCCGACGGGATCGAGCGCCGAGGTTGGCTCATCACAAACAAGAAGCTTCGGGCGAGAGAGGAGTGCCTGTGCAATACCCAAGCGTTGCTTCATACCTCGTGAAAAGCCTTTGATACGGTGCGTTTCATCAGCAAGACCTACAAGAGTCAGCAACTCCTTTGTACGTTCTTCTATCTCCGCACGGCTCATTCCCGTAATTTCACCGCAAAAACGCAGATATTCTTTCGCCGTCATAAACGAATAGAATTCGGGCACGTCGGGGAGATAGCCGATATAACGGTTGGTATCGGTTTGTCCGTAAACCACTTTCTCTCCGTTAACAATAATCTCACCCGAATCGGCTTTCAGAAGTCCAAGAACCGTTTTCATCGTGGTTGTCTTGCCCGAGCCGTTTTTTCCTATAAAGCCATAAATGCTATGCTCCGGCACGGACAGATCAAGTCCTCTCAAAACCTCTTTATCACCAAACCGCGTATGCAGACCGATGATGCGTAGCATATCCATTAGGAATCCTCCTTACCGAGAAGGAAATATAGGATCGGACCGACAAAGTTCATCAGCACGATGGTAATAACCAGCCACAAAGCACGATTACCACGCTTATATGTCTTGTGAGTTAAAATATGATACAGTGTATATCCAAACAGCGCAAACTGTAAGGTAACAAGCGGAATTAAAAACGGAAGAAATTCCATAATCTGATCCATTATTTCTTATCCTCCTTTTCTGCGTATACTTCGACACACAATCCCTTATGTGCGCACTTCGGACAAGTCAGACGGCGCATTTTCGGTGTGTGATATGCCCAAAATACTTCCTTCATTTTTGGCTTGAACACCTCGTGACATCCAGGGCAGATATAGGCAACGTGTTTAAAATAATATTTAGACACGCAAATTCCCCACGGAATTGCCACAAGGGCCCATATAACGAATAGCCACCAAAGACCGTGTGTGATCCACAACACGATCGACGTCCATTGCAATGCTGTCACGGGAATGCCCGTAAGCACCATAAACCAGCGCATTTTGTTCAACTTGTTTTTTTGTTTCATAACGTGTGCTATATCACCGATAGATTCAACGGAGAAAGTATCAATCTCCTTCAATTCACGCTTAATACCCTCAATCAAGTCAAGCTTTGCTTGACGCTCGGAGAGTTCTTCTCTCAGAACCTGCTCCTGTTGTTCAAGTAATATTGAAATGATGTTTTCGGGATTTTTCTCAGCGAACAAAGCAGAGATGCTGTTAATAGGAAGTCCGGCTTCGCGCAGAAAGCAGATAATGTGCATACGCTTTAAGTCATCCTCCGTATAGAGCCTGCGACCGCCCTCGGAAAGTTCGCTCGGCACGAGAATGCCTCGGTCATCGTAATATTGAACCGTTCTCACCGATACGTCACAGAGCTTTGCAATTTCTCCCGTCGTATATTTTGACATAGCTTATCACCTCCTTGATCCCCATTATACAACATTACGCAGCGCAACGAGCAATACCTTACGCAGGGGGATTTTTTGAAAAATTCTCGACTATTAGTTGAGTTTTCGCATTTCTCAGTATTTTTAGTATATTATATCACAATTTTATGAACTACTCAAGAATATAGATAAAATCCCTCGCTCCATTTCGGAACGAGGGCATAACTTTTAGAACAGACCTCTGTTATATTTGAATTGTGCGTATAAGGCTT
>JAZNBI010000083.1:0-2123 GCA_045586995.1 Eubacteriales bacterium | reverse complement strand
AGCTTGAGCTTCAGAAAAACGAGCTTAATGATTGTGCAAAAGCCGCCGAGTATAAAAAATACGGCGATTTAATTACCGAAAATCTGTATTGCCTGAAACGTGGAATGAAAAGTGCCGTGCTTACCGATTATTCGGATTTTCGCGAGGACGGAAGCTTCGGCAGCTGCGAGGTCGAGCTTGACGAGCGTCTTTCCCCCGCGGCGAATGCCCAGCGTATGTATAAAAAATACAACAAGGCAAAAAATGCCGTGATTGAGCTTACAAAACAGATAAAAAACGGAGAAGATGAGCTTGAATACGTATATTCGGTCTTTGACTCATTGAGCCGCGCTTCAAGCGCAGTTGACCTTGCCGAGATAAGAGATGAGCTGTATCGTTCGGGTTACGCTTCAAAAATGAAAAATTATTCCGAGCGCAAGCCGACGAAAAATATTATTTCGGAATTTCGCACCGACGGCGGTTTTTGCGTGCTTTGCGGAAGAAATAATCTTCAAAACGAGCAGATCACCCACAAAATGGCGTCAAAAAACGATTATTGGTTTCACGTTAAAAATCAGCCGGGCTCACATACCGTTTTGATTTGCAACGGTAAAGAACCGTCGGAGAGAGATTTTACTCAGGCGGCTGAAATTGCGGCATTCTTTTCAAAAGCGGCTGATTCTCCGAGCACGGCGGTTGACTATACGCTTGTAAGAAATCTTAAAAAGCCAAGCGGCGCAAAGCCGGGATTTGTTATCTATCATACAAATTACACCGCATACGTGTCGCCCGATAGGCAAAAAATTGAAAAGATGAGAATTAAATAAACTGTATTTATAAAGCAGATATGAGGATAAAGCTAAACATAAAAGACAGAGAAAATCTCTGTCTTTTATGTTTAATGTTTTTTATTTTATTAAAATTTATTTATCGATTCAAGCACGGCTTTGCCTATCAGCTTTTGCCCGTCGTCGCTCGGATGGATGCCATCCTTGCATAGAAGATTATTTGAGTTCCACACATTTAAAAATGCCGAGCGTATGTCAATAAGCTTGCATTTACATTCTGTGGCAATTCTGGATATGATAAGCGAATAATTTTCATGGAAACGATATATGTGATTGATATCACCGAGCCAATGAAGTATATTTTCGCGCGAAAGCCCGTTTTTAGATACAAAATTGAAATAATTTTCGGCGTTGATGGGAGGCAGAGTACACAGCACGGGTTCGAGTCCCGCCCTGCGCACCTTTTCTATTATATAACGCAATTTCGTTTCGAATTCGACAGACGGAGTCTTTGGCTCGTGAGTGCCGTCGGGTGCTTCGCTGACGTTTTTCCAATTAAAATCACAGTCATTTCCGCCAAAACCGATAATTGCCATATCTGCTTCCACGCCTTTATCGAGGTCGCGCTCGATAAGCTTGATTCCGTCGTTTAAGGTCATACCCATTTTTGAACGGTTGAGCACTTCGATGCCCGTCTTTTCGGTAACTATCGATGCCGCGCTGCATTTTGATATCGAATATCTTTCACGGATATCGTCGTAGATTACGCCTCGCGCTACAGAATCCCCCCAAACAACCGCTTTTTTTATGTTGTGCGACATAATGTCACCTCCGCAAACCTTAAATATAGTTTTCGATACTATATTATCACATTACGCAAGCTTTGTCAATATGATATACACTTTTTTTGAAAAATATTCATAAAACAAGAAAACGGATGCCGTGTTAAACACAGACATCCGCTTTCCTGTACAGCCAGGTTATTGTCACATAAGTAACAATTATTTGATTTCGACAGTTGCGCCTGCTTCTTCAAGAGCTTTCTTGAGGTTTTCAGCTTCTTCTTTGGAGCAGCCCTCTTTGAGTGCCTTAGGAGCGGCCTCAACGAGTTCTTTTGCTTCCTTAAGTCCAAGACCTGTAAGCTCACGAACTGCTTTGATAACGCCAAGCTTGCTGGAACCGAAGCCTGCAAGGATAACGTCGAATTCGGATTTTTCTTCAGCTGCGGGAGCTGCTGCTGCGCCTGCTACTGCAACGCCAACGGGAGCTGCTGCGGATACGCCGAATTCTTCTTCAACTGCTTTAACGAGCTCGGAGAGCTCAAGAATTGTCAAACCTTTAATTTCTTCTACGATA
>JAZNBI010000082.1:0-3933 GCA_045586995.1 Eubacteriales bacterium | reverse complement strand
TAACCGGATTTAGAAATACCACCATACAAGGTAGGGGAGGGGCTTGCTCCTCCCACATTTTATTATTCTTTAGCAAGCATAGCAAATGTGACTACACGATTTGCTTGTTGTGAAAACAGACAAGGAACAAAAACCTCTCTTTTTTGTTCCTGTAATGTCGTAGGGGCGATCATTGATCGCCCGTAAAGTAATGGAGCATCTCATCACAAGGCGGGCGACCAATGGTCGCCCCTACTGCCTTCGTGGACACAAATACAAAAACTCAGCCATAGTGGCGGTGTTCAAAAAGGGTAAGCGGTGACAAGAAAAACAATGAAGGGTTAAGAGAAAAACAAAAAAGAGAGTTTGTGGAGAAAAATATTGCCCTTCAATAAGGGTATATTTATTTTAGCTTAATATATTTGAATTTTTCGTTCTTTTTGACATTACGAAAAACATAACCATACAAAATATTATTTGAACGACGGTGGATGCGGGAGTGGCAAGACCTATCTGAAAGAGGGTTGCATTCGGATTTCTGCTGACTATGTATGCAATCGGAATTCTTATACAAAATGCCGAAAAAATACCTTGCAATGAAACGAAAAGTGTTTTGCCGCATCCGTTGTAATAACCGATAAAGCAAAATAAGAACGCGGTAAATATACAGTCGATAGCATATGCCTTGAGATAGCTGTGAGCTGCAGTAATGACTTCGGCATCACTGTCAAATATTGACGCCAAGATATCACCGTAAAAGAAGCTCAGATAAAAAGTGACCATACCTACGGCAACCGACATGGCGATACCGTACCAAAGTGCTCGTGCCGCGCGGTGCGGCTTGCCTGCGCCCATATTCTGGGCGACAAAAGCTGACATCGATTGCATAAATGCAGATGATACAAGCATTATAAACGAGCATACCTTTTGCGCCACTCCAACTCCTGCGGACATAACAACACCCATTGTATTTATGATTGCCTGAATGACCACAAAGGAAATTCCTACGAGAAAATCCTGAAGCGCTATCGGAGCTCCGAGGAAAAGTATTCTGCCGATTATATTTTTGTCAAAGCGAATATCCTTTTTTGAAAATTTAAAAGGCAAACGCCTTCTTTTTATAAGCCACAAGGACGCTATCACACTGACGAATTGCGAAATAACCGTAGCAAGTGCCGCACCTGATGCGCCCATATGGAAAACGGCTACGAAAAGCAGGTCGCAGACTATATTTACGACGCATGCGATAGCGGCGGTGATAAGCGGCATATTTGAATCGCCTATGCCTCGGAAAATACTTCCGATAACATTATATGCTATAATAAAAATTGCCCCTGCACCGCAGATTTTAATATATGCTATGGTTTGAGTCATAGCTTCGGACGGGGTTTGAACGGCAATCGCTATGGGTCTTGTAAAAATGGTGAGAATAAGCGTTATAATTACTGCGGTTATAAAAAAGAGAACTATTCCGCTTCCGATTACGTACGTAGCTTGTTCGGGCTGCTTTTCGCCGATTTTTCGTCCTACTAAAATCGTAATGCCCATTGCAAGTCCGGTAATTACCATAGTTACCGTATGCATAAGCATACTTCCCGTGGCAACACCCGAAACGTCTGCGGTTTCGGCAAACTGTCCTACTACAAAAAGGTCAACAGCTCCGTACATTGCCTGTAAAAACAGGGCGAGCATAACGGGAAACGAAAATTTAACAAGCGGTGCAAAAATTTTTCCTTCGGTAAAGTTTTGTTTTGAATCCATTGTATCCTCATATAAAATTATCTTTAATCATTTGACTATTATATGCTATTTTTACGTTATTGTCAAGTTCAAGTGCATTTTGTTTGCCTCAACATTTACGTCCTTTGGGAATATATTGTTATTAAAATATTTTTGGAGGATTATTTATGAATGAAAATTTTTCAAGAGAATCGGCAAGAGAGCAATTGAGGAATACGTCAAATTGCAATCCGTCGCAAAAAAACGAAATGACTGATGCACTCGGACGCCCGATACCTGATGACGATAATTCACTGACGGTAGGCAGAAGCGGACCGACTTTAATGGAGGATCTGCATTTTCTCGATAAAATGGGGCATTTTGACAGGGAAAGAATCCCAGAACGCGTTGTTCACGCAAAAGGCGCGGGCGCATTCGGAAAATTTGTATGCTATAAAGATATGTCTGCTTTTACGATGGCGGATTTTTTATCCTGCGCAAGAAAAACCACCGACGTTTTCGTGCGCTTTTCTACCGTTATCGGCGGCAGGGGCTCGGCTGATACGGTTCGCGACCCGAGGGGCTTTGCGGTTAAATTTTATACCAATCAAGGAATATACGACATTGTAGGAAACGACCTTCCCGTGTTTTTTATCCGCGATGCTATAAAATTCCCAGACGTCATACATTCCTTAAAGCCCTCACCCGACTCTAATCTTCGTGTTGCCGAGCGTTTTTGGGATTTCGTTTCGCTTTCGCCCGAATCTACGCATATGATAACCTGGCTTTATTCCGACAGGGGTACGATAAAGGATTACAGCCGAATCGACGGCTTTGGTGTTAATACCTACGTGTGGGTAAACGCAAAGAGCGAGCGTCTTTTCATCAAATATCATTGGAAAACGCAAAAGGGACTCGAAACCATCGACCGAGAAGAAGCGCAGCGCCTTGCGGGAGAGGACCCCGATATCGCCTCGCGCAAGTTATATAACGATATCTTGGTGGGGAATTATCCGAAATACGAGCTTGCCGTTCAAATGATGACTCAAGAGCAGGCGGATGCGCTTCCGTATGACCCGTTGGACGACACTAAGGTTTGGTCTGAAATTGATTTTCCGTTAATTCCCGTGGGTATGATGACTCTTAATAAAAATCCGCAAAACTTCTTTGCGCAGGTAGAGCAATCGGCGTTTTGCCCCGCTAATCTCGTGCCCGGAATCGAGCTTTCGGCTGATAAGATGCTTCAAGGCAGAGCTTTCTCTTATATCGATACACAGAGGCACCGCATAGGACCTAATTTTGCGCAGCTGCCCGTTAACCGTTCAATATCTCCCGTATCCAATAATCAACGCGACGGAGAGATGACCTATGAGTTCAATCCCTCTCCGATAAACTACTCCCCGAACTCGCTTAACTCAAACCGTCCCACTCCCGCAAATATTCCCGTTCCGAAGCCCGTGCATCTGGAGGGTGATGCCGTGCGTATGCCTATCGAACGTACCGACGACTTCACACAGGCAGGGGAGCGATATCGCTCGCTTTCGAAAACAGAGCAGGAGCATCTTTGCGATAATATAGCTGTTGAGCTTAAAACCTGTAATTCGAATATTCAACGCCGCGTGCTTGATAATTTCGCAAAGGCATCACGCGAATTCGCTCAGGGCGTTGTAAACGCTATGAGAAGATATTAAAAAGCATATTCGAAAGGCGAGGGCAAAATATGAACAAATTTTAAACAATGCGTTGCCGTGCTTGACAAATTTAAAATCGGGTGTATAATGAAAATAAATTTATTATGCGTAGGAGATAGGGTTTTATGAATATTTTATCAAATATATGCAATTCCATATCTTTTACCCGTACTGCAGGTGCGGCTTCTTTTGCATGCGTTTTTGTAGTGTATTATTATGCGTATTTCTTTTTTACCAACATTTTATTACATTAACTCAATACGTGCAGAAGGACATTTGCTTTAGTAAATAATTAACGTTTTGTATATTAACGGCGGTTTCCTTTGCGGAAGCCGCTTTTATTTTTATAAAGGTAAGAGGAATTTAAGATGGAACGACTCGAAAAGATCAGAAACGAAATAAACGAGATAGACGCGCAGATGGCAGAGCTCTTCGAGCGCAGAATGAATGCTTGCCGAGATGTCGCGGAGTATAAGCGCGCTTGTGCGCTTCCTATCTTGAACTCGGCGCGCGAAGCCGAGGTTATTGCTCGCGGTACTGCTAA
>JAZNBI010000081.1:0-6162 GCA_045586995.1 Eubacteriales bacterium | reverse complement strand
TCGTTTCGGGTATTGTTTCGGACATTGTAGATTATGAGGATATCAACGAAGATACGGTTGCGGAATTATTCCTCATTTATGCAATGTATGCTCAAGGTGACGGCAATATTATTCCTCCTATAGTTGAAAACGGTGCAAATTGAATTTTTCACCGTTCTAATATGCAAAAACAATATAGATGCTTTTTCTTTGATAAAGCGATCGTATGCTATTGGAATTTCTTACAGATAATTTTTTAAATAATAAAGAGCTGTTATACCTTGCATAAGCAGGGGCGTAACAGCTCTTTTTTATAATATATAAAAAAATGAAAAACAACTAAATATTACATTGATTACATTTTGTTAATAAGAAAATAATAATCGTGAAAGGAGTGATAAGAATGAAAAAAAGAGTTTTTTCGGCAATTGTGTTTCTTTTTATAATGTTGTTGTTTTTCGTTGTTGCTATAAATGCGTCTAATGACGTTTATAATTGGTATTGTATGCGAAATAAGGAGCATAAACAGCCGCCGATAGAAAAGGATATGGCTTTTATAGAGGATAACGGCGGATTTTATATCGACAAAAATCATAGTGATGATTGTTCCGAAAAGGTTATATATCTGACCTTTGACGCAGGATACGAAAACGGAAACGTTGAAAAGATACTTGATACTTTAAAAGAGCATAATGTGCCGGGGGCATTTTTTATTTTGGGTAATCTTATCAAAAGAGCGCCGAATGTCGTTAAAAGAATGGCAGAAGAAGGGCATCTGGTTTGCAATCATACTCTCAACCACGGTGATATGAGTAAGATCGGCTCAAAAGAATTATTGAAAGAAGAACTGAATGCGCTTGAAAAATTATACAAAGAAACCACGGGAAAGGAAATGTCTAAATATTTTCGGCCTCCCGAAGGTAAATTCAGCGAGCAGATGATGCGTTATGCAAACGAGCTTGGATATAAGACGGTGTTCTGGAGTGTCGCTTATGCCGATTGGGATAACAATAATCAAATGAGCTGCGACAAAGCTATTAAAAAAATAATGGACAATATTCACAATGGGGCAATAATTTTGCTTCATCCCACATCGGAAACAAACGCAAGGATCCTTGGAGAGGTCATAGTTCAGCTTAAAGAGCAGGGATATCGTTTTGGAACACTTGATGAGATTAAAGCCAATTAAAAATATTTTCATAAATATTGTTGCAATTTGTATAGTGTTTTTTGGAGTGTTTTTTCGTGTAAGTACTTTTGCGGTATACAGAAATTATGACAACGTTTTTTATTGTAATAAAAATACGGAGATGAAGATATCGCTTACCTTTGATGACGGCCCCCACCCTAAATACACACCTATAATTCTCGATATTCTAAGTGAATATAACATTAAGGCGACTTTTTTTATTGTCGGAGAAAACGCTTCGCAATATCCTGAAATTGTAGAACGAATATATCGTGAGGGACACGAAATAGGGAATCATACCTATTCACATCCTCATCTTTCAAATTTGACTCAGGGAGCTCTGTGTAAGGAGATCGAAAGGTGTGAGGATTCGTTACTTGAAATCTGTGATTCGCGTCCAAAGCTTTTTCGTCCTCCTGAAGGAGTTGTTGAGAAAAACATAGGTGATTTGACTAAAAAGATGGATTATTCAATAATTCTTTGGAGTATTGATACTATGGATTGGGCGCTTACTCCGTCGGAAAAGATCGAAAAAAACGTTATGACAAATATAAACTCCGGAGATATAATATTGATGCATGACTATATAAGTATGGGTGAAAGCCCCACTCCCCAAGCCCTGCGTAACATTATACCCAAGCTTATAGAAAAGGGGTATAAATTTGTTACGATAAGCGATCTTATAGGTGTTAAATGAGTTGTTAAAAAAGTGACAGCTTATGCAAAAAGCAATTAAGCTGTCACTTGGTTTTACTTTGATATTGATTTAAGATAAGCGTTTATAAATCCGTCTATATCTCCGTCCATAACGGAAACGATATTTCCGCTTTCAAATCCGGTTCGAGCGTCCTTCACAAGGGTATAAGGCATAAAAACGTATGAGCGTATCTGAGATCCCCATTCGATATTTACCTTGTTTCCCTTGATATCTTCGATTTTTTCGAGATTTTCACGCATTTTGATTTCTATAAGCTTGGATTTGAGCATTTTCAATGCGGTTTCTTTATTTTGAAGCTGTGAACGCTCGGTCTGACAACCTACTACGATTCCCGTCGGCTTGTGAACGATACGGATAGCAGAGTCGGTTTTGTTAATATGCTGACCGCCTGCGCCGCTTGAGCGATGTGCGGTGATCTCAAGGTCTTCATCGCGCAGCTCGACCTTATCTACCTCCTCAAATTCAGGCATAACCTCTATTGAGGAAAATGAGGTGTGTCTGCGTCCGGCAGAGTCGAATGGCGAAACTCTTACAAGACGGTGAACGCCGTGTTCGCTTTTAAGATATCCGTATGCATTTGTGCCTTGAACCATAACGGTAGCGCTTTTTAAACCCGCTTCTTCTCCGTCGAGCCAGTCTATAAGCTTAACCTTAAAGTTATGCTTTTCAGCCCAACGTGTTATCATTCTGTAAAGCATCGAAGCCCAGTCTTGTGCTTCGGTTCCGCCCGCCCCCGGATGGAAAGAAACGATGGCATTATTGCTGTCATATTCTCCGGACAAAAGAATTTCAATACGTTGCTTTTCCAGCTCGGATTCAATTTCGGAAAGCTCTGTTTGGATTTCTTCAACACAGCTTTCATCGTTTTCTTCAATCGCCATATCTGCAAGTGCAATAGCATCTTCCCAACGCTGTTTAAGTGTATCAAAACCGGCTATTTTATCTTTTTTTTGCTTTATTTGTTGTAATATCTTTGACGAATTTTCTTGGTCGTTCCAAAAATTTGTATCAAGAGTGGTTTTTTCAAGCTCCGATACCTCTGATTTAAGTGAGTCGATTTTCAAAGCAGAACCGAGATCGTCAATTGCCGCACGCAATTTTTGCAAAGAATATTTGGCTTCTTCAAGAGCAATTATCAATATAAACCTCCCATACCGTTTATTCGGTACATATAAATTTCAATATACAGTATTATAACACAAACAAGTAATTTTTGCAAGATTTTTTCTTACACTTTAAAAATATGTTGTGTTGACAAATGCAGCTTTATGTGATACAATTATACATATATTGTAATATTATGTGAAAGAATGTTAAATATAATTTTTATAGAGGAGAAAACAAAATGAAAGTCACAAAACAAAGTATAATCGGAGATGTTCTTGATTACGATATCGATACGGCACGCTTTTTCTTTGAGATCGGTATGCATTGCCTCGGATGCCCTGCATCGCGCGGAGAAAGCATTGAGGACGCTTGCTCGGTTCACGGCACAAATGCAGATGAATTGGTAAAGAAAATTAACGATTATTTTGATTCAAAATCTAAATAAGCTTATGCGGGCGGGCAAAAAGTCCGCCCGCAAACTTTTAGGAGAGTTTTTATGAATCTTCCCATTTTGGATACGCGTCTTGCCAGCGCTCTTGATTTTGTGCGACCAAATTCTGTTGTTGCCGACATAGGAACAGATCACGCATATCTGCCGATATATCTTGTGTTAAGCGGGAAGGCGGCGTTTGCAGTCGCTTCGGATATAAACGAGGGACCTGTTCTTAGAGCGCGTTCTAATGTAAAATCATATTTGTTAGAGGACAAGATAAGTGTAATTCGTACAGACGGACTTGATAAAATTGAAGATTTTTTCCCGAATGATATAATTATTTTTGGTATGGGCGGCGAGCTTATTTCCAAAATTCTCGACAAAGCGCCTTGGATAAAAGAGCCCGATATTCAATTGATCCTACAGCCAATGACCAAGCAAGAGGAATTGAGAAGTTATTTGCTCAAAAATGGTTTTTGCATTAAAGATGAGCGATTGTCGCTCGCGGATAATAAGATATATCAAACAATTTGCGCTTCATATTGCGGTGTGAGCGAGGATTGGAATGAAATTGAACTGATGCTCGGAAAGCATAATATCAAAAGACGCGAAAAGCTTTTATCAGAGCTTGTTGACACAAAAATTTTGAATTTTCAGACGCGACTTGATGCCAAAAGGTCGTTCGGTCATAATATAAATTACGAAAAAAATATTATTGAAGAATTAAAAAAAGTAAAGGTTGGTTTTTACATATGACAGTCAAAGAGCTTTATGAAATAATGGATAAAAAAATCCCATCCTCGCTTTCTTGCGATTGGGATAACGACGGGCTCATGTGTTGCCCCACTCCGAACAAAGAAATAAAAAACGTGCTTGTCGCACTTGATATCACCGATTCTGTTGTTGAAGCAGCTATCGACGGTAAATATGATGCGGTGGTTTCGCATCACCCGCTTATTTTTCCGAGCTTAAAGAATCTTGATTATAACGATCCGAGAGCCGTTAAGGTAATAAAGCTTATTCAAAATAATATTGCGGCAATGTGTTTTCATACTCGGCTCGACGCATTGGAGGGCGGTGTGAATGATATTTTGGCAAAACGCCTTGAAATAAAAAATCCAGTTCCTTTTGGAAACGGAAAAGAGCAATTCGGACGAATCGGTGATTGCCATATGAATTGCACTGCCGCAGAATTTGCCGAATTTGTAAAAATTGCACTTGATGCGCCGGGCGTTCTTATTGCATCCTGCGGAAAGCCAATAAAAAGAGTAGCAGTACTCGGCGGCAGCGGCAAGGATTTTGTTATGGCTGCTCGCGAAGCCGGCGCGGATACCTTTGTCAGCGGTTGTATAGGATATCATACAATGACCGAAGCCGAGAATTTGGGGATGAATTTTATTGAAGCGGGACATTATTTTACAGAAGATATTGTTTGCAAATTCATTTCGGATACTTTAAAGGAAATTGAACCGTCGCTTAATGTCAATTACATAGAAAGCAATAATATTTTTTTGATTTGACTTTTTCATATAAGAAAGGAATTCGATGTTTGATGCAAAAAAATGACTTGCTTGAGCTTCAAATAGACGAAATAAATAATCTTGGCTGCGGCGTAGGTAAAATTGACGGAAAGGTTGTTTTTATTTTTGGCGCTGTTACAGGCGATACGGTGCTTGCAAAAATTATTAAAGTCAATAAAACCTATTGCGTAGGAAAGATTGAAAAAATAATTAAGCCGTCGACCTTCAGAAGTAAGGACAGCTTTTGCTCGGCTCCGCTTTCGTGCGGAGGGTGCGTATACCGTCATATTTCGTACGAGCACGAGCTTCAGATGAAGAAGAATTATGTTGTCCACGCTTTTCGCAAGGTGGGGCTTGTCAACGTTTATGTCGATGACGTGAAAACGACGGGCCGAATAAAAGGATATCGCAATAAGGCGCAGCTTCCGCTCGGAGCTTCAAAATTCGAGGGAACAAAAAGAATTTTTTCGGGATTTTACGCTTCAAAAACGCATAATATTATTCGTACGTCCGAATGTTCGCTTCAAAATCCAATCTTTTCGGAAATTGCAGACTTTGTTTGTAACTTTATGAGTGAACATAATGTAAGCGTTTATGATGAGAACAGTGGCAAGGGGCTTTTGCGTCATATTTATTTGAGAATAGCGGAAAAAACCAAAGAGGTTATGCTTTGCCTTGTTATTAACGGAGATGATATTCCTTTCGAGAGGGAATTTGTGAAAAGGGTTTCGGATAAATTTCCGAATGTTGTAAGTATATATACCAATATAAACAAAAAATCGACTAATATTGTCCTCGGCGACAGATTTTGCTTGCTTTACGGTAAAGAGTATATTACCGATATTTTGTGCGGATTGAAAGTAAATATTGCGCCGGGCGCATTTTATCAGGTAAATCGTGATGGCGCGGAGCTTTTGTATTCATTGGTTAAGGAACGTGCAGATCTTGACAAAAATCAAGTGCTTCTCGATCTATATTGCGGTGCAGGTACAATAGGACTGTCAATGGCATCACAAGTAAAAGAACTCGTAGGCATTGAAATTGTTAAAGAAGCTGTACAGTGCGCGAAATTAAATGCCCAAATGAATAATATAAAAAATGCTAATTTTTATTGCGGAGATGCTTCGGATATAAGTCGTTTATTTGACGAAGCAGAAAAAGAGAGGGGAGAAGCACTGTCTGCGGATACGGTTATAATCGACCCTCCGCGAAAAGG
>JAZNBI010000080.1:0-13811 GCA_045586995.1 Eubacteriales bacterium | reverse complement strand
ATCATCATACGATACATTGTAGGCGGTGCGCAGAACGTAGTAATATTATATTTTTTAAACATCGGAAGAATATCCGACGCATCAAAGCGATCGAAATCGTATACAAATATAGGCGCTTCGCAAAGCCACTGACCGTATAGCTTACCCCACATTGATTTTGCCCATCCCGTATCCGAAATAGTCAAATGCAGTCCGTCGGGATTGACATAATGCCAATATTTTGCGGTGATAAAATGACCGAGTGGGTATTTGTGAGAATGTGTGGCGATCTTGGGATATCCCGTAGTGCCCGACGTAAAGAACATAAGCATCGGGTCATCTCCGCACGGAGTATCCTCGGTACGCAAAAACTTTCCGCTGAAAAGCTGATATTCCTCGTCGAAATTATGCCAGCCCTCTTTTTCTCCGCCTACGATTATTTTAACCTTAACCGTCGGAGAATCCTTCATAGCCAGCTCCGCCTGATTTGCGGTGTCGCCGTCAGCAGTACAAACGATAGCGCAAACCCCTGCGGCATTAAAACGGTAGTCAAAATCGTGTTGTTGAAGCAAATTCGTAGCAGGAATTGCAACAGCTCCCAGCTTATGTAATCCAAGAACGGCAAACCAGAACTGATAGTGCCGTTTAAGCACCAGCATAACTCGGTCGCCGCGCTTGATGCCAAGCGACTTAAAATAATTCGCGCATTGTGAAGATCCGCGTTTTATATCCGCAAACGTAAACTCTCTTTCATTTTTATATTTATCAATATGCAGCATTGCGCGCTTGTCGGGATGTGTCTGCGCAAGCTTATCGATAACGTCAAACGCAAAATTAAATTTATCTTCGTTTTTGAACTTAATATCAACCAAAACTCCGTTTTCGTCGGTTGTGGGCTCAATAAAGTCGGCGTAAACACGTCTTTTTTCGTCTTTTCTTACCGAAGGTGAACGCATCGGCTCTTCTTTTGCCGAGGAAATTTCCGGAATGGGCTCTCCTGTTGGGTTAAGCACGATAGCATAGAAAAGACAATTTTCGCCTCCGACAGCAATCATACCGTGCGGTGTTCCGCTGTCGTAATATATAGTATCCCCCTCGCCAAGTATCTCGGTATGCTCGCCGACCTGTACCTTGAGGTGACCCTTTATTACGATATCAAACTCTTGACCCGAGTGTGTCGTGAGTTCAATTTTAGAATTTTGCGCCGCCTCGCTGTATTCACTGTTTACAAGCAGCGGCTCTGCAATTCTGTTTCTGAAAGCAGATGCAAGGTTATAATAAACCATACCGTGCGCCTGTTCGATTTTTTGACCGTTACCCTTTCTGGTTACTGTATAGGACTTTAACTTGGGACTTGAGCCCTGAATAATATCCGAAACGTCGACGTTAAAGGCAATCGCGCATCTGTAAATAAACGCAAAGTTAAGGTCACGCGCGCCTTCCTCGCAAGCGTTATATTCCTCCTCGGAAACACCTGTTTTGACAGCCATCTGCGCGGGAGTCCAACCCTCTATTTCACGAAGCTCTTTAATTCGAGCCGCCATTTCGCGTATTTTAAAATCCAGCCCTGTTATTCGTTCCATTTTAAATTCCTTTCTAAGCAAGCTATATAGAAAACAAAAATCGTCCCAAAGACATAACTATCTTTGAGACGAGCATTTAACATCAATCTACCCGCGGTACCACTCAAATTGCGCTCAATTCGTACGCCACTCTCGGACTCCTGTAAGTCCTATGCTTTTACGCAGCAATACGAGGAAGTTCTACTGACCTTTAGGGCGTTCTTCTTCCCGGCTCGGAAGCTACAAATCGCAAAACAATTGCCGTGGCTCTCACCAAACGCCACTTCTCTGGAAGCATTGCTTTTACGACACTCTTCGTCAAAGCTTTTAATATAATTTCGGTAATTATATCATAAAATCAATATTTTGTCAAGTATTTTTTCTTTTAAAATGTTTTTTAAAGTGCTTTTTCGAATGTTTTATAAAATTCCAAGGAATCAAATGTGCGCTCCAGCTGATTTATCAAATAGGTTTCAGCCGCCTTTGAGAAGAGCCGCAAATCGTTTTCATCCTTTACGGTAAAGGAAAACATACGCGAAATGGGTGCGCTCAGCGAATATCTCATCGCGGCAAGCGCATTCCCTGGAAGCACCGTCAGAATTTTACGCTCCTCGCGGTATTCCTCCGAGGAATCAAGCCGCGGCGCTGCCGGCTCTGCTTGGGAATTTTTCAGACATTGCTCACAAATTATGTTTCCGTTCATAACGTCAAGATAATAAGTATCGCAATCGGGATCATTACATTTACGGCACCGTGCAATATCCGGCATATATCCAGAAATTGCCGCCGTACGCAACTCGAAAACCGCCTTGATAATTTCACGCGGACAAAAATCGGTTGAAATCGCAAAAAGCGAATTTAACAAAATTCTGCTAAACTCCTCTGCCGATTCGCCTTCGTCGGTAACCTCGCAGGCAATCTCCGAAAAATACGACGCTAATGCAAGCTTTTCTATATCCGTGCGAAGCCCATAAAATGCCTCGTTAACAGAGCCGCCTCTGAGCCATTGGAACTCTCCGCGCCTGTATATTTCGAAATTACCGTAAACATATTGCTGAGAAAGCGGCATAAGCTTATTATTCATCGAACGAGCGCCCTTAGCCATAACCGATATACGCCCGCCGTCGGGTGTAAGTATGGTCAAAAGTCGGTCATGGTCGCCCGAATCCAAGGTTCTCAAAACAATACCGTCTGTTGTATAAAGCACAAGATCTCCTCCTTTGCGGAGTTTTATTCGTTTCTATATCCGAAATTACTTACCGTATGTGCGCTCTCGCGCCAATTTTCTTTAACCTTTACCCAAAGATTGAGATAGACCTTCGTGCCGAATATTTTTTCTAAATCCTCTCGCGCATACGTTCCGACAAGCTTTAATCCGGCTCCGTTTTTACCCACGATAATTCCCTTGTGCGATGCCTTCTCGCAGAATATCTCGGCGCGTATACGAAGCAAGCTGCCTTCGTCCTTGAATTCCTCTATTACAACGGCAACTCCGTGCGGAATTTCCTTGTTTAAGGTACGCAAAAGCTTTTCGCGAATGATTTCGGCGGCGACCTGTCTTTCGGGCTGGTCGGTAACTATGTCATCGGGGAAAAACCAAGGCGATTCCGAAATAAATTTTGAACACTCGTCAAGCAATTCAACTACCTTTTCGCCCTTTTTTGCGCATATCGGCACAAACGCATCAAACTGATACTCGTTCGAATATAGCATCAAGGTCTGTGCAATCGTATCGGCATTATACAGGTCGGTCTTATTAAGCGCCAGGATCGACGGCACTTTTGACGTCTTTAAATAATCTATAATATTTTTTTCTGTTTGAGTAATTTCCTTACCCGCATCAGCCACAAGCACAACGGCATCGGCATCTTTCATCGACTCGTTTGCAGATTTTACCATATATTCGCCGAGTGCGTTTTTCGGCTTATGAATTCCGGGCGTATCAAGAAAAACAAATTGATCCTCGCCCTTCGTATATATACCTATGATACGATTTCGCGTGGTCTGGGGCTTGTTCGAAACAATAGCAACCTTCTCTCCCAAGATCGAATTGAGCAGGGTAGATTTTCCCACATTCGGACGTCCCACTATCGCTATAAATCCTGTTCTTTTCATATATAACTCCTTTTTTCGGATATTCTTAATCTTTTTTTACTCCGAGCCCCAAGCTTTCAACTATTTCGCTTTGGCGCTTTCTCATATCAATATCGTCCGCCTCGCCGTTTTCGTGGTCATAGCCAAGCAAATGAAGCACCGAGTGTACGCACAAAAATGCCACCTCGCGTTCAAACGAGTGACCGAATTCTTCCGCTTGCATTCTTGCCCTCTCAAGAGATATGACGACGTCGCCCAGTGTCAGCTCCTCGTAGGTTTCGAAATCTTCTTCGCTCATCAGCGGAAATGACAGCACGTCTGTGGCGCGGTCAATACTTCGGTAGCTTTTATTAAGCTCTCGGATCCCTTCGTTGTCGGTAAAGCTTACGGATATCTCGCAGTCGTTTTCGATCCCTTCATAATCAAGCGCGGCAAGGACAGCGTGCCTTATGAGAATTTTCAGCTTATATCCGACCTTTTCTTTGTTTTGATCGTTGTCAAAATAGATTTTTAACTTCATTTATAAAGCTCCGCCTTTCTGTCAGACGTCCGGATTTTATTTTTCGGGCCTTTTAACAAAGCGTTTGGCAGTATCGCCCTTTGCAGTGTGTTCCCTCTCGTACTTCTCATACGCAAGAATAATCTTTTGGACCAGCTTATGACGCACCACGTCCTTATCGGTAAAATAATGAATGTAAATATCGTCAATATCCGAAAGTATCTTTACAGCAGATGCCAATCCGCTCTTTTGCCCTTTGGGCAGGTCGGTTTGGGTCAGATCACCCGTAACCACTACCTTCGAATTAAATCCCAAGCGCGTCAAAAACATCTTCATCTGCTCGGGTGTGGCATTTTGCGCCTCGTCAAGTATAATAAAGGAGTCGTCGAGCGTGCGTCCTCTCATATATGCCAACGGCGCAATTTCAATCGTTTGCTTCTCAATGTGGCGCGCATAGTTGTCTGCCCCCATCATCTCGTACAGCGCATCGTAAAGCGGACGAAGATATGGGTCTATTTTGCTTTGCAGGTCACCCGGCAAAAAGCCAAGCTTTTCACCCGCTTCGATAGCGGGACGGGTGAGTATGATTCGGTTGACCTGCTTATCCCGCAATGCCTTGACCGCCATTGCCACCGCCAAGAAGGTCTTTCCCGTTCCCGCAGGACCGACGCCAAGCACGACGGTATTTTTCTTAATGGCGTCTACATACTTTTTTTGACCGACGGTCTTTGCTTTTATGGGCTTGCCGCGGTTGGTTATACATATACAGTCATCGCCGAAATCGCTAAGCTCATTTTCACGCCCGTCGCCCACCATATCAACCACATAGCTTACCGACTGCTCGGAAAGAGCATCGTTATACTTTGTCATATTCTTTAGATAATTCACAGCCGAAGCCGCAAGCTCTACTCCCTGCGCGGAATCTCCGCTTATTATAATAGCATCTCCGTCGCCGCTGTTTCTGTTGGAAATATTGACACCGAATTTTCTTTCTATTATACGGGCGTTGACATCAAAGCTGCCGAAAATTTTTGATGTTATCTCATCTGTATCTGTTTTAACTGTTTTTTGAATCATAATCGAATCCTTTCGATTTTAATGCTCGGATAACGGAAAGGTTATCTCAAACTCGCTTTGAAGCGCTATATTTTCGATACATACCAAAGTGCAGTCAAGAATAAATTCGTTTTCGGTAAGATTTGTCGTAATGGTTTTGGACAGAAGCTGAGCGTCACCGAAATCCTTTTCCAGCTGACACTTCAATCGATAAAACGCAAGCTTCATTGCCATCTCGCCATCATAACGGGAGCTAACATAGGAATATGGCAAATATTCCTCGGTCCGAATCCCGACGGGTAAATCTCCAAGCCCGAAAAAATTCAAATTATTACTGTATTTTATTATATCATAATTAGTATTTACTTGTCTATTATTTTGAAAAATAATTTTTTCCTTTCCGAAAAATTTTAAGATTTTTTGACAATATGTCTTATCCGAATAGACTTTTTCTTCATATTCAAGCGGCACTTCGATATGTATGGTGCGTTGCGTTCTTCCCCACACCTTTCCGTTGGCGCGCGTGTATCGATAATTTTCGGTATCGCTTCCGTATATTCCGCCGACAAGCAGCTGACCCTTTGAAACCACATCCCCGACCGCAACACATACATTTCCCGTATAAACCTCTAACATCTCTATCTGAGCATCGGTTGACGCAATTAAATTTGCGGGCTTTGCAAAAATTTTTGAATTTTCCGATTCATCGGCTTTAGAGGTTTCCCGAATTTCCACGTCTGCCACCGTACCGAAAATATTTATAGATATCCAGGAAATGTCCTCCGAATTCATAAGCAAACGGTTTTCGGTCTTTGACACATCAAGAGAAGAAATCCTCGCTCCAACCGAAAGCCCACACGCCTCAAGCTCTTTGAAAATTTCCTCGTCCTGCAAAATTTCATTTCCCGTAACACGTATTTCCCAAATGAATTTTTGAGAAAGCAAAACGATCAAGACACCTAAAACCGTTCCGAGCAAAAGTCCTTTGCGGCGCATAAAGCGATAAATAAAAAAAGGGGCTCCTCCTTTTCGGATCATCGAAACGGGAATTTTGTTAACTCGGCACACGGCGATAAGCTTGCGAGCAGTAAGCATAGTACAGGTCAACGATATTTTTTTCTCCTCGCTTATACTCAGGTCCGAATAAACAAATTGATATTTCATACAAATATTAAGTATTGCTTCGGCAAAGAGAGAATCGGCCTCAATTCTGCAATATCCGAAAGCGATATGAAACAAATTCATTGATATCCCTCCTCTAAAAACTCCATTCTGTCTATACGCCCCTTTATGCCGACCGCACCGACGTAATACGACATACATACAAGACGATCGCCGCAAATAGAAAACGCCGAGCTTTTCATCTGAAGAATTATGTTTGTCGGGGTATATTTCAGAATTTTCCGACATCCCCGCACCATAATGTCATTTCTTCCGCGAAGCTCAAAATAACACCCTCCGTCAAAAATATCCGAGGGTATTTCCAGGGTTGCACTAAGCTTTTCGGAAAAGGTTTTTTTGCTCGTTTTTTGATTTTTTGCTCGGCTCATATTTTTAATTTCTCCTTTGTTCTCGAATATGCCCTACGCATAATGAATAAAATCTACTGTGTTTAAATTTTATGCAAAAGGGGTGATATGCATAACCAAAAATTCAAAATTAAGCTGCTTCATCCAATCAAAAAAAATAACCAACGGAACGATACTGTTTTGCTTTATGAGCATTCTCTCGTTTGCGGTAATATTAAAAAATTCCGATATAGCTATTGAATATGTCGGAAAAGGTATGGCACTCTGCGTAAAATCTATAATTCCGTCACTCTTTCCCTTTATGGTAATATCCGAGTTGATGGTAAACGGATGCTCAGAATTACTCGGCAAGATTTTCAAAAAACCAATGAATTTGCTTTTCGGCATATCGGGCTCGGGCGGATGCGCTGTTATTCTTGGATTTTTATGCGGATATCCAATCGGCGCGCGTGTAGCTGCATCGCTTTATGAGTCCGACGTAATCGAACGCGAAGAATTCGAACGACTTTTGACATTTACAAATAACGCAAGCTCCGCTTTTGTAATCAACGCCGTCGGGATCTCGCTTTATTCCAATCGAAAAATAGGAGTTCTTATATGGGTCTGCTCGGTAATTGCCGCTATTATTATCGGCGTTTTAGGAAATATTATATCACGAAAAAACAAAACAAAAAGCCAAAAACAATTATACACCATCAAAAAAACGCTCAGCATCGGTATATTCACCGACGCCATAAGCCAATCCGCTTTTTCTATGCTTATAGTTTGCGCCTATATAATATTTTTTTCATCAATTATAGGATGCTTATCCCGCACGCTTGATTATTTTGATATCCTTCCCGAAATTCGCGTTTTTATTTTGGGCTTTCTTGAAATTTCAAGCGGAACGTGTGAAGCGGCATTGTTAAAAAATAAATTTGCGGGCATCTTACTCTCTGCTTTTATCGTCGGGTGGTCGGGCTTGTCTGTTCATTTTCAAATTATGTCGATTTGCGGAACAAAGCGTCAATCCAGAAAAAAACGCATTTCGTTTTTCCCGTATTTTATTGCAAAATTTTTCCACGGAATTCTCACGGCTTTGATAACCGCTTGCGGAATTTTACTCTTTCCAAACACGTTAAATTCGCTTGAAAGCGTTAACGCATATAACGGCAGCGCTCCTATAAATTTGGCTGTTGTTTTTTGTAATCTCTTATTTATTATATGCACTGTTGTCGCCCTCTACCGTTTTTTATATCCTCACATTACTTCGAAATCCGACATATATTGACAATGAAGGAAACAGCCGACCAAACACACGGTCTGCCGGTTATGATATGGGATATCTTATTAATTCCTTAACGGCGTTTTCCCGCCGAAAACGAGCGTTTCCCAATTTTTATAAATATTGGCGGAGAAATGAGGCATTTTATGAGGCAATGTACCGCGTCTACAACATCGCTGACATACGCTATGAAAGCGCACAACGAGCTTTTAGCAAACGGTATTGATTCTGTTGTGGTAAAGCTTGATTCGTCGTTTGCGCGCAGGGGTTGTACCTACGGCATAGAATTTCCCTGCAACCGCTTGCGCCAAGTACGTCATCTGCTTAATGCTTCTGATATCCCCGTCAGTCGGTATGTAAACGGCAGCGGCGGTGAGATCATATAAAAAGCACGCAACACAAAAAATTTATTTGAGCCGCAAATGCGGTATGGAGCATAATATGATTTATCTTGATAACGCTGCCACAACTTTTCCAAAACCGCGCGAGGTTATAAACGAAGTAACACAATGTATAAAATACTATTGCGGCAACCCGGGCAGAAGCTCACATTTTCTTTCTATGCGCGCCGCGCAAAAAATATATGAATGTCGTGTTCTTGCGGCAGATTTTTTCGGCTCACCCTCTCCCGAGAAGGTTTTTTTTACTCTTAATACCACCTACGCTCTTAATACGGTCATAAAAGGCATACTGAAAAGGGGCGACCACGTCATAATCAGTGATTTCGAGCACAATTCCGTATACCGTCCAATATACAAAATGACGTCAGACGGAATTATAACCTATAACATTTTTCACACCGTAAAAAAGCAAAACGGAAAGGATTATATTTTTTTATCGGACGAGGAAATCTGCAACGATATTCTTCGGCTTATACAACCGAACACCAAGCTGCTGATATGCACTCATATCCCAAACATCTGCTCAAGAATTTTACCTGTTCAAAAGATCGGGGAGATATGCCGTCAAAAAGGAGTTTTTTTCGCTCTTGATGCGGCACAGTCGGCAGGTCATATACCCATAAATATCAGCGATATGAATATAGATTTTTTATGCGCTCCGAGCCATAAGGGGCTTTATGGAATTCAGGGAGGCGGGCTTGTCGTTATAAACAAAGACGTGCAGCTTGACACCCTTGTTGAAGGCGGTAATGGCATAAGCTCGCTTGAAAGCAGAATGCCGGACATAACGCCCGAACGTTATGAGTCGGGTACTCTGCCGACTCCTGCGCTTGCAGGACTTTGCGAGGGTATAAAAAAACTGAATGAGATTGGGCTCGAAAACATTTCAGAGCACGAAAAAACACTTTTTGTACGCGCTCGCGAAATGCTGGAAAACACCTCGGGTATAACGGTGTACGCAAAGGATTTTTGCGGTTCGGTCATACTCTTTAATCTAAACGGTATATCTCCCGACACCGTTTCTCGCGAGCTGAATGATGAGGGAATATGCGTGCGCTCGGGATTCCATTGCTCTGCGCTCGGCCACAGAACACTCGGAAGTGTCGCTCAGGGTGCCGTTCGTGCAAGCTTAAGTATTTTTAACACAACAAACGACATTGAGGCAATGTACCGTGTCCTGAAGGATATTTTAAAAAGCAAAAGCTCACAATAAAAAGGGACTATTGCAATGTACCCAAAGCACTTTTGCAATAGTCCTGATTTTATTTAAGGATTATTCGCGGCAGCCGCTTATGCTTCTGCTTCGGACTTCTTTGTGTCCTTCTTCGCGTCCTTCTTTTCGGGTGTCTTATAATCTATAAGACGAATCAAAGCCATCTCAGAGGCATCTCCTCTGCGCGGGCCAAGCTTGAAAATCTGTGTGTATCCGCCGTTACGGTTTTCATATTGGGGTGCCAACACATCGAACACCTTTGTAACTACTTCTCTTTTAGTAATGTATGAAAACGCCGCGCGGCGAGAAGCAAGAGTGTTTTTCTTGCCGAGTGTAATCATTTTTTCTGCTATGGACCTGATTTCCTTTGCTCTTGTAAGAGTTGTTTCAACAGAGCCATTTTCAAGCAGATAAGTGACAAGACCGCGAAGCATCGCATCTCTGTGCGCTGTGGGTCTGCCGAGTTTTCTGGTTCCGGGCATTATAATTCCCTCCTTCTGCTGTTCTTAATAAGGTACTCTGCTCAGTCCTCTTCTTTTTTAAGTTCAAGACCGAGAGAATGTAATCTTTGTATAACTTCTTCGAGCGATTTCTTACCGAGGTTACGAACCTTTATCATATCCTCTTCAGTACGATTAGTCAAATCTTCAACTGTATCGATGCCTGCACGCTTCAAGCAGTTAAAGCTACGTACAGACATGTCAAGTTCCTCAATGGTCATCTCAAGAACTTTTTCTTTTATAGTTTCTTCTCTCTCAACCATTATTTCTGCCTTCTTTGCCTGATCCGAAAGGTCGACAAATAAGTTGAGATGCTCGTTGAGAATCTTGGCGCCAAGTGAAACCGCCTCTTTTGCCGAAATAGTACCGTTTGTCAAAACTTCGAGAGTAAGTTTATCAAGGTCGTTTACTGTTCCGACACGTGTGCTTTCAACAGTATAATTTACATTGTATACGGGTGTGTAAATAGAATCGGTATATATCGTTCCGAGCGGAGCCGAAGTATTATTTCCCAGCAACTTTGCATGGTTTTGCTTGTTGCGCTCCTGAGAAACATATCCGCGTCCGTGCTCAAATGTAAGCTCCATATAAAGCTTCTCATTTTCTTTAACGCTTGCTATATGGAGGTCCGGATTCAATATCTCTATATCTGAATCCTGCTTGATATCGCCGGCTGTAACTTCCTTTTCACCGACAACGTCAATTACAACTGTCTTTGGAGTATTGCAATGAAGCTTTGCTGTAATTCCTTTGACATTGAGTACTATTTCGGTAACATCTTCTCTTACTCCGGGAACCGTTGAAAATTCATGGAGAATTCCATCGATCTTAATGCTGGTAACAGCCACTCCCGGCAAAGAGCTGAGCAGCACTCTGCGAAGTGAATTTCCGAGCGTAATCCCGTATCCGCGTTCAAGTGGGTCGACAATAAATTTACCCTTTCTGCCGTCCTCACTCAAATCAACTGTTGTGATATTGGGCTTGTATATCTCTATCATTCCAAATAATACCTCCTGTTATAATTCTTTTTAACAAAATTTAATTGGATAAAAACATTTTGCGGCTCGACATATACAAATAATACCGAACCACTGTGGTATTACTTGGAGTAGAGCTCTACGATAAGCTGTTCGTTAATCGGGAAATCGATATCTTCTCTTTCGGGAAGCGCGATTACCTTTGCCGAACATTTTTCCTTATTAACTTCAAGCCACTTCGGAGAAAGCTTTGAGGATATTCCCTCTGCCAAGAATTTGAATTTCTCGGATGAACGGAAGTTCTCTCTTACCGTAACAACATCTCCTACTTTAACAAGCATGGAGGGAATGTTTACCTTCTTGCCGTTAAGCTCAAAGTGCTCATGAAGAACGAGCTGACGTGCTTCCCTGCGGCTTTCTGCCATACCCATTCTGTATACTACGTTGTCAAGACGACTTTCAAGAAGCTTCAAAAGGTTTTCACCTGTCATACCTTCTCTGCGGTCTGCCTCTTCATAATAGTTAACAAACTGCTTCTCGAGCACGCCGTAATATCTTCTTACCTTCTGCTTTTCGCGAAGCTGTCTGCCGTACTCTTTCAATTTCTTTCCGCTTGCTCCATGTTGACCGGGTGCGGAATTTCTGCGGTCAATCGCGCATTTACCTGTCATGCAACGTTCGCCTTTGAGGAAGAGCTTTGTGCCTTCTCTGCGGCAAAGTCTGCAAACAGGACCAGTATATCTTGCCATTATTGAGCTACCTCCTGATATTAATTAAACGCGTCTGCGTTTAGGCGGTCTGCAACCATTGTGAGGAATAGGGGTTACGTCTCTGATGGTTGTAATCTGGAGACCGACTGTTTCAAGCGCACGAATTGCGGACTCACGTCCGGAACCCGGACCCTTTACATAGACTTCAACTGTCTTAAGGCCATGTTCGATTGCTGCTTTTGCGGCGGTTTCTGCTGCCGACTGAGCTGCAAACGGAGTAGACTTTCTGGAACCCTTGAAGCCAAGTTCACCTGCGGATGCCCATGAAATTGAATTTCCTGCGACATCGGTAATAGTGATAATTGTATTATTGAAGGTTGCACGAATGTGAACTGTGCCTTTTTCAATATTTTTACGTTCACGGCGTTTCTTGATAACCTTCTTTGCAACTTTAGCCATCTGTTATGCCACTCCTTTATTTCTTCTTGTTCGCGATAGTCTTCGCCGGACCTTTTCTGGTTCTTGCGTTTGTTTTGGTTCTCTGTCCTCTTACGGGCAGACCTTTTCTGTGTCTGATACCGGGGTAGCAGTTGATTTCCACCATTCTCTTGATATTAAGAGCAACGTCACGGCGGAGATCACCTTCAACGGTATATTCATTTTCTATCTCATCGCGAAGCTTTGCAACTTCTTCTTCTGTGAGATCCTTTGCACGTGTGTCGGGATTTATTCCGGTCTTAGCCAAAATCTTTGCCGCACTGCTTTTTCCTATTCCGTAAATATAGGTAAGAGCTATTTCCACACGCTTTGAGTTAGGAATATCAACACCAGCTATACGAGCCATTCTGTTTTTTCACCTCTCTGTTTGGTTTTTGTTTTCAACTGTAAATCAGCCCTGCTTTTGTTTATGCTTCGGGTTTTCGCAGATAACCATTATATGGCCTTTTCTTTTGATAACCTTGCATTTTTCGCAGATTTTTTTAACGGATGGTTTTACTTTCATTGGATAACACCATACCTTTCTTCACATTATTTTGTGCGCCAGGTAATTCTGCCTTTATTGAGGTCGTATATGGAAACCTCAACGGTCACGTGGTCACCCGGCAATATTTTAATATAATTCATTCTCAGCTTCCCGGATATATGAGCCGTTACTATATGCTCATTGGGGAGCTTGACTTTGAAGACCGCGTTTGGCAATGCTTCAACAACAGTACCTTCAAACTCTATCACATCGTCTTTTGGCAGAAAAATCCCTCCAATCAAATATTTGAACTGTTTGCGATCTTTCTAAAATCGCTCAACATCATTTTTATCGAAGCATCGGTAAATATCGAATCTGCCGATTATCCGTGCTTTTAAAATCCACGCTCTACCTCGGTGAGTATCAAAACTCCTTCGCTTGTCAATGCAACGGTATTTTCATAGTGTGCCGAGAGCTTTCCGTCTGCGGTTTTCACCGTCCAGCCGTCATTCATCTCACGCACCTCATAAGTACCTACATTGACCATGGGCTCAATAGCAATCGTCATTCCGGCGCAGAGCCGTACTCCTCTGCCTGCAGTTCCGTAATTCGGAACATCGGGACTTTCGTGCAATTCTCTGCCGATGCCGTGACCGATATAACGTCTTACGACGCTAAATCCGTTTTGGCTGACCGTTTCGTCAATAGCGCTTCCGACATCGCCTAATCTGTTTCCCGTCTTCACAGCCGCCAGGCCTGCATAGAAGCTTGCTTTTGTAACTTCAATAAGCTTTTTTGCTTCTTCGCTTACCCGCCCGACAGGAAACGTTCTGGCGCTGTCACCGTGGAATCCCTTATAATACGCGCCGACGTCGACCTTTACTATATCGCCCTCTTGAAGGATACGAGTTGCGGACGGAATTCCGTGAATGACCTCATCATTAATACTGATGCACGCCGAGCCCGGAAATCCGCCATACCCGAGAAAGGACGGCTTTGCACCCGAACGCTCGATGTGACGTCTTATAACGTTATCAAGCTCCTTTGTGCTTATCCCTTCTCG
>JAZNBI010000079.1:0-7624 GCA_045586995.1 Eubacteriales bacterium | reverse complement strand
GCCCCAGAAAACGTATCCGACACCGCCGAGCTTAACGGTAAGGTCGAGAGCTTTTTTGATTTGAGCAGCGGCAAAGCAGTATACGTCAGCGGAATTTGTCGAGCCGGCGCCGTTCATAAAGCGCGGATTGCTGAACATATTTGCCGTGCCCCAAAGGCATTTAATGCCGGTTTCATTCATTTTTTCGAGAATATAGTCGGAAATCTCATCCAAGCGCTTGTTGGTTTCGCTTATGGTGTCTGCTTCGGGAATTATATCTACGTCGTGGAAGCAGAAATATTCGATGCCGAGCTTTACCATAAATTCAAAGCCCGCGTCAACCTTGGCTTTTGCGTGCTCCATCGTAGAATAGGGAGCGCCAAAAGCTTTGTTTGCGGTGCCTCTGCCGAACATATCGGCGCCCTCTGCGCAAAGAGTATGCCACCAGGACATAGCAAAGGGGAGATGCTCCTTCATAGTTTTGCCGAGAACGACTCGGTCCTTATCATAAAACTTGAAGGAGAGGGGATTTTTTGAATTTTTGCCTTCATAAGCAATCGGTTTAATGTTTTCAAATACAGCCATAATAATTTTCCTTTCGTTAAAAATATAAATTTTTTTGAAAATAAACATCTTTTAATTACATTATAGCAAAACATAATTGCTTTTTCAAGTTGAATATGGTATAATAAGTAGACAAAATTCGTTTTTTTGATAAATCGAGAGATTCTTTGATTTTCACGGGGGGCTTAGCATGTTTTACCAAAAGGTTCATTCTATGGACTCGGATTATTTTATGTTCGAGCAAAAAGAGGATTTTTCTTTTCCGCTTCACATACACTCCTGCTTTGAAATTATCGTGGTTTTGGACGGGGAGCTTCACGTTACTGTGGGAAATAACTCCGCCGTATTGAAAAGAAACGACGTTGCTCTCGTTTTTCCGAATCAGATACATGGTATGAAATCCGAGTGCCAAAGCTTGCATAAGCTCTGCGTTTTTTCAAAAAAGCTGATTAATTTTTTCAACATAAAAACGCAAAATTTGATTCCGCGCTCGCCATTTTTTCACATTGAGGACGATGTCAGGAAGCTTTTTGAGCAGATAGAAGATTCGGCGGATATCTGTACTGTGAAAGGACTTTTGTATATTTTATGCGGCATTTTCGGAAAGAACGCTGAGTATCAAGAGATAAACGGTCAAAATTCGGACGCTCTGCTTTACAGAATGCTCGAATACGTCGAGAAAAATTTTATGGGAGAGTGTACGCTTAAGGAGCTTGCGCAGGAATTTAATTATGATTATGCATATCTGTCGAAATATTTTATCAGAAACGTCGAAATGCCCTTTAAAGAGTATGTAAACCGCCGAAAGATCAGCGAGGCGAGCCATTTGCTTTTGACTACAGACCAAAGCATTTTGGAGATTGCGTATCATAGCGGATATCAATCTCTGCGCAGTTTTAACCGCAATTTTAAGCAGCTTACGGGCTTTACGCCGTCGGAATACAGGGAGCTGTGACAATAAGGGACAAAAAAAGCTTATCATACATAAAAAGTATGATAAGCTTTTTTTGCTTTATATAAAGCAGTAGATGTCGTTAAGATTTTTCAATATCAGCCAAGACAGTACCGAAGCAAAGGTCAGCACCGATGCGAGATAGATCATAGCGCGCGCCGCACTGTTTAATATAAATTCTACCGAAGAAGTTGCTTCTTGCGGAGGATTTTTCGGATTTTTTGAAGCTTTTTTCGTTTTCGTTATGCGTCTGGTTTGTGTCATAAAATTACCTTTCTTTGCCGCAAAATCGAAATTTACAGAATGTCGATTATTGCAAAAATTATGTACAGCACAAAGCAGGCAATTATATATGGGTCGAGCAACAGCTTTTTATAGGTATCGATAATTTCGTTTTTTCCCTTTGGCGCGCAAGAAAAATTCGGAGAGTCGTATTTTACGGCATATTCGCGGTAAAATCCCGCCGCAAAGCTGCAAAAGATCGCCGCCGAAAGAATAAGCACAAAGCCGACGGCGAAGGTCAAAAGCGAGGTGTCGCCCGTAGTGTTGTAAAAGGCGGCGATTATCGGCTGACCGAACAGACAAAAAACGTTATAAAAAAGATGCGCAAGGACAGTAACGAGCAGAGAACGCGTCGCATACAGCGTGAGCGTCAAAACGCATCCCGCAAAAATATAGACGGGAATATGCAAGAAATTAAAATGCAAAAGAGCGAACAGCACCGAGGAGAAAATCGAAGCTTGAAGAACTCCGTACTTTTCATATTCGGCGCAGATTATGCCGCGAAAAATAAGCTCCTCGCACACGGCGGGAAGGACGGCATACGCCACGACTGCCAAGGCAGCGGCAAAAAAAGAGCTTTTTTCCGTTGCCGTGCTCGTGTAAAGAGAAAAGCTTTCATTTAAGGATTCGGAGCCGCCGAAAATAATACCTATTAGGATGCTTCCCGAGATGAGGACCAAGGCCGAGAATAGGGAAAAGAGCAGATGCTTTAGCTTCGGCGCAGCAAGGCGTAAGGTCGCAAGATAGCTTTTTCCGCCTCTGAAATAGCAAAAAAGCACCGTGGGAAGCGCGAATATTAAAAGCTGAAGCAGAATTATTTTAAAAGCGCCTTCATTTGAATCGGGCAGAAGCCGATTGAAAATATTGCGCACGGCAAGAAGCAGGAATATCACCAGCACAAGAAGATTTGCGGGCAACGATGCTTTTATGAAGATTCCGTTTTTGTTTTTCAGAAAAATCACACCACCTTGCAGTAAATCGTTTCGGATTCGGTCAATATCACATCTGCTTGCTTATCAAAGGAATCGTGCGGTACAGCGTCAAAAAGCAGACGGCTAAAGGTCGGGGCAACCGAAAATACCCCGAAGGCGTCTAAAAAGCGGTCATAAAAGCCCTTTCCGTAGCCGATGCGAAAGCCCGAGCGGTCAAACGCCACGCCCGGAAGTATGCACACCGCCTTGATTTCGGGATTCTTGGGGTCGATAAGGGGAGCGTCCCGCTTTGGCTCGGGAATCGAAAAAGCGCCCTCGGAAAGCTCACAAAGAGAGCTTACGCTGTGGAAATACATTGCGTTTTCCGACTTTTCCACCCGTGCAAAAGCGACGCACTTGCCCTTTTCCAGAGCTTTTTTGGCAAAGGGCAGAAGGTCTATTTCGCTCTTTATGGGATAAAACATTAAAATCGTGTTTGCTCCCGAAATTTCATCGATGCGCCAAAGCGAGTCGTTTATTTGCGCTTGTGCGCTCTCGCGGTAAGATATTTCAAGCGCTCCGCGTATTTTAAGCCCCTTTTGCCTGAATTCGCTTTTTGCGCTCGAAATATTTTTCGAAGCGGTTAAATTCATACGGTCGATCATTCGAAAATAACGGCTTTGCGAAGCTTGTCCGCAAAAGCGGATCCTTTTAATGCGCTCACAAGCTCAAGTCCGAAGGGTACTGCAACGCCCATGCCTGCTGCGGTTATTATCTTTCCGTCGCGTACCACGCGCTTGTCCGACAAAAATGCACCATCGAGATGCTTTTCAAAACCGGGATAGCAGGTTGCCGTTCTGCCGCAGAGCAGTCCACGCTTGCCGAGAATCATGGGCGCGGCGCAAATTGCGGCAATAAATGCATCGGATTTTGTCGCCAGCGAGATAGCAAAGTCGGAAATCGGAGATTCGTCGAGATTTTTCGTTCCCGGTATTCCTCCAGGGAAAACTATCATTTCGGGCTTTACGCTGCCCTTTAAAAAGGTTTCTGCATCGATATCGCTTTCAACGGCGATATTGTGCGCTCCGACGACTCTTTTTTTGTTTATTCCCACCGTAACGACCTCAAGGTCGGCGCGGCGGAGAAGATCTATGGGAGCAAACGCTTCGACCTCCTCGAAGCCGTCTGCCAAAAAGAAATATATCATTTAGGTATCTCCTTTGTATTTTGCCCGAATTCCGAAATTTTATCAGCCGTTAAAATCAAAATTCGCAAGCTCGGCAAAAGCGCAGGTCTTTTCCTCACGCGAGGTCAGGTTTTTAACCTTTACCACGCCCTCGGCAAGCTCGCCCGAGCCCATTATGACGATGTGGCTGTAATTATCCTTTGCGGCATAGTCGATCTGCTTTTGAAATTTCTTCGAGCCGATGTAGACAGAAGAAACTATATCGCGCTCTCTGAGCATATTGAGAAGCTCGACGTATTTTCCGTACGGAACGTCGTCAAATTTGGTTATAAGCACCTTCGTACCCTCGTTGTAAATGTCGGGAATGAGGCCATGAGAAACCAGGAAGTTTTCAAGAGTTACGTCACCGAAGCCGAAGCCGACGCCCGATACGTGCGTGTTTTTTACAAAAAGTCCAACCAGATTATCATATCTGCCGCCGCCGAACATGGCGCGGTTGTTTTCGGGGTCGAGGTCATAGACCTCGAATACCGTTCCGGTATAGTAATCGAAGCCGCGGATTATGCCGAAATCGAAAACGCAGTATTTTTCGAGTCCTATTTCGCGAATCTGCGAGAACAGGCAGGAAAGCTCCTTCGCGCCGTCGGTATCGGGGCAAAGCGCTACCGCCTCGTCGATGCTCATGGTATACATCGAGTCGATCTTCGCGATGCTTTCGGCGGATATGCCGAGAAGCCCGAGCTCCTGCTCGTATTCGCTGCGCGGAATTTTATTCTTGCGGTCTATGACCTTCGAAACCTTGCGAACGAGCTCTGCGTCGCCGCCGCAAATTCCGCCTATAATTTCATTGAAAAATCTGCGGTTGCTTATGCGCACCTTAAACATACTTTCATCCGCGCCGAAGATCTTGAGCAGCGAAATTGCGGTCATGATGACCTCAAGATCCGCCTCATAGCCGTCGCATCCGAAGATATCGACGTTAACCTGCCAGTGCTCGCGCAGACGTCCGCGCTGAGGTCTTTCATAGCGATAGAGGTTGGGTATGGAGAACCATTTGAGAGGCATATTCAGCTCGTTTATTTTAGCCGCGACCAATCGCGCGACGGTAGGTGTCATTTCGGGGCGAACGGCAAGGCGTCTTTTGCCTCTGTCCTCAAAATTATAGGTCTGCTCGCCTGCTATCTCCTCGCCGCTTTTGGCGATATACAGGTCGAGAGATTCGAGCATAGGGCCGTTATATTCGCCGAAAGCCGAAAGCTCGAGCTGCTGTCTTATCTTACCGAAAAACCAGTTGCGCAGCTTCATATCCCGCGGATAAAAGTCACGGGTGCCTTTGTAGGGTTGAGTTGGAAGTAAGTTACTCAAAATTATATTTCCTTTCGAAGCACTAAAATTCAAATTATTAATATATTTTATCATATACTTACTTCTAAATCAACTATTTTTTGAAAAATAGGGGTTACATTATTTAAAGAGCAGTAAAAACAGCAGGATAAAAACTATATCGTTGTCGCAATCGCTCTGCGACAAAAGAAGAATAAGACCTATAAGTATAAGCTCCTCGTGGCCGAGATCTCCGAAAAGAGAGTTTTTCGCTTTTGACTCGTGGCGCGGACAGGGCAAAAGCGTCGGAGCATCGCTCGGCGTGCTTTTCGGGGAGCAGCATTCTTCGAAATCGGGCGCAGAGCATTCTTTTTCCTTGATTTGAACTTCATCCTTTTCTGCCTCGGAGCTTTTTTCAAAGAGCTCCTTTTCCGAAAATGCGCTTCCGCCGTAATTTCCGGGAATGCTTATTCTCTCCGAGCTCCTGCCGATATCCATACCTCTCGAATACATTATTTACCTCCGGTCAAGTTTATATTTTTGATGATATCTCCGAATTTGTTTATGCTGATAATATAGTCGATGATCTCACAGCGCTCCTTACACAGATATGGCTTTAGCGCGCTGAGCAGCGCCGTGCGCTTTGCGCTGTCGCGATGGTTGTCGTTTGCGAAAAATTTCGAGAGCCCCGATAGCTTTCCGCTGTTTAAGATCGGCTTGAGCGCGGCGAGCATTTCGGGAAGCGCCGTCATGCCTTCGAAGGTGTTTGCTTTGTTTTCTCCGCCCGAAGCGTCGGCGGCTGCTCCTGTGCCCGCGCCGTCGGAGGACGGCGGGCTCTCTCCCTTGACGACAGATGATATCGTCTGCATCAGCTCCTTGTTTCCGAGCAGCTTTGCGAGCGCGTCCGAAAGCCCGCTGTTCCCGTTTAAAATATCGTTCGGATCAAAGGGATTTTCGCCATTTTCACGAAGGTCTGCGGAATTTTCGTCCATACCCGATATCTCCTTTTTGTGTTATGGGCGCTTTTTGCCGAGCTGTGAGGCGATACTTTGTATATCCTCGTCGCTTGCCGACGCAAGTGTTTTGCGCACGCTTGCAATATCTTTACAGTCAATATTGAAGTCAGCGAGGTTTACTCCGCTATCGGATGCCACACGGCGGATAACGGCTTTAAGCTGTGCGTCATTAAGACAAAGAAGTCTGTCGAGTGCTTTTCTGTCAAGTTCCATATAAAAATCTCCGTTCAAATTTGATTGTGTTCGAGAAAACGCTCTCAAAAGCATTATATGTCGAACCGAGCATACGGTGTGTGATAAATATTAAAGAAATTTGTAGACAAAAGCACTTTTTAATGTTATAATAGAAAGGATATTTGCAGATATGCTCATATCGGGAAGCTTTTATGATTATTCAGAGGTGAAAATGAAACACATTTTTTTGGTAAACCCTGCCGCGGGCAAGGGTAAATACCGTGATCAGCTCATAAAAAACATAGAAGAAATATGCAAAGAAAAAAGCAAGGATTATGAGATATATACGACAAAAAATGTGGGGGATGCGCGCTTATACGCGGCTCGCCGCTGTGCCGAGCTCGGCACGCGCTGCCGTTTTTATTCCTGCGGCGGCGACGGTACTCTGAATGAGGTCGTAAACGGAATAGCCGAATTTCCCTTTGCCGAGGCGGCGGTCATACCTATCGGTACGGGAAACGATTTTGTCAAAAACTTTTCGGACGCCGAAAAATTTATGGATATCGAGGCGCAGCTCGAGGGCGAGCCGATAAAGCTTGACCTTATAAAATACAACGATTCATATTGCGTAAATATGATAAATATCGGCTTTGATTGCGAGGTCGTCAAAAGGGTCGCGCAAATAAAGAAAAATCCGCTTGTTCCGGGTAAATTCGCATATCTGGTCGGCGCGTTTATAGAGCTTATCAAAAAGCCGGGAGCCGAATTCTTTTCGGAGATCGACGAAGGAGGCGGGGAAGACAAAAAGCTTTTGCTTGCCGCGATAGCCAACGGCAGATTTTGCGGCGGCGGATTTCTTTCGAACCCCGAAGCATCCGCAAGCGACGGACTTATGGATATTTGCTTTGTAAAATACCTTTCGCGTCTGAGATTTCTTTCGCTTCTCAGTGTTTATAAAAAGGGACAGCATCTTAAAAAAAGCAGCACGAGAAAAATAATCGATTACATAAAATGTAAAAAGCTTAAAATAGTATTTGACCGTCCTCACAGCATTTGCGTTGACGGCGAAATTGAGGAAAGCTCGGCTCTTTCTATTGAGCTGAAAAAAGGAATTTTCAACATGTCGCTGCCGAGAGGGGTAAATTATGCATACGGTGAAAGCCGTGATGGCTCCGAAGCAAAGGAAGAACCGCTGACGGTATGAAGATATTGGTTTTTTCGGATTCTCACGGATATG
>JAZNBI010000078.1:0-4409 GCA_045586995.1 Eubacteriales bacterium | reverse complement strand
TTTAAGGATGCATTTTTTTCCTTTCTCGGAGTAACAGAGGACTTATATCCTCTTGCAGAACAGTACATTACCATTGTAATGTGGTCTGCTCCCGTATTCGTGATGTATCACATTCTTTCGGTTTCTGTTCGCACGGACAGTAATCCAAAGCTTTCTGCGATTGCATCTGCTATTGTAATCATTACAAACATTACCCTTGACCTGCTTTTTATGAAGGTGTTAAACCTTGGCATCATCGGCGCATCTGCTTCGCTTTGCATTTCAGAGGCATTAGGTGTGCTTGTGCTTCTGACGCATTTTTTGAAAAAACACAAACTTCTGAAGCTTCGCCTTGTTTTGCCTAAGCTATCCGATATAGGCTCGTTTATTTACAACGGATTCGGTATGGGCTCGGAGCATATTTTTGATGCAGTCGTAATGCTGGTCTTTAATACACTGCTTCTTCGTTTTGGAGGAGCTTCCGGTACTCTTTACGTTGCTATTTACGGCGTGATTTACACGATCAGCACGATTCCTATAAGCGTATTTGACGGCGCATCCGATGCGCTGTTGACCGTGACCGCATTTTTGGTTGGAGAATCGGATAAAGATGGCATTTATGCCGTATTAAAGAAAGCGCTCTACGTAGTAATCATCAGTGGCGGTATAATTACGCTTTTTTGTACCGTATTTTCGGATGCTTTCATTTGGCTTTTCGGAATTCATGATCCCAATACGGTAGAAATAGCATCTGTAGCATTGCGGATTTTTGCAATCAATATCGTGTTTATGGGTGTCAATATGGTAATCACTGCTTTTTGGCAATCTATAGGCAGGGCTAAATTCGCAGGAGCGATGACTGTTATACGCGATTGTATTTTGATGCTGGTACTTGGAGCATTGTTTATTCCGAATGCAAATATTATCGGACTTTCGATCACTTATGTCTGCACAGAGATTCTTTGTACGGTAATGATTGTCGGTGTGCTTATATTCCGTTCATCGAAGCATTACGTAACCGAAAAATACGGAACAACAGGCAGATGCTTTGAACGCAGTTATCTCATCAAAACCGAAAGCATGGCAGAGATCTCAGGCGACCTCGAAAGTGTTTGCGAGAAATGGGAGATCGGTATGAAGCAGTCCTTCTTTATCAACTTTATTTGTGAAGAGCTGTTGCTGAATGTAATCAAGTTCGGTCTTGACGACACGAACAAAAAAAAAGACTATTATATCTCGATCAAGCTGATGGAAAAGGACGGTGACTACGTTCTACGTATCCGTGATAACGTTAGCTTGTATAACCCCTTTGAGTCTAAAGGCGACGAAATCGATTCGGGTGTCCTTGCGCTCATTCAAAAGAAAACCAAATATTGCGACTATCAGCGCAAGATGATATTTAACTACCTTTACATGATAATTTAAGGAGATTCCCGCCGTGCAGAGCCAACTCGTTTTTCAGGAGAAAAATGAAATAAGAAGACTTCGTGTGCAGAACGAACTGCTGTCCTGCTATGAAGCCCCTATTCTCACGCAAATTTTCTCCGAGGAACGAAATCTATCGGTACTCGACATCGGGTGCAACGACGGACAGAAAACGGTAGAACGCTTCTCATCCGAGTCGGTATCCCATGTGATCGGGCTCGAATATAACGAGAAGCTTGCCGCAAAAGCTCAAAAGACATACGGAAACGAACACTTTTCATTCTACCCGTTTGACGTAGAAACGGAGGACTTTTCAGAGTATCTTCGTGCGATTATGGCTGAAAAGCAGATTGACGGATTTGACGTAATCTATCTCTCATTTGTATTGATGCACCTAAGTGACATGAAAGGGTTACTTTTGGATCTCTATCCTTTTCTCAAAGAAAACGGTAAGTTGTTTATTGTTGAGGCAAACGATGCCGCATCCACCTTAAATAATGATGTGAAAGGCTTGCTCGGAGAATTTTTGGAGATGTTAAAAAAAGACAAATACTCCGGCAACCGTGCGGTAGGAGCAACCATTTGCGAGGTTCTTTCGGATTGCGGATACAGGGATATTTGTGTTTGGTACGACGCCGTTTCTGCAACCGAGGGTGAGAAGGAAAAGAAAAAAGCGATTTTTACCACCTTTTTCTCTTATCTTTCCGAGGATATATTACTGCTCCTTGATGCAGAACCCGACAACGAAGAATACAGATCGTGGTCAGCTTGGCTTGATTTGAATTATAAAACACTCAAACGTTTGATCTTACAAGAAAAATCGGTCATTTCTATGGGAATGAAGATTTTGACTTGTACGAAAGGCAAGAAATGATACACACTTTAATTTTTAAAAATAAAGACAGGTTTTTTCTGAAGCCAATTCTGAAGGAAGAAATCAGCGAAGCACGTCGTTTATGCGACGAGTGCGTTGGTGAAAATCTTTATAGTGAGAAAGAGATTGCCGCCACAATCGGTGCTACGGACAGGTTTTTCTATCTTCTCAAAAGCGAAACAGGAGAAAATGTTGGATATATATATTTCTACCTTACTGATATGGAAAGCATAGCGAAATATTCACGGCTCGATATCAATATGTTCCGTGAGGTTTATTCCTCTATTGATAAAAAGGTCGGTAAAATTCAGTCCGTAGGGTTAAAAGCGGAATACCGAGGAATCGGTTTTGCAGCACAAATGATACAGTTCATTTTAGAAAGGCTAAAAGAAATTTCGGTTGACGTTGCCTTTATCGTCTGTTGGAAGCCCGGTGGAGTCGTTCCACTCGGTAAAGCTCTTTCGAAATGTAATTTCGATTTCTTAGCAGAAACAAAAAAGGTTTGGTATGATGATACCGAGCTGATATGTCCGTATTGCAAAGGCAGATGCTTGTGTGACGCGGAGGTTTACTACAAGTTACTTAATGTGGAGACGAACAATGAAGCTTAAACTTTTGCCTAAATTCATTATTTCCCTCGGTGTTGTGGGTCTTGTTCTTACGATTGCGATATCGCTCTTTAGTTATGCAACCTCAAAGTCATACCTTGAAGAAATGTACGCAGAAAGAGTTATGACGAACAGCGACGCCATTGCGTCTATGCTTGACGTAGAGGACGTAAAAACGATTCTTGCAGAGGGTGGAGATCAAACTCCCGAATACAAGGAAATGTACGACCTCTTTAATAAGCTGAAAAAAGACGGTGATATTACGTTTCTCTCCCTCGTAGTTCCGGATGAGGACAGCGTTTGCTTCTATATTGACGCTATGGTTGAGGAAATGGGTGACGATCCTGCGAACCAACTTCCTTACGACAGTGATATCCTCTACGTGGATGCCGCAAATCCCGACGATCCCGCTGATATGGAAAAATACATCACCATTTGGGAAAGATACAGAGATAATAAGGGCATAGACGAACCGCTTGTTACCGATAACGATTATGGATATAACTACACGGGTGTTTCGGTTATCCTTGACGAGAACGGAAACGCAATCGCAGAAATTCAGTACATACTCGATATGAGTGAAGTGAGAGCATACCTCAACTCCTTCCTTATCAATATGCTGCTTATCTCCTTTGCAATTATCGGTATTACCATTATCGTTTACATCTTCTTCGTAAGAAAGATGGTTACAAAGCCGGTTGGAAAGCTGACTGCCTTTACCAAGGAGATCACTGAAACGAGGGCTTTTGAAAATCAGCGTATTGAAATAAAGACGGGTGACGAAATTCAGTCACTTAGCGAATCCTTCAATTTCATGCTTGCTGAGCTTGAAAACTATATTGCCAACCTATCAAAAGTAACCGCAGAAAAGGAGCGTATCGGTGCCGAGCTTGATATTGCAAAGCATATTCAAGCATCAATGCTTCCTTGTATCTTCCCGGCATTTCCCGATAGAAAAGAAATAGACATTTATGCAACGATGGATCCCGCCAAAGAAGTTGGAGGAGACTTTTATGACTTCTTTATGGTTGACGAGCGGCATCTTGCAATCGTTATGGCAGACGTTTCCGGTAAGGGTGTTCCTGCGGCATTGTTTATGGTCATCGGTAAGACGCTGATAAAAGACCACACGACTCCTGACAGAGATCTTGGCAAAGTGTTCTCCGCAGTAAACAATATGCTCTGTGAAGCAAACAGCGAGGGACTCTTCATTACTGCTTTTGAGGGCGTGCTTGATCTTGTTACGGGTGAGTTTAACTTTGTTAATGCAGGACATGAAATGCCGTATATCTGCAAAGCAGGTGGGAATTTTGAAGCATACAAGATCCGCCCCGGCTTCGTTCTCGCGGGTATGGAGGATATGAGATACAAGGCAGGTACGATGCAGCTTGAGGTCGGAGATAAGATCTTCCAGTACACCGACGGTGTGACGGAAGCAACGAACATAAATAACGAGCTTTACGGCATGGACAGACTCGGTGTGATCTTGAACAAGGTCAAGAACGGAACACCTCACGAAATTC
>JAZNBI010000077.1:0-2724 GCA_045586995.1 Eubacteriales bacterium | reverse complement strand
TCCTTGCGTTTCTTATGTACTGTGAGGACAGGCAAACCTATCAATGTCATCCGAGTTATTCGACCATCGGTGAAGCCGTCGGTATGAGTAATAATACCGTAAGAAAATATGTAATCAGCCTTGAAAAGAAAGGCTTTATTTATACTGAACCGACCACTGTAAAGACGCGCGATGGTCGTGTTCATAACGGAAATCTACTCTATACGCTTCGTCCTCTCGGACCAATTGAAGAAGCGTATTTTGAAAAGAAAATGCGAGAGGCGCAGGCTCAAGTAAATTTCAAAAATGCGCTGAAGAAATACGAAAAGAAAGGAGGAAAACTGAATGAAGCAGTCAATGTATAAGAGTAAAGAAGAATTGCCTATGTTTCTCACCGTGATGGACGTAGCAAATCTCCTTGGCATCTCCCGTGCAAGTGCCTATGAGCTTGTGCGTGAGGATAACTTCCCGAAGCTGAAGATCGTTCAGGGGCGAACCATTATACCGAGAGATCGACTCCTTGAATGGCTCGATGAGCAGACGAGATACGATGAACTTCCGAGGTGACGAGTATGATAAAATTAGATTATAATCAGGCTCGTAAGGTTCACAAGCTCATACGAAAAGAGTGTTGTAATTGCGTAAACGGTAACTGTGTTCTGCTCGACGATACCTGTATGCAGCTGAACAGTATTTATAATATTTACTGCAATTATTTTCTCCGCGCGGTGCTTCCGCTTGACAAAAATCTCTCTGCGGAATTGCTCTCGGAGAACACAAAGCAGTGCGAGGTGTGCGGACAATATTTTACACCAAGGAACAACAGCCACAAGTATTGCGATAACTGTTCAGAGGTCAAGTGCAACGAATATATGAAAAACTATATGCGAGAAAAACGCATGATGTGTTAACATTCAGAGCCGAAAAAGTCAAGGAAAATCAAGGGGTTCCAGCTCGGTGTCGATAGGGGGTAGGCATATAAGGTCTCCCCCTTATTCCATTACAGAAAACCACGGTGAGCGCAACAATAAGTGAACCGTGTACCAATCAAGAGATAGGGCTATATCAGCCCTATTTTATTTAAGCAGGATAAAGCCGTGTCTCAGCACGGCAATTTACACCGCACGGCAACGCCGAGCGGAAGAAAGTAAAAAAACAACATGAGTCTCGTGGGTGCCGGATTTGAAAATTTTGAGTCTCGCATATAGACGGTTAAAGAAAACATACCGCCTTTTGCGAGTCTCAGGTTGGGCGCCTGCGAAAAAATTAAACTAAATTTGGAGGTAAACAAAATGACAAACAACAAACAAAATAATGACGCAATGCCGTCCAAAGGTATCAGGCTTCGTGTCGATCAATGGGAGGATTGCGATAAGTTTTATGAGTCTTTAGGACTCGCATCACGGAACGATTTTATCCGTGATGCCGTGGATTTCTATATAGAATATCTTCGTCATAAGAACTCGGTAAAGTTTCTTACTCCCGCGCTTGAATCGGTCATATCATCAAAGATACGTGACAGCGAGGACAGACTTGCCCGTCTGCTTTTCAAGTTGGCGGTAGATCAAAACCTACTTGCACACATCGTGGCAGACACATATGATTTTAATTCCGATGCCGTTTCGGAGCAAAGAGTATATTCCATTCGTGAAGTCAAAGAGACCAATGGAACGCTTCACGTAGACCAGATCGTAGGAGGTGATTGATATAGCAAGACTTATTTTCAAAGCGCCGTATTATAAATTCGGTCATAAAAACAAAAGCGGTCAAGGCAGAGGTGGATATCTGAAATATATCGCGACCCGTGACGGCGTGGAGCTGTTGCGAAGCGGTATGGTAAATTATATCGGAGATAGAAAAGGCTCAAACGGACTATTCTCTGACGAGGGTGTAAGCATTGATCTTGCAAAGATCGGCAATGAAATAGACAAACATAACGGAAACGTATGGGGGCTTATCTTCTCACTTAAGCGTGAGGATGCCGAGCGACTTGGATACAATACGGCAGAACAATGGATGAATCTTCTGCGTTCCCGACGGAATGATATTGCAAAAGAAATGCACATTGCTCCCAAGAATCTTTGTTGGTATGCGGCGTATCATAACGCAAAGACACACCCACACGTTCATATGCTTGTGTGGTCGAAAGATCCGAAAGAACCTTATCTTTCAACGGTAGGTATTCACAATATCAAGCACACGATTGCGGGAGATGTTTTCAGACAAGAGCTGATTTCCATATACAAGGAGCGGACAAATATCCGTGATGAATTAAAGGAAACCTTCCGCAAAAAGTTAGAGGATATATCCAAAAAGTTTCAATCTTCTTCCGCGGATATCTCTCCCGAACTTTATGAAAAGTTCTCGGAGCTTTGCGAGAAAATATCTTCTCATAAAGGTAAAAACGTGTACGGATATCTTGATAAGAAAACAAAAGATATGGTAGACGGTATCGTAAAAATGATAGCGAATGATAAGGATATATCGGATGCGTATGAGCTGTGGTATCAGCTTCAGTGTGAGAGCTACCGCACCTATACCGACGAGATGCCTGCAAAGATTTCTCTGGAAGAAAACAAAGAATTCAAGTCGATACGCAATCAAGTTGTAAGCGTGGCGGCAAATATAAAAATACCGCCAAAGCAACCTTGGCGAGACGTCTTTTATGACTACGAATATTTGCATGATAAGAAGGACGATATATATTATCTGGAGACACTCGCCAACAGAGGAAACGTGATGGCG
>JAZNBI010000076.1:0-4323 GCA_045586995.1 Eubacteriales bacterium | reverse complement strand
TGAAATTTGGGTTGCCCGTCTTTTTTACGATGAGAAAATACTTGAAGAGATGCGGCTTTTATCAGAAGAAGTATTCCTATGGTGCCAAAAAGATATTCATTATGAAGTGATTGATTGCATGTCGTATATGGAAGATGATGCACATATCGATGCTTTTTTGGATGCGCATGCCAGCCGCGAGGATATGGCTCGCTCAAGCTTGCTGTTCAAAAGATACAAAATGCGCGAGGAGCTTGATAAAATTGAATCCGTAAGACAGGGGATTCTGTGGTATGAGCTTTCACATATCATAACTGCGGCGAATGATTGGCAAGTATATCTTTGCAAGGATCCCAATCATTTTATTTGGTTTTGCGAAACACAGCTTGGCTATCTCAATGCTGTGAACAATTTGTTTCCTGACAAGAAGCATTTGATCAGCGGTGGAACAGGTCCGGATTTGTGGTGTGAGGAAAGAATACAGCTTGGAATGCGCTATTCGGCTTCTTTTGCCAAGCTTGGAAAAATGGATGAAGCTTATGATGCGTTTGAAGATATGATCCGTGTCATGGAACAAGCTATGTCAATCGTTGATGAGGAGTTTGAACTTGGATGTTCCTCTCCTGCACTTAAAGGGTTTACATTGAAATCGAAGTTCTGTTGGCAAAAAGAAAACGGAAAAGAATATAAACTTCTCTGCATGGAGCATAATGAATGGACAAGCTGGATTATCCCCAGATATTATCAAAAATCGGTGAAAAATTCTTGGTTTGACGCCATGAGAGCGGATAGGAAATTTGATGCTCTCTTCGAGAGATTAGATAAATGCGTTGTTTGCAGAGAAATATCAACTAATTAACTTATGCAACAAAATTTTAGCCTCCGATAGGGAAAATCCTTATCGGAGGCTATTTTCATTTCTTGCTATTAAAGTTGGGATACTCGAATAAAACAAATAATCCGAACGACTCTCCAAGTAAGAGAATGTTCGGATTATTTTCATGTGGTCGGAGTGACAGGATTCGAACCTGCGGCCTCATGGTCCCGAAGGTCCAAAATTTCCTTTTTTGACTGGTAATGGCTCTTTTTAGCCCATTTTTCTCCGATTTTCCCCCACAAACAGTCCGAATATTCCGATATTTCCGTTCGCTCTCCCCACCGTTCTGGTCAAAATTGTGGTCAAAAGTGGTCAGAAACCCCGATGCTTTCCAAATCCAAGGTTGCATAACCATAGGTTTTGGGAAGCTTTTTTCATTTCAAAACTATGATTTTTTCCGTGTTGATTGTAGCATATTTTATGCCGAAAGTCAACCCGTTGATAAAATAAATTTTCAAAGAAAGGAATCAGATATGAACACAGTCCAACGCTCCCCTCCCGAATAAATAAAATACAAAATCAAACAGAAAGGAAAAAAGAAATGATTAACTTAAAAATCAAGTACAACGACACAACGGCAGGGATTGAATTCCCTTGTTCGGACAGTACAATAGCGGCAAAGCTTATGGAGCTTCACGCATCGGATCACGAGGGTGATCCTTTTTTTGTTGAAGAAGTTATTGAGCCGAAAGAGCTTACAAGCTTTTTTGAACACCGATTTATAGACCTTGATGAAGTCAACTATCTCGCCAAGAGAATGGATGGCTTATCGGGAAATGAATTGGTTCAGTTTTTTGCGGCTATAAGACAGGAGGGGCATCTTACCCCAAAAGACCTTATCAACACAACCTTCAATCTTGGGCGGTATACCCTCATTCGTGACCTCACGGATATGCATAAAGTAGGCGTAACTCATACGCTGAATGTCAAAGGAGCGATGACTCCCGAGGAACAAAACTCTCCGTTTATGGAGACTGTCGGCAAAGAGCTTATATGCAGCGGAAAAGGAATCCCCACGGAATTCGGTCTCGTATTTATAAACGAAGAACTCGAGTTTGTCGAGGAATACGACGGAACTACCTTCCCCGAGTATTATTACAAAGATTCTGTTGCCACCGCATATCTTTACTACTGCGACAAGAAAGAATGCCTCTATCTTCCCGAAGACGATTTGGCGATAGGCAAAGCATTGCGAAGACTCGGCTGTGAGTCGATTGATGAGTGCGGTGTTGATTTGGAGATTACCGATATAACAAGCTCGACCATCGACAGACTATCCCAAGATATTCTCATTAATGAGGGCTTATACAAGCTAAACGAATTTATGACGGCAGTACAGCTTTGCGATGAGCTTAAAAAGTATGAGGCTGTTATCGAATACGCTTGTGCGGATGACAGCAAATCACTTATTGCTCTTTTCCGTCGGCTCGACGATTTTATCTACGTACCCGGTGTTTACGATGCGGACAGTATAGGCAGATATTGGATAGACGAGGTAGATATGCTTGAGTATGATGCCGACCTTGAGGACTATATCAATTTTGCCGAATATGGCGAAACCGTTATGAATAACCACATCGGAGATACTGTTCCGTATCGAGGATACGTTTGTCTTAAGTCGGGGCTTGACCTGAGCGATATTTTCGAAAACCGCCAAGATACTCAATCGGGTGGAATCGGAATAGAAATGGGAGGTATGTAGGCTATGGCTCTGTTATTTTCCCACGTTAAAGTCCAAGCAGACGGAAACGAAATGAATTTTTTCGTGTGCGGAGTTCCGGCCACAGCAAGTGACTTGGATAACTATACTGTCTATCAAGAATTTTTAGATGAGCTTGACGGAAAGACAGATATAGATATCAAGGTTAAGTCATATCTGTACGGTGAGGGAGAAGTCTTTGAAGCCAACATCTACGAGGTGGCATACTTCACCATAAGGCAAGCACAGGATGAGACATTCCTGTCTCGCTGTGAGGAAAAAGGCGAAAAGACTATCTCATACACCTATTGTCCTACGGAGCAAGGCTTCGAACAATCTATGTAATTGGAGGTAAGCTATGACTTTTTACGAGAAAGAACTCAGAAAAATTTTCGGTGACTCGATGCTTCTCTCTGCCGATACCGTCTCTTTTGGAAAGACGATGATGAGCAAGATAGGAGATGATCTCCGAACAAAAATTCAGTTTGTCACATCGGGTCACGCTGATCATTACGATGCACTGAAAGTATCCATCATTAAACGAAATGACGGAGTGGTGGATGAACAGCGCTTCAAATTCTCGGATATTATCGGAATTAAAGACGGTGTGTCACCGCACGTTTGGGAGTATAACGCAACCGATATCAAATGGTACGGTTACCGTCCCACAGGTCTTGATTACGATAGTATCCAAAGTACTGTCGAGGGGTATATTTCAATGTTTGCCGATGAGTCACTTGATTTCGATGTTCAGTCATTGTAATCAAATGAAAGGAGGCAAGACTTATTGCCAATCAAATATTTTGATATGTTCGCCGGTGTTGGCGGGTTCCGTACAGGACTCACAAATGCCGGCGATTTTTTTATGCCTGTGGGTTGGTGTGAGATAGACAAATACGCACAGCGAGCCTACAGAGCTTTATATGAAACGGAAGGTGAATATTTTTGTAACGATGCAACACAAATCAATCCATACGATATACCCGACTTCGACCTCATCTGCGCCGGATTTCCTTGTCAGCCTTTTTCGGTCAGCGGACGGAGACTTGGATTCGCTGATACGCGCGGCACACTCTTTCATGAAATCGTCAGAGTGGCTGAAGCCCGGCACCCTCAGTATCTTCTCCTTGAAAACGTCCAGGGGTTACTCAATCACGAAGACGGGGAAACTTTCGAGACGATTCTCACGGCGATACATGAATTGGGGTATACTCTTGAATGGCGTGTGCTTAACAGCCTCGACTTCGGCGTCCCTCAACGGAGATTGCGTTTATACATTGTCGGATATCTTGATCAGCGACTGTCCGGACAAGTATTTCCTTTCAGAACGTGCCGCGGCGAAACTCTTAAGCAAATTATACCCGGAGGACAAGGACAGAGATTCTACTCAATTAAAGGAGCGAGCACATGTCTGACAAGTCAAGGAGGCGGCTGGGGGGCGAAAACGGGATTGTACTTTATAGACATGAACCAAGACCCCAGAGTTACACACGAAGCACGATGTATCACCGCAAGGCAGGATTCGGGTATAAGCAATCACAAAGGCGAGCATTCAGGCGTAATCATCACAGACGCAAGAGCCGTGCTGACACCCGAAAGAGAAAAGGTAAGACAACAAGGCAGACGCTTCAAGCTTCCAAACGAGGAAATGTTTACTCTGACCGCGCAAGATAGGCACGGTGTTGAGTATTGCGGACTTGTTAGACGCTTGATGCCGCAAGAGTGTTTCAGACTGCAGGGCTTTAGTGATGAACAATTTTTCAAATTA
>JAZNBI010000075.1:0-13008 GCA_045586995.1 Eubacteriales bacterium | reverse complement strand
ATTGACATAACCATAGTGTCGATACGAGCGCCGTGAGTTTCTCCTAAAATTTTTCTTAACTCCAACGGTATATCGCAAAGCTCCATTATTCCTGCGCGGCATGCATCGTCGATGTCGTGATTTATGTACGCTATGCGGTCTGCATATTTAACGATAACGCCCTCAAGCGTAGAAGCCATAGAGCTTCCCGTATGATTAACGATACCGTCGCGCACCTCCCATGTAAGATTAAGTCCCTTGCCGTAGTTTTCCAAGCACTCAACCACACGCAAGCTTTGCTTATAGTGAGCAAAGTCTGGAGAATAGCATTTTCTCAACGCCTCCTCGCCCGCGTGTCCGAACGGAGTGTGCCCGAGGTCATGACCTAATGCAATAGCTTCGGTAAGATCCTCGTTAAGCCGAAGTGCTCTGGCAATTATTCTGGCTATTTGAGTAACCTCAAGCGTATGAGTAAGACGAGTGCGATAATGATCCCCCGCGGGAGCAAGAAACACCTGAGTTTTATTCATAAGCCGTCTGAATGACTGCGAATGTATAATTCGGTCACGGTCCCTCTGAAATTCAGTACGTATTTCGCATGGAGTACAAGGAAAATCGCGTCCTTTTGTATTGGAAGTCAAGAAAGCATACTCTGACAATGACTTTTTTTCTCGGTCAAGTATACTGTCGCGAATGTTATTCACAAAAACACCTCCGTTTGAAATCGAAATTTTTAACCGATTTATGTCGCTACAAAAATAATATACGCAATATTTTTCAAAATCACTTTTTTTGACACAAATTTTTATTTTTTTATTAAACTTTTTTCTCATATCGATCGCTTATCGTAAAAATCACACCGATTAAGACAGTAAAATGTTGTATAAACGGGGAGATTTTTACTTTTTGAACTGTCCGTTAAATAATATAAAATTCAGGGGAGCTTTCCGAGAAAGGTCCCCTGAATTTTTAAAATTAAAAAGATAATTTACTCTTTAGATGATAAAGGCGAAGAAACTATAGAAATTTTACGTATCTTCTTGCTCGTATCGGGAGTGTCTGAAGAATATTTTTCTATAACATCCGAAATATCATCGATAAAGCTTGAAAATTCTTCGTCATCAAGATAAAACTCCGCTGACGTCAAGAACAATTTCTCTTTTGACGGATCGCAATCCGGCTTTGCGAAGAAATTGGCGAAGTCGGAATATAAACCCATTAAAAACGAATATGTATTTTGAGAAACCTTATCTTTTCCGCTCAACTCCTCTGTCGGTACGTTGCCCAAAGCATAGGTGCGTTCAATTGCTCCCCTAACCTTTTCCTCGGAAACGGTATAAATAATCTTCGCATCTGCCAAAACGCCGATGTGACGGTAAAGCGACGAACAGGGTATTTCGGAAAACTGCTCCGAAAGCTCACCCGGAGTTGCTTGTCCGTGAGTTGCAAGATATTGAATCAGTTTCATTCTTATCGGATTCATTAGAATTTTGTTTATGTCTTTCATTATTTACCATATCCTTTCTTTTGTTTTTCAATTAAAGCATCTGATATCACTATTTTATTATATTCCCAAATTCGGAAACGGTCAATAGTTTTTTGATTTTTTATTATAATTTTGTAAGCTTTGCATAGGAGCCCATAAGCTTCTTTGTTCCGACCTTTTCGAAAATGATCTCATAGAGCGTATCTGCTCCCATGGGCTTTGTTGAAATAATTTCGCCCTTTCCGAAGGAAATATGATTTACCACATCTCCGACCGCAAATTTATCCGAGCTGATTTTGCGTATATTCCCTGCATTATTGTTTTTGAGAATCGATGAATCAAGTCGTTTATTATATTCATATCCGGAATTTCTGCTATTTAAATTATAGCGTTCGGATGTATGTACCGACGGCTTTATGCTCGGCTTGTCCAAAAGCGATTCGGGGATCTCGCCAATAAATCTTGACGGGGGGTTATACTGACTTTGACCGTATAATAATCGACATTTTGTATGCGTTATATACAATTCCTTCTTTGCTCTTGTAACCGCCACATACGCAAGACGGCGTTCTTCTTCCATTTCCTCGGGGGTCGACATTATAGTTTGTATCCCCGGAAAAAGTCCGTCCTCCATACCAGGAAGGAATACTACGGGAAATTCAAGCCCCTTTGCGCTGTGTATTGTCATAAGAACAACGGCGTCGGCGCTTTCGTCATATTTATCCACGTCGGCAACAAGCATATATTCCTCAAGGAATCCCGTCAACGTGGGAAAAATCGGGGAATCCTCACCAAACGAATTTTGATAATCTATAATTCCCGACACAAATTCTTGTAAATTGTCGATGCGCTCGGCTTCCTCGGCTCCACCCGCCTTGAGCATTTGCATATATCCTGATTTTTCAAACAACTCATAAGCCAATGCGCTCAATGTATTATTCTTTGCAAATTCCGTTAAATAATTTATAAGATTTGCAAATTCAAGCAAGGTTGCCGCGCTTCGCGAGAGCGCACTGTATTTATCAGCCCTCTCGATAATATCAAACATAGAGCAGTTTTCTTCGGCGGCGAGAGCTGCTATACCCGCAAGCGTCTTGTCGCCTATTTTTCTTCGCGGTTCATTTATAATACGAAGCAAGCGTTCCTTGTCGTCGTGATTATTGATCAACTGCAAATACGCAACGATATCCTTTATCTCCTTGCGCTCGGCAAACCGTATTCCGCCTATTATACGATATGGGAGTCCGCTTTTGGCAAATATACGTTCTATGGTGTTTGACTGAGCGTTCGTACGGTAAAGTATTGCAAAATCTCTGAACTGATATCCACCTTGTGACTGCTTACGTTGTATTTCGCTTACAATATATCTCGCTTCGCTGTTTTGTTCGTCCAAGGTTTTAACGGTAATCTTATTGCCGCTTCCGTTTGATGTCCAAAGCATCTTCCCTTTTCTGTTTTCGTTATGACTGATAATAGCATTTGCCGCGTCAAGTATAGTTTGAGTAGAGCGATAATTTTGCTCCAGCTTAATAACCTTGGCATTGCGAAAGCTTTTGTCAAAATCAAGTATATTTTCTATCGTAGCGCCTCGGAATTTATATATGCTTTGGTCATCATCGCCCACGACCATAATATTATCATATCCGCCCGATAACAATGCGGTAAGCTCAAACTGCGCACGGTTGGTATCTTGATACTCGTCAACGCAAACATATTTGAATTTGTTCTGATAGAACTCTCTAACATCGGAAAAATCTCTCAGAATAGTAACGGTATTCATAATGATATCGTCAAAATCCATTGCGTTGGATTCCAAAAGACGCCTTTGATATGCGTAATATATTTTGGAGATCAATTTTTGTCTGTAATCGTTTCCCGCCTCTTCTTCAAACATTGCGGGGGTGATCATATAGTCCTTGGCATGTCCTATCGCATTGGCAACGCTTTTAATCGGGAGCATTTTCTCATCTATATCGAGCTCCTTCATACAGGATGAAATAGCTTTTTTCGTATCGTCGGTATCGTAAATGGTAAATCCGCCGCGGTATCCCAAGCGCTCTGCATTTGTACGCAATATTCTCAAGCAAATAGAGTGAAAAGTACCCGACCAAACCTCTTTGGAAATTTCTTCATCATCAAACGCAAGTGCAAGTCGGTGCTTTATCTCGTTTGCCGCCTTATTTGTAAATGTAATGGCAAGCATTCGCCACGGGGTGCACGGCTCAACCGAAAACTCCTCAAGTAACGGCTCAATATCCTCTTTATCGTATTGAAGGGCGCGTTCGTATTTCTCGACCGTGTCCTCGGTAATTCCGTACGGAACGAAATCCGAATGATACGCATCTCCATATTTTATTATAAACACAATGCGGCGAACGAGCACGGTGGTTTTTCCGCTTCCCGCACCTGCAAGAACGAGCAACGGATTGTTAACGGTAAAGACCGCATCGCGCTGACTTTGATTTAATTCCGAATAATATTTATCAAATAATTGTCTTTTTGCCTTGAGATATCTTGCCTTGAGTTGCTCCATAAATATCCTTTCGTTATGTACAAGGGGCAAAATTTGCCCCCCAAAATTTTACATTACTGCTCTCTGTCGCAGGGGTAGTTGTTTTTATTAAGCTGGTCTGTATTAGATTTTGTCTTTGAGGATGTGTCTTTAGAATTTTTCGACTGGTTCTTTGTTTTTTCTTGTGTGTTAACAACTATATCGTTTTCGCTGTCATTCTGAATTTTATTTTGACGATTGTTTTGATTATTCTTCTGCATTTGCAAAATCCCGCACAAAAAGTGCTGTTCCTTTCTTCCCCATAATTTTTTAAGTGGGTTAAAATAATTATTTGCAAAACTTCGTCTTTTATTCAAAATCCGATCACGAAATCATATATTTATATTCCATTTGTTTTTTTATTACGTTAAAAAGAGATATAAAAGCCACGATGGCCGCGCAGGAAAGTCCCATATTTATCAGTCCGTAAAACTCCTCAATATGAAATTCCGAGTGCATATTATTTGCCGAAACTCTCGAATAATCATAAAGCACTCCAAAAATAGCAGAGCACAATGAAATGATCGTCGGCGCAATCAATTTTAATTTCAATTCCCTTCTTACAGCATCCGCCGCTTCTTTTGCATTATATTGGTATGTGGGCGATGCCGAAAAACCGGTGTGCTTTTCTATAATTTCTTTCAGTAATATTATAACCGATATTATCATCAAGCAAAACGCCAAGCCCTCAGCAAGCGAGAAGGTGCACATTTTGTAATATGCATTATACGCCGCCTCGTTGCGATGTACGGCGCCAAGCCGAAAGTTTTCATAGAAATTCAAGGACGCGAGCGACGCAATCACAGACACCGCGAAATAAAGTGCTGAAAATGCAGACGTGATCCATGCGCTCTTTGCGTATTTTCGTATTATAAAAGCTCCCAAAAAGATGAAAAACGCGCAAAATGCGTCGGGCATTAAATTGTAATTATCGGCATAAATATCGAGCAACAATATAATGCCGATACTGAAAATTATAAATGCGAAATTTACATATCTGCGCAAAAACAATTCTTTATTGACCGCAATTTCGGTGTTGTATTTATCACGCACGGCATTCATAAAAATTTCGTCTTTATTCAAGCGTTTCAGATACGAAAGCATTCTTACAAGCCAAACAATACCTATTATCAATCCTATGGTCACCGAAAAAAACCTGAGCACTCCGATAAATTCATAAAGATTGTTAAGCATACTGTTTTCATTGTAGGTGCTTTTAACCAACACCGAAAGCTCGGGAAGAACCACCAATGCATTTTTTGAAATCACAAAAAATGCCGTAAAAGCTCTAAGCTTGTCCGTAATATTTTTTTGATTTCCAAACCGTTTTTTTTGGTAAAATACCGCCTCGCCCCCGACTCGAGTGGCAAGGTAGGTAAAGCCGTTGAAAAAGTCTAAAAACGCCGGAAGAACTATAATAAAATTCAAAACGGCAGCCACGAAAGCAAGCAGCAGTGTTCCTTCGGGCTTTTCCTGCGCATTAGACATTCCGAAAAGCAGAACCAAAGCAATAACAGATGCAGTATTAATAAAAATCATTTTAAAAAATCTTTTATATGCACTTCCAAAATATTCATTGAGGTCAGCCAATTGTGAAATACCTATGCACATAAAAATATATCCGATAAAATCCGGAAGCAGATCAAGAGCACTTATACTCGGTTCAAAAAGGAACATAAAAGCTATTGCCATATATGTAAATCCCATTTTTTTGCGTGCTTTCATAGTTACCTCCTAAAAAAGCTATTTCTATTTGCGTTTTTTCTTTTTGAGTTGTTTTTCTACATATTCGACACTCTTGTCGATTCCGGCTTGTTCCCTTCGGTCAAGCTCGTCCAAAAATTTGTTAACAAAAGCAAACCGCGACGGCTTTCTTTTCATATCGATATCATTCTCGTCACAAATATTACGGTAGCAGGATGCCATACTGACAAGGAACAACACCGTCCAAGCCCACCTGATAATAAAGATTGCCATTATTAAGAATTTTTGTTGCGGAGCTATTGCAAGCGTTAAATAATACAATATGAAATAGAGCGCAAAAAACACAAAGTCGGTAATAATCGACGATTGAATGTTTTTTAACTCGGTTTGGCGTGCTATATCAAAAATTGCCAGCGTAAGAAATATATGAAAAAGCGCAAGCAAAAGCGGTACGGCGTATAAAGACACCTGCGAAATCTTATCTGAAATCACAAACGTATCCGATCCCGAAAAATATCCGTATATATCCGCAAACGCTTCATACATAGCGAAAATAAACAAAGGCAAAAGCGGATATGCGCATCGCTTGAAATTCGTATTGTACAAATTCAGCTTTCCTACCGCGGACATCATCATAAAGTATCCTATAAGCTTAAACACATAGCCATAAAGCGTTGAGGACATTACAAACGTTATAAAATAACCAATAAACAGTATTCCGAACCCCATATCAATCCTCGTTTATGCCCGAATTACGTCCGCAGCATTTTTTATATTTTTTCCCGCTTCCGCAAGGGCAAAGCTCATTTCTGCCTATCTTCTCTCCCTTTTGTATGGTAGTGCCCGCCGATTTTGATACCGACGCTCTTGGCTTCTTAGCCCCTTCAAAGCCCTCGGAGGTTGCTTTGGCAACAGCCGTACGTTTGATTATCACGTTTTGCGGATTGATGGAAAGTAACGTTCTGACGGTATTTTCTTTTATTTCGTCAACCATTGCGTCAAACATATCCGCTCCAGTTATTCTATATTCCGTGACAGGATCCCTCTGCGCGTATGCTTGAAGTCCGACACTTCCCTTAAGGTCGTCCATGGCATCTATATGCTCCATCCAATTTTGGTCAACCTGACGGAGTATAACGGCTCTTTCAAGCTCTCTGAAGTTTTCTTCTCCGAACACTCTTTCTTTTTCACGGTAAATATTCATTGCTCGGTCTATCAAAAGCTCTGAAATATCATTCGGCTTCAAATCCTTCATATCGTCTTCGCTAAAGCGCAGATCTTCTTGTGTACAAAGCCAACCGAGATATTTTTTGCGAATTTCGTCGATGCGCCAATCGCTGTTGCTTTCCGACATCGTATTTGCAGCGACAGTACCTTCAATAGTATTTCGAATCATCGCCTGTACCGTTGAAGAAAGATTTTCGCCGTCAAGAACCTCTTGCCGCTGCTTATAAATAATAGTCCTTTGCTGATTCATAACGTCATCATACGAAAGCACGTTTTTACGGCGCTTAAAGTTGGAATCCTCTATTCTCTTTTGAGCGCTTTCGATAGAATTTGTCAAAATTCTTGCATCGATCGGAGTTTCCTCATCAAGTCCCAACGAATTTACTATACCAAGAATTCTTTCGCTTCCGAAAAGTCGCATAAGATCATCCTCAAGCGAAAGATAAAATCTTGATTCACCCTTATCGCCCTGTCTTCCCGAACGTCCGCGAAGCTGATTGTCAATTCGTCTGCTTTCGTGTCGCTCTGTGCCTATTATAAACAAGCCACCCGCCTCTTTAACCTTTTCGGCTTCCGGCTCAATTTCCTTCTTAAACCTTTCATAAAGCTCGGAATAAAGCGCTCTGGCCTCCTTAATTTTATCGTCATCAATTTCTTTCGTGCCTGTTGCGCTGGCTATTAATTCTTCCTCAATACCCATTTTGCGCATCTCGTTTTTAGCCATATACTCGGGATTTCCGCCCAGCATAATGTCCGTTCCTCTGCCCGCCATATTTGTTGAAATCGTAACGGCGCCGTATTTTCCCGCTTGAGCAACTATCTCCGCTTCTTTTTCGTGGTATTTGGCGTTAAGAACGGTATGCGCAATTCCATTACGCTTTAATCTTCTCGAAAGCTCTTCGGATTTATCGATAGAAACCGTTCCCACCAACACCGGCTGTCCTTTTTTGTGACATTCGATTACCTGCTTAACCACTGCGTCGTATTTTCCGTTTACCGTTTTATAAACTACATCCGAGTGGTCTTTTCTTATCATCGGCATATTTGTGGGAATTTCCACGACGTCAAGTCCGTATATTTCTCTGAATTCCGTTTCTTCCGTAAGGGCTGTTCCGGTCATACCCGAAAGCTTTTTATACATTCTGAAATAATTTTGAAACGTAATGGTTGCAAGCGTTCTGTTTTCTTTTTCTATTTTTACGTTTTCCTTTGCCTCAATAGCTTGATGCAAGCCGTTTGAATAGCGTCTGCCCGGCATAAGACGTCCCGTAAACGAATCGACGATAACAACGCCGTTTTCATTAACAACGTAGTCCACGTCACGATGCATGATCCCGTATGCCTTTATAGCTTGGTTAACGTGATGTGCGATAGTGGAATTTTCCGCATCCGAAAGATTTTCTATCCCGAAAAACTCCTCTGCTTTTTTCGCCCCTTTGGGAGTAATAGTGGCATTATTCGCTTTTTCGTCAACGATATAGTCTGCATTAATATCATCAAGCTCTTGCTTTGAATCCATTTCTTTTATTGTAAACTTACGCATACGACGTACAAGGTCGTTTGCTTTGTCATACATATCTGTCGATTTTTCACCTGCACCCGAAATGATAAGCGGTGTACGCGCTTCGTCGATAAGGATAGAGTCCACCTCGTCAACTATTGCAAACGCGTGACCTCCTTGTACCATATCCTTCTTGTAAAGTGCCATATTATCTCTGAGATAGTCGAATCCAAATTCATTATTTGTACCGTAAGTGATATCTGCTGCGTACGCTGCGCGTTTTTCAGCCGAGGTCTGACCGTGAACGATAATTCCCGTAGTCAAGCCCAAAAATTCATAAACCCGTCCCATCTCATCCGCGCCGTATCGAGCAAGATAGTCGTTTACCGTTACAATGTGAACACCGTTTCCCGCGAGTGCATTAAGATATGCAGGCATAGTAGCAACCAATGTTTTTCCTTCGCCTGTTTTCATCTCGGCAATTCTGCCTTGATGCAATATTATACCGCCCATAAGCTGCACTCTGAACGGACGCTTTCCGAGAACTCTGTCATCCGCTTCTCGAACAAGTGCAAATGCATCCGGCAAAATATCCGAAAGCGTTTCGCCTTGCTTATAACGCTCCTTTAATACATCGGTCACTGCCACAAGCTCTGCATTTGACATTGCAGCATATTTGGGGGCAAGTTCCTCTATTTCATTAACAGTACGCATTATTTTTTTCAACTGATGTTGGCTGTATGTTCCGAAAATTTTATTTATCAATCCCACTTTTTAAAATACCTTTCCATTTTAAAAAAATATACATAATTGATTATACTACATTTTGAGCAAAAAAGCACGGACTTTTTGTAAATTTTATTGAATATTTTCAAAATTACTTGAAGCAGCACAAAATATATATTATAATATTAGCATAATAACTTTGAAAAGAGTATTTAAATGAGCAACATAAATATTGTACTTCACGAACCTCAAATACCTCAAAACACCGGAAATATTGCAAGGACCTGCGCCGCCACGGGAGCTTCGCTTCACATTATAAAGCCAATGGCATTCGAAATTGATGATAAAAAGTTAAAGCGCGCAGGGCTTGATTATTGGGATAAGCTTGACATTACATATTACGAAAATCTCGACGACTTTTTTTCAAAAAATCCAAATTCAAACGTATATTACTTCACAACAAAAGCAAAAAAATGCTATTCCGGTATAAAATACCCTGAAAAAGTATTTATTATGTTTGGCAAAGAAACGAGCGGTTTGCCCGAAGAGCTTCTTTACCGAAATCCCGACAACTGTGTCAGAATACCGATGCGCGAAACCTTGAGAAGTCTGAATCTTTCAAATTCGGTCGCTATTGCTGTATACGAAATCTTCAGGCAACGCGATTTTTCGGGGCTTTCGGAAACAGGAAATCTCACTCGCTTTGAGTGGTAATGAAAAATCGAAAGGTAGCATGCTTATGAACAGCAAAAAAAGTGCCGTAGTTGCGGTCAGCGGGGGCATTGACAGCTCGGTATCCGTATACATAATAAAATCCGAGGGCTTTGATACCCGCGCTGTAACCATGCGGCTTTGTGACAGCGAATATGTCATCGGCGCCTCCGGCAAAAAGGTTGGCTCGGATTCAGATATTGCCGATGCAAAGAGGGTTTGTGACGCGCTTTGCGTACCGCACGACGTTGTTGACCTTTCCGAAGAATTCAAAAACGACGTGGTTGAACATTTTGTAAAATCCTATATTGACGGAAAAACTCCAAATCCCTGCATCGAATGTAACAGATGTCTTAAATTTGACGGCCTTATGAATCATTCCGACTATAAGGACTATGATGTTTTTGCGACAGGACACTATGCTATTGTCGAAAAATCTCCGTCGGGAAGATTCCTTTTAAAAAGAAGCTATGATTTGTCAAAAGATCAAAGCTATGTTCTCTACTCTCTTACACAAGACAAGCTTTCGCGAATTAAATTTCCTCTCGGCAAATTAAAAAAATCCGAGGTGCGTGAAATTGCCCGCGAAATCGGGCTTGCAAATTCCGAAAAGACCGAAAGTCAGGATATTTGCTTTATACCCGACGGGGACTATGCCTCGTTTATAGAAAGATACACAGGTCACACCTTCCCTGCAGGAAACTTTATAAGTCCCGACGGAACGGTTCTCGGTCGTCACAACGGCATTATAAGATATACTATAGGTCAGCGCAAAGGGCTTGGTATTGCGCTCGGAAAACCAATGTTCGTCTGCGAAAAAAACATAAAAAACAACACCGTTACGCTGACAGAAAACGATTCTTTGTTTAAGAAAACACTTACTGCACATTCGATTAACCTTATTGCATGTAAAAAAATAGACGTTTCAATGCGCGTAGAAGCCAAAATCCGTTATAATCAAAATGCGCGTCCCGCCACAGTTGTTCAAACCTCAAAAGACACGTGCTACGTCGAGTTTGATGAGCCGCAAAGAGCTATCGCCTCCGGGCAGTCTGTCGTGTTCTATGACGGAGATGTTGTTATAGGCGGCGGAATTATCGATTAATGAAAGGACCTTGCAATGTCATTTGATAATATTCTTTTTGACCTTGACGGCACTCTCACCGACCCCGCCGAGGGTATTACAAATTCCATAGCTTACGCGCTCGAAAAATTCGGTATTTTTACGGAAGATAAAAAATCACTTAATAAATTTATCGGTCCGCCGCTTATTCCCGCCTTCGTGGAATTTTGCGGACTGTCGGAAAAAGACGCGCGGAGCGCGCTCGGATATTACCGCGAATATTTTGTACCTTACGGCATGTTCGAAAACAAGCTTTATATCGGAATTCCCGAGATGCTTCAAACGCTTTGCGGTATGGGCAAAAAGCTTTTTGTGGCAACCTCAAAGCCCGAGCCGTATGCCCGTCAAATTATTGAGCATTTTGGGATTTCTCAACATTTTGAAGATATATGCGGAAGTACGCTCGATGAACGCCTTGTAAACAAGGATGATATAATAGCGTTAACACTTAGCCGAAATGAAATTTCAAATATTAACACTTCAGTCATGGTCGGTGACCGACACCACGATATTTTAGGAGCTAAGAAAAACGCGCTTGCATCGGTGGGTGTGTTATATGGTTACGGCGATTTAAAAGAGCTATCCGATGCGCACGCGGATTTTATTGTTGCTTCGGTTACAGAGCTTTTCGACATACTTTCAAAATAAAAAAAGAGCATCGTATTATTTGCACAAGTCCGTAAAAAACGGACAATTGAAAAAAAGAGCCTCCTATGGTAGAATTAAAGTACTACCATAGGAGGTTTTGTTATGCCTAGAGGATATCGACACATACAAGAATATGAAAAAGAAATCTTAGAGCTGAGATCCCAAGGAAAAACAGGTCGTGAAATCCAAGAAAAATTTGGATTTAGCAAAAAACAGTACGAAAATTTTATCACAAGGTACAACCGTCGCCAAGACAAAATAGCTGCAGGAGTAGCTATTAAGAAGAAAGGCAGACCATCAAAGGATAGTGTTGTAACCGAGGAAGATAAACTTGCCGATCTGCGCTACAAGTTGGCTCGGAAGGATGCACGAATCAAGCAATTAGAGATGGAAAATGAACTAATGCGGGATTTTCTCTCGCTCACAGAAAGGAAGTGAGGATAAGCGTAAAATACATGGCAATCTATCGTCACAAAGAGAAATACTCAATCAGCAAGATGTGCCGGTTCTTTGAGGTTTCAAGAAGTGGCTACTATGACTATGTCAAAAGAATGGATTTGCCCGCATGGGACCTTCCGCTTGCTGAGAAGATCAGAGAGTGCCAAGAGCATAGTAATAGCACCTACGGCTACCGTAGAGTGCATATATGGCTTGAACGGCAAGGAATCCATAAGAATCCCAAGACGGTACTACGTATAATGCAGAAATACAACCTGCTTTCCGTCGTGCGCCGCAAGAAATACCGTAATTACGGTGAATATCTGCACAGATATCCCAACTTGCTCAACAGAGATTTCCAAGCAGATCGTCCAAATCAAAAGTGGGTAACAGATATTTCGTACATCAAGACAGGACAAGGAGTACTGTATCTTTCGGTTATCCGTGACCTATACGACAATAGCATTGTAACCTACAAAACAGGTACCGAGCAAAATATCAATCTCGTGCTCTCCACCATAAGAGCAGCCAAGAGAAAGGAAAAGGTCACCGCAGAGTTACAGCTCCACAGTGACCAAGGCTTTCAGTACACTTCGCACGCGTATTTTAGCCTAACAAAATCTTATCACATTACGCCATCAATGTCAAGACGTGGGAACCCATATGACAACGCTATGGCTGAAAATTTCTTTTCAATCCTTAAAACCGAGTGTATTTATCGCGCGAAAATCCGCACCTATGAGGAGGCGCGCCTCCTCATAGGTGCATACATACAGTTCTACAACAACGAACGTATTCAACTAAAAACAAAACTGACACCACTCGAAAAGCGATGCCAGTTCGTTTCTTGAATTTTAATATTTTCTACCTTAGGACCCTTTTTTGTGCTGTCCGTACAATTTGGGGCAGTTCAA
>JAZNBI010000074.1:0-6013 GCA_045586995.1 Eubacteriales bacterium | reverse complement strand
TCCGGAAGGCGCCTCCAAAACGAAAAGCACTTCGGGAGAAGTGCTTTTTGTTTTGGAAATGAAGCGCACCTGCGGTGCATGAAGCGAGTTGCGAAGCAACTCATGAAGCAGGGCTTCGCCCTATGAAGCGAGCATTCGGCTCATGGAGAAGTTAGTGTGCGCTTCGCTTCACGGCGCAACGCGCCGCTTCGTACGAGCGTAGCGAGTGCTTCATGTTTGCGAAGCAAACGCTTCTTTGACAAAACATTGAATTTATGCTATACTCTATTCAAAGGACGGTGATATTATGGCTAACGATAAGCTTGCGGAGCAATCTATGGATTTTGCAGTGCAGATTATAAATCTCGTTAAGCAATTAAAGGAACAACGCGAGAGCATTATTTCGAATCAAATTGGCAGAAGCGGCACGTCGATTGGCGCGAATATTCGTGAAGCCAAATATGCACACGGCACGGCGGATTTTATTTCAAAAATGCAGATTGCGCTCAAAGAAGCCAACGAAACGGGATATTGGCTGGAATTGCTTTATAAAACTAACTATATCGGAGAAGAACAGTATAATTTTCTTGAATCAAAGTGCAAATCCCTCCGTGCAATGCTTGTTTCTTCAATCAATACTGCGAAAAATAATAATAAATAATTTTCAAATATTTATCCGGACTTTACACTTCCTTTCGGTATAATGGTGTTTAACCAAACCGAAAGGAAGTTTTTATTTTTTATCCGACAGACCAATAAAATATTCCGAGCTTACTTTGTAAAATTTTCATAGCTTAATAAGATTGCGGAGTCCTTGCGTAAGGAATTTTAAAAAAAACGCAAAAAGGGTATTGACATTTATATACAAAGGATATATAATGTGTATATCATATTGTACCGCAAGGACCTTCTCGTACACATAAACTTCTTGGCTTTTTTTGCGGTAGAATGTTCTAAACATTTTGTTTACTCAGGAGGTTATTGTCTATGAGCAAAAAAATCAGTATTTTACTTCTTCTTGCACTCGTGGTCACTATCGGGGGTGTTTACGCTACCTGGGGATACGCTCAGGGCTCGATTGGAAACGCACTTTCGTCGCTTGACGTCGGAGAAGGTAAGAACATCTACATCACCGGAGCTAACTCAGACTCAAGCGCAGGTACTATTAAGATCAATACCTCTGACGCAAAGATCGTAATCGATGACACCAATAACGATCACGTAGCAGACCTTATTTATGAAGGCAACATAATTATCTCCTTTACACCTAGCCCGGGTGCCGATGAAGATGTTGTCACAAACGGTGTTACTTTAACACTGACGGGAACTTGCACGGCAGATTGGGAATATGACAATACAGCTATTTTCGCTTTTACTGACGGATTTTCCAAGACGTATGAAGGTGCTGAAATGGAAGGCGGCGTACAAACCTATACTATACCCGCGGATGACTGGTCGTCTTGGCTCATTTTCAACGGCGGTGAGGATCTCGTACTTGATACTATGATTGATTATGAAGGATTCCACGATGCTCTGCATCTCGGTATGATCAGTTTTACCGTCAGCGCAAACTAATCGATTTTAACTGTCACATATAACGAACGGGGTCGCCGCATCAATAACGAACGGTGATCCCGTGTTTTTTGGAGAACGATTATGACCGCTTACGAGCTTTATATATTTATTTTGTGCCTCATAGTATTCATAATGCTGTCAGGTGTGTTTTCGTTTATGATAACACTCCTTGTCCGTATGCACCTCAAGCTTATCAGGTGCGGTCAGGAAGATGTCAGCATTATGGAGGAACACAGAAAGAAACAGGAGGTTCAAAGCAATAAAAAGAAATCGCTTTGTCCTGTAATTGAAAAAATACTGTCTGTATCTATTGCCGTTATCCTTTGCGTCGCGCTTGTTTTTTCGATTTACGTAAACGTAAGCGACAGCTTATGCGGCGGAAAAATCTCCACCCTCAAGGTAGTAAAATCAAGCTCAATGTCTATAAAACGAGAAAGTAATAAATATCTTTTTGAAAACGCTCTTGACGATCAGATACAAATGTTCGATATTATCCGCGTGTATCCCGTGCCCGCGGAGGACGAGCTTGAGCTTTTTGACATCGTCGTATATGAGATCAACGGAGATCAGGTAGTCCACCGTATCATTGGTATTGAGGAACCTGATGAAAAGCATCCGAATTGCAGATACTTCCTGTTACAAGGTGATGCAGTACAATCTCCCGATACCTTCCCCGTGCTTTATTCGCAGATAAGGGCGATCTATCGCGGTGAAAGGATATCAAACATCGGAAGCTTCATAATGTTTATGCAAACGCCGCCCGGATGGCTCTGCGTGCTGCTGATATTAGCTTATCTTATAGCTGAACCTATCATAAGCAAAAAGCTCAAAGAAGAACAGGCATTACGCCTCGCCGTTATCGACGGCAATTCGGGGGAAAATTAAAATGAATAAAGCAGTGTATAAATTACTTCTTCCGATACTTATTTGCGTGTCAATTCTTTCTATGAACGCGGTCTGCGCGTCCTGGAGCTTTTCCGACCTTCCGATACTTAATACACAGGGCGTTTTTTCGCCTTCTTTGGACCTCTTTGACTATAAGCCCGAGGAGGTACTTCCCGGCGGAGACGTTATCGCTCCTTCTTTAGGCGAAAACCACCTTAAAATGATATCTAATCTACTATACGAGCCGGATTACGGTCTTAATGCGACCAAAAAGCCGATAATTCACAATCTTCTCGCAAATCCGGGAGACATTGTGTATTCCAACCAAAAGGTAACAACCGGCAACCTCAAGCATTTACTGCCCGACTTTTCGATAGAAACCGAAAAGCTCTATTTTGTGATTACGAAGGTATCGGATACGGAATACAACGCCTATACCCTTTTAGCAAGCGACATTATGCTGCCGATAGGAACCTATGTCCCTGTGTATAAGACTCTCATGACAAAGGACGAACAAGGAGCGTGGGCAGCAACGGTCAGTTACATAGGTCATGCTCAGGTAAACTCGCCGGGCATTGTAGGACGCGCTATCGACGTGTCAAGTTGGACCAGCAATTATCATCCGTAAATAAGCCGGTATTTGGCTATTGAAAGTGTAATATAATTAAAACTTGCATTTTACACAAATTTGATAATAGAATTTTCCTTTTACATTATTTGGCAAGTATCTTTTCTGTAAACACGAGCCAAAACGAAAAGCCCACGCTGTGCGTGGGCTTTTTTGTTTTGGATACATCGCGAGGAATCCGACGTTCCGATAGGCGCTTGCGACGTCCGGAAGGCACCTCCAAAAAATTCCGTACACGCGAGTGTGCGGATTTTTTTGGAAGTAATAAGTAATAGTGAATAGTGAAAAGCATTGATAACAAATAATTTTCAAATATTTATCAGTAAAGCGAATCTTGCATATATTGACAAAATTTGAGGATGATGGTATACTGTATAAAACAACGGAGCAGAGAGAAATATAAATTTGCTCACCTGCCTTGTTTTTTTGTATGATGCCAAGTATGGCTGTGCCGCGCTTGGATTTTTATTGTTGGAGGAACTAAATGGAGTTTTTTGGATTCGCTTTGTTTGATGGCCTTTCAAACGGGCCGCTCTTGATTATTGCTGCAGCAGTTTTCATCGTAGGACTTATCCTTACAATAAAGGGCGGAGATTGGTTCGTAGATTCAGCTTCGTGGTTTGCCGAGGCAACGGGTATTCCTAAATTTGTGGTCGGCGCGACCGTTGTATCATTCGCTACAACCCTACCCGAGATGCTCGTTTCGGTCAGAGCCGCGATGAACGGCTCAACGCAGCTTGCTATTGGAAACGCTATCGGCTCTGTTACGGCTAACACGACGCTTATTATGGGTCTGTCTTTGGTTGCCATAGCAGGAGCTGTCAGCAGAAAGGATTTTTCTCTGAAGGGCGGACTTCTTCTTCTCGCAATTACGGGGCTGACGGTTCTTTCCTTAAATAACTCTCTGCCGGTATGGTCGGCGTATATTCTTTGGGCTATATTTATTGCGTTTATGGTAAGCAACTTAATTGAAGGAAAAAAAGGTGCAAAGACAGAAGTATCCGATTCTTACGAAAAGAGGGAGATTCCCTCAAAGGTGATCCTATTTATTATTGGAACGGTTTCGATTGTTTTTGGGGCTGAGTTTCTCGTTTCGTCGGGAAAAACCATTGCCTCCGGAATCGGTATCAGCGAAACCATTATCGGATTTACGGTGATCGCTCTCGGAACCTCGCTTCCCGAGCTTGTTACAACGCTCACGGCTATCCGCAAGAAAGAAAACTCTCTTTCCGTCGGAAATGTTATCGGCGCAAATATTATTGACACTACGCTTATACTTCCCCTGTGCTCCGTAATTAACGGACAAGCACTTCCCGTTGACAAGATCAACCTCGTGTTCGATTTCCCGATTTGTATTGCTGCGTGCGTTGTTGCGGTCATACCGACAATTATTCAGGGCAAATTCAAAAAATGGCAGGGATACGTGCTTCTTGCAATATACGTGTTGTATATGCTCCTATTGATACTCAACGAAACGGGAGTCGTTGCTTTGGTTTAAGGGTACAAATAACTCTGTGAATAAATTAAGATCAAAGGCACCTCGTCGGAGGTGCTTTTGATTTTTGTATCACGAAAACCTCGTCATAGTGGCGGGGTTCAAAAGAGGTTAACCGGTGAGCAAAATCCTCCAAATATGATATAATTAGTTCGACCTGCCAGTCAAAACTAAAAAACATATTTGGAGGATTTATCTATGAAAAAGGTTACCATAGACAATAATACTTTAGCACATACACGTTGGAATTGCAAGTACCATATCGTGTTTGTACCCAAATATAGGCGAAAAGTATTTTTCGCAGAAAAGAGATTAGAGATACGAGAAATACTCCGCAAACTCTGCCAATGGAAAGGAGTAGAGATAATTGAGGGAGAGGTGTGCCCAGACCACATGCATATGCTGGTCAGTATCCCGCCCAAAATGAGCGTTTCGGGGTTCATGGGATATCTCAAAGGGAAAAGCTCTTTGCTAATATTTCAGAAATTCGGTAACATGAAATTTGCATACCGAAACCGCGAATTTTGGTGTAAGGGATATTACGTTGATACCGTGGGGAAGAACACGAAGGCAATAAAAGAATACATTGCAGATCAATTGAAAAGAGATCAAGAAAGTGATCAATTAGCAATGTTTGACCCACGGGACCCATTTATGGGTAGTAAGTAACAATTGCATGGCTGGCAGGCCAATACACGGCGCACTTGTGCGCAGCCAGTAGTATTAGGGCTATGCCCGAAACTGAAATACCCCCTGTTTCACGGGGGGATATTTATTTATATCTTTTTGGATTATCCGTTTCTCCAAGCAAATAATCTATACTCGTATCGTAAAAGCGAGCAAGTTTTATAAGTATAGCAGTAGGAATATCATTTTCACCCGTTTCATACTTTGAATATCCTGTTTGCGACATACCAAGCATTTTTGCCACCTGTGTTTGATTCAAGTCCTTATCTTCTCTTAAATCTCTTAATCTACGATACATAACTCCCCCCGAATATTATTCTCAAAAATATTATAAAATAATCTGTTTCAGGGTATTGACTTTTAATCTGAAATAGGTTATAATTTACGTAAACAATCTGATGTTGCTTTTTCGGTGTAAGTGACTTAGATTGTGTACAGTCTTTATTTTATACTTTCGGAGGAAATAACAATGGAAAATCAACAAAGAAAACCGATTTTAGCTATTATTTGTTTTGCAATTTTAATCGCTTTCAGACTACTATTTTTTTGTGCTTTTTCAATAACAGGCGTTGTTTTTAAAATAGGAATGTCAGAAATTATTGAGTTAGTTATACTTATTACGATTGTGATATCTTTAATTAAAAATAAAAAGAATATCACATTATTCGCTACGGGAGGATTTGCACTTTGGTTTTTGTTCTCATTTTTTATAATTAATTTTGCTCATCCTGACAAGGCATTGGTCTTTAAGACTGTCGCTTTTG
>JAZNBI010000073.1:0-9827 GCA_045586995.1 Eubacteriales bacterium | reverse complement strand
ATTGCTTCCTCGCCCAAAAGCGCGGCAGTCCTTGAAAATTGAACATTCATCCTACTTTTATCCCTTCTGAGCCACGCACATAAGCGCCGTATTTGGAAGCAATTTTACAAAGCTCGGAATATTCGGCATTATCATTTCCGGTATACTCGATTGCCGGTATTCCGTTGTATATCCTCATTGCCTTTTCCAGCGCACAAATGTTAGATGATGAAAGCAAAAGAGGATTGTCCGACACGCTTTGTATCTCATAAACAGCTTTTTCAAGTTGACAGTTGGCGTCATCTCCCGCAAAAAGATAAGTCAAGGGTTCTCCGTTATATTTAGAATCAAGCGCTAAATCTACGATATATTCAAAATTGCCGTCATTTAGTTCGCTTTCAATCGAAATTTTTTGAAGCGATGTTATGTCGATATCGTTTATTTCGAGCGCGTGATTATACGAGGAAATGCGTCTTTTGCGATATCTTTTATCCAAAGCAGGCAAAGTGCCCGAAACAGTTTCCACCATTTTTTCAATGTATTCGGGAGTAGTACCGCAGCAGCCGCCAACAACCGTTGCGCCGCTTTTGATAATATCCTTCATAACGAATGCAAATTCATCTGCTGATATATCAAATTCTGTCCTTCCGCAGGAAGTGTGAGGAAGTCCCGCGTTAGGATTAACTATTATCGGTAAATGCGAATTTTGATAAAGAATCGGAACGATCTTCATCATCTGTTTCGGGCCAAGACTGCAGTTCATTCCAAAAGCATCGACGCCCATTCCTTCATAAAGCGAGATCATTGCGAGCGGGTCGGCGCCCGTCAACAGTCGCATATTTGAATCGTATACGTTGGTAGCAAATATTGGCAGAGTGCAGCTTTCCTTAGCCGCGAGAATTGCCGCCTTCATTTCATACGCATCGTTCATCGTTTCAATAAGAATGAGATCGGCGCCGCAGGATGCGCCGCATTTTATCATTTCGGAAAAAGCGCAAACCGCCTCCTCGAAATCGGTATCGCCATATGGCTTAAGCAATTTGCCGAGAGGACCTACGTCAAGTGCCACATAATGCTCCTTATTCAAATCCGAGCAAAGCTCTGCCGCTGCTTTAGCATTATTAAGCGCGGCACTTATAATTTCAGAAACGCTGTGTTCCCCATTTTGTCCGCTGTATTTATAACGATTGGCGCCAAATGTGTTTGTTTTAACGATATTTGCTCCCGCGTCAAAATACATACGGTGAAGGGCGATAATTTTATCGGGATCGGTAATATTCCACTTTTCGGGCTTTTCTCCGGCGGCAAGTCCCATAGATTGCAAAACCGTACCTGTTCCTCCGTCAAAAAAAAGAAGTCCTTTGCTTAATCTCTCTTTGATATTCACCAATTCACCCCCACACAAGCAAATAAAAACAAAAGCTCTTGATGTTAACCAAGAGCTTTATGGATTGGAGCTGCTAATCAGAATCGAACTGATGACCTCATCCTTACCAAGGATGTGCTCTACCGACTGAGCCATAGCAGCATCTTGACAGCGTTGTTATTATACCAAATACAAGACGGTTTGTCAAGTGCTTTAATAAGAATTTTACTAAATTTATTGACTTTTTTTAAAACATATGTTATACTATTTCAAATGCAATGATGAGAAGTAGTATGCGGGATTCTGTTTTCAGAGAGTGTGTGGTGGTGCGAAACACGCAGCGTGAGCCGCAGAAGTCGTCTTGGAGCTGCAAAGGTGAGCCCTTTTAAGGTTTAGGTTTAGCTTTTGCCGTCGTCGGCGTTAACGGCTTTTGAGTGCGTGCATCAGCACGAAATCAGGTGGTACCGCGTTCTCCACGTCCTGATGGGATGTGGGGATTTTTTATTTTGTAAAATCTATGGAGGAAAAAATAAATGGAACACGAACTTTCAAAAACCTACGCACCGTCCGAGTTTGAGGATAGAATATATAAAAATTGGTGCGAAAAGGGATATTTTACACCGGATGTTAACGATCCGGCACCGTCATTCTCTGTTGTAATTCCGCCCCCTAACGTAACCGGTCAACTGCATATGGGACATGCTCTCAATAATACCCTTCAGGATATTCTTGTACGCCATAAACGTATGCAGGGATATAATACCCTTTGGGTTCCCGGAACCGATCACGCCGGAATTGCTACTCAAATAAAGGTTGAGGAGCAGCTCAGGAAGAACGAGGGACTTTCCCGACATGACCTTGGCAGAGAAGATTTTTTGAAAAGAGTTTGGGATTGGAAGGCACAATACGGAAACCGCATCATAAATCAGCTCAAAAAAATGGGTTCTTCTTGCGATTGGTCACGTGAATGCTTTACAATGGATGAAACGCTTTCGGCAGCCGTAAAGAAGGTTTTCGTAACTCTTTATGACAAAGGACTTATATACCGTGGGCTCAGAATAACGAACTGGTGTCCCCATTGCGTCACCGCGCTTTCGGATGCGGAGGTAGAGCACAAGGAAATCGACGGATGCTTTTGGCATATTAAATATCCTATCAAGGAAAAACCGGGAGAATACGTTATAGTAGCAACCACTCGTCCCGAAACTATGCTCGGCGACACTGCCGTTGCGGTTTCTTCGGATGATGAAAGATATAAAGACCTTGTAGGTAAAACGCTTATACTCCCTCTCGTTGGACGCGAGATACCCGTAATTGCAGACGAAAACGTTGAAAAGGACTTTGGAACGGGCTGCGTTAAGATAACGCCTGCTCACGACCCCAACGACTATGAAACAGGACTTCGCCACGGTCTTGAAAATATTATCGTACTTGACGATCACGCAATTATAAACGAAAACGGCGGCAAATATCAGGGATTGGACCGTTTTGAAGCGCGTAAGCAGATAGTTGCGGATCTTGATGAGCTCGGATTGCTCGTAAAAACCGAAAAGCACTCTCACAACGTTGCTCACTGCTACCGTTGCGGAAGCATTATAGAGCCGATTGCATCAAAGCAGTGGTATGTAAAAATGAAGCCGCTTGCAGAACCGGCAATCGCTGCCGTAAAAAACGGCGACATTTCATATATTCCCGACAGATTTTCGAAAATATATCTTAATTGGATGGAAAATATCCGCGATTGGTGTATATCAAGACAGCTGTGGTGGGGACACCGTATTCCTGCATATTATTGTGATAAATGCGGCGAAACCGTCGTTTCCGAAACAGATGTTAAGGTATGTCCGAAATGCGGCTCGGATAAAATGCACCAGGAGGAAGACGTGCTCGACACCTGGTTCTCCTCCGCATTGTGGCCGTTCTCCACACTCGGATGGCCGAACGATACCCCCGAGCTTCGTAAATATTACCCTACCAGCGTGCTTGTAACCGCTTATGACATCATTACCTTCTGGGTATCAAAAATGATATTCTCCGGAATAGAATTTATGGGAGAAAAGCCCTTCCCTCACGTCTTTATACACGGACTTGTCCGAGATGCTCAGGGAAGAAAAATGTCAAAATCTCTCGGAAACGGTATTGACCCGCTTGAAATAATCGACAAATACGGCGCCGATGCCCTTAGATTTGCGCTTGCAACGGGAAATTCGCCCGGAAATGATATGCGTTTTTCGGATGAAAAGATAGAATCTGCCCGTAATTTTGCAAATAAGCTGTGGAACGCATCAAGATTTGTACGTATGAATCTCACGATAGATAAAATTGAACTTCCCGACGTTAATGATTTATCGGTTGAAGACAAATGGGTGCTTGATTCATTTAATCAGCTTGCTCTCACGGTTGGAAATGCATTGGATAAATATGAGGTTGGAGTCGCACTCTCCTCACTCTATGATTTTATTTGGGATATATTCTGCGACTGGTACATTGAGCTTTCAAAAATCCGACTTAACGAAAAGGGCACAAAAGAAAATCTCGTTGCTCAAAACGTGATCGCATATGTCTTGACAGAAACGCTCAAGCTCCTTCATCCGTTTATGCCGTTTATTACCGAGGAAATATACCTTTCACTTCCCCACACCGACGAAAGCATTATGATAAGCCGCTATCCCGAATATAGCGATAAACTCGCTTTTTCGAAGGATGCAGAGCATATGTCAAGAGTTATTTCGGCTATTCGCGCTATACGAACACGCAGAAATGATATGAACATTCATCCGTCTAAAAAGTCCAAGGTTTATATTGCGACAAAATATACCGATAGCTTTACTCAACAGTCGATTCGCTTCTTCACTCGATTGGCTTCTGCTTCCGATGTGGAAATAGGCGCAAGCTTTGAAGACAGAATTTCCGCAAACGATGCTATTCAGATCATCACAGACTCTGCTACTATTATGCTTCCTATATCAGACTTGATTGACGCAGACAAGGAAAGAGAGCGTCTTGGCGGAGAAAAAACAAAGCTTCTTGCAGAAATTGAAAGGATCGAGAAAAAGCTTTCAAATGAGGGCTTTGTATCCAAAGCACCCGCTGCAGTCGTAGAAGGCGAACGCGCAAAGCTTCAAAAATACCGCGAAAATTTACAAGGTGTTGAAGAAGCTCTCGCAAAGCTTTGATTCGGTTGCAAAAGTGCTGAACTTTTGGACGCTGTTCGGGTATTTTAATCCTGCGCGCCAAATGACGTTTTAATTTATAAAAAAATCACTTATGAGCTAAAAAAAACGGCTCATAAGTGATTTTTATTTTAGTTTTGTTTGACACGGCGAAAAGCTTCCCTGCGATATACGATAATATACGCTACTGCACAAAGCACCAATGCACAGATGACATCAATAACAGAATGTTGCTTCAAAAACACAGTTGATATCGAAATCAGAACCGTAGCTATCAAAAAGGCGCTTCTCCAAAAAAACTTTCCGAAAAGCTTTGAATACCATCCCGCAAAAAGCGACGCAAACGAGCCGATAACGTGAAGCGAGGGACAAACATTCGTATTGGTATCAAATTCATAAAATCTTTTCATAAAATCCACAAATGCGTTATCGCGTTCAAACGCAGTCGGGCGCAACCCTTGAGCATTCGGGAAAACTATGTATATAAAGGTTGTAACCGAATATGTAATTATTATAAACTGCATCATTTTAGAAAAGCTTTCAACCTCAAAAAAGAAGGTATATATCATCATACCGATCAAAAAAACGAACCAAAACATATACGGTATAAGAAAATATTCGCAAAACGGTATTACGTCATCAAACGGCACGTATACATAATTAAAATCCCTCTCCGTCCAAATCTGCTCCAAAATAAAAAACACAATACCGTATATCGGCCAAAAAATCCAATATTTGACGTGTCGGAATTCTTCGGTGTTAATCTTACTCAAACGAAATTTTCTGTAATCTATCATTTTAAATTTTATTTTGTTTCCTCCATCGCTTCAAAAATTATTGAATATATTTTTTCCGAAGCATTCCCTGCGTACATTTTTTCCATATTTTCTTTAATTTCTGTAAGCTTTTCTTTATGGGCAAGCAAATCATTGCACAAAGCCGCAATTTCACTCGGCTTTTGGGCAAAAAACGCCATTCTGTTGTCTAAGAAAAACTTCAAATTATATTTTTCACATCCCGCAACCGCATCTATCAAAACCAAGGGTAATCGTTTTGCGTGAGATTCCGAAACGCTGATACCTCCCGGCTTAGTCAAAAAAATATCTGCCGAATCCATTTGAAGCGGTATATTATCGGTATATCCCAAAACTCTAAGATTTTCGAATTTTGCAAATTTTTTGCTTAATTTTTGGAAAAGCCGCTTGTTAGTACCGCAAACAACTGTAATAATAACATCTCCGGGAAGCTTTTTATAAAGCTCAGCGGCAATATTTTCCATTGGACCGCAGCCCATACTTCCGCACATCATAAGAATATGTCGGTAAGTCGGCTTTATTCCAAGCGCACTTTTAGCTGTAACGGGATCTGTTGTATCTAAAAATTCGCTTCGCACGGGAATTCCCGAGCCGATCAATTTCTCCTTCGGTATACCAACGCTGACAAAATCATCTGCAATTTTATCACTTGGAATAAAATAAAAATCCATATCCGTTTTGTCAACCGTGGGATAACATGTATAATCGGTAAGAATAAACGAAGTAATAATTTTAAGATTATACCTTTTTTTAATTTCGGTAACCGCCAACGCGGAAAAAACGTGTGTGCAAATAATATTGTCATATCCGCCATCTCGGACATATTCATACATTTTCTCAACACCAAGAGTTAAAAGCTTGTATATACTTTGACTGATTCCAAAACGTGACGAGCTGTTTTCTACGTATTTATATCCCACTTTGAATGCCTTAGGTGCGTATCTGTATATTCTAACATGGCAATCACCAATAAACTTAGATGCCCGCTTTGACAAAAAAGCAAGCGTATCCGCTATTTCACAACATTCATTATGCTTAATAAATATCTCTTTAACCGAAGCTGCCGTAGCATTATGCCCTTGACCGGTATTACATGTTAATATGAGAGTTTTCATAATATAATATCCTTTATGCAAAAAAAGTTTTGTATCTCGTCAAATATATATTATCATATTATAACCAAAAATACAAGAAAAATTTTATAACCCCACAAAAAATCCTTTCCGAATCTAATGATTCGGAAACGATTTTTTATTTTCTCTTTTCTTGAATTTCGAGTAACGCATCGGCAATGAATTTATCCAACTCAACAGCTCCAAGGTCACCCTCCTTGCGAGAACGCACGGAAACCGTTCTGTCGTTCATCTCTTTTTCTCCCAAAATAAGCATATACGGAATTTTATCCAATTGTGCAGCTCGAATCTTATATCCGATCTTTTCATTTCTGTCGTCAACCTCAACTCTCATACCAAGGCGGCTGCATTTTTCGGATATTTCGTGAGCATACGCCGATTGCTCATCTCCTATCGGAAGAATTTTTATCTGAGTAGGCGACATCCACATTGGAAGCGCGCCTGCATATTTTTCGAGCAAGAGCGCGAGTGTACGTTCATAGCAACCCAAAGAGGTACGGTGAATGATATACGGTGTAACTCTGTTATCATTTTTATCGGTATATTCCATTCCGAATTTCTTGGCAAGAAGCATATCTATCTGAATCGTTATAATCGTATCCTCTTTGCCGTGAACGTTCTTCATTTGGATATCAAGCTTAGGACCGTAAAAGGCAGCTTCATCAATACCGATATCATATTTGATTCCCAGCTTATCAAGCAAATTACCCATAATGGTCTGGGCTTCATTCCATTGCTCGGGTGTACCCTCGTACTTTTTGGTGTTCTTTGGATCCCACTGTGAAAATCTATAGGTACAGTCATTTTCAAATCCAAGAGTTTCAAGCATATATTTAGCAAGCTCAAGACATCCCTTAAACTCTTCCTCGAGCTGCTCGGGCATCAGCACGATATGACCCTCGGAAATGGTAAACTGACGAACACGGATAAGTCCGTGCATTTCGCCCGAATCCTCATTTCTGAAAAGCGTAGAGGTTTCACCAAGTCGCATCGGAAGATCTCTGTAAGAGCGCTTGCGGTTAAGAAAAACCTGATATTGGAAAGGACAGGTCATCGGACGCAAAGCAAAGCACTCTTTGCTTTCATCATCGGGATTGCCCATAATAAACATGCCGTCGCGATAGTGATCCCAGTGACCTGAAATTTTATAAAGGTCGGATTTTGCAAACAACGGAGTTTTTGTCAAAAGATATCCCCTTCTCTGCTCCTCGTCCTCTACGAAACGCTGCAAGACCTGTATTACTCTTGCGCCCTTGGGACACATGATAGGCAAGCCCTGCCCGATGACATCAACCGTGGTAAAATATTCAAGATCGCGCCCGATTTTATTGTGGTCACGTTTTTTCGCATCCTCTATTTTTTCCAGATATTCATTAAGCTGGTCTTTTTGAGGAAAAGCGACTCCGTATATTCTTTGAAGCATTTTATTGTTTTGATCGCCCTTCCAATACGCGCCCGTACACTGTGTCAGCTTAAACGCCTTAACAGCACCCGTTGAGAAAAGATGCGGACCTGCGCAAAGGTCGGTAAATTCACCCTGACGATAAAAGCTGATAACCGCATCCTCGGGAAGCTCATTGATAAGCTGTACCTTATACGGCTCGTCCTTTTCGGTCATAAATGCGATCGCTTCGTCCCTCGGAAGCGTAAATCTTTCAATAAGAAGGTTTTCTTTTACGATATTTTTCATCTCTGCTTCGAGCTTTGCAAGCACATCGGGTGTAAACGAAATCTCGCTGTCGAAATCGTAATAAAATCCATTCTCCACAGCAGGACCTATCGTTAATTTAACCTGAGGATACAGACGCTTTACCGCTTGGGCAAGAATATGCGATGCGGTATGGCGAAAAACCTGCTTGCCTGAGTTATCCTCAAAGGTCAAGAGCTTGATTTCGGCGTTTTTATCCACTTCGGTTGTAAGCGCCGACAAAACGCCGTCTATTTCTGCCGCAATAACAGCGCGCGAAATAAGTCCCGCCTCTTTTGCGGCATCATACACGGTAATGGGTGAAGCAAAATCCATTTCTTTTTCACTGAATTTAATTTTGAACATAATTATCTCCTCCTAAGCAATAAAACACACCCCGACAAAACTACACAAAGAACGAAAAAAACGAACCTTGTGAAAAATGCTTGTCCGGGGTGTGGATAAAAGTCCGCACGGTTCCACCCGAGCTTTAACTCATTTTTATTTAATTTAACTGAATATATGAGTGGTATCCTTGAGTCGCCTGTGAAAACCGTTTCAGCACATGATAGTCGGTTTCTCTCTGAACACCGCTTTTCTCAAAAACATATCTCATACGTAACATTTTAAGCCAAAAACAAACAACTGTCAAGAGTTATTTTAAAAATCAAACGTGTTTTTTTTGTTTTGATTATAATCGGACTTCGGATTAACTATTTCTCTCCAATCAAGATCTCCGCGGTCAATAGCTCTGACCAAAATTTCGGCAGTAGCTATGTTTGTTGCCACAGGAATGTTATATAGATCACACATCCTCAAAAGCTCATACTCGGATTCATCATAAGAAGAAGTGGGCTTTGTATCTCTGAAATAAAGCAAAACATCGATTTCATTGTAAGCAACTCTGGAAGCAACCTGCTGTTCTCCTCCCTGCTCGCCTGTAAGCAAGCGTTCGATATTAAGCCCTGTAGCTTCAGAAATATATTTAGCGGTTATACTTGTAGCACATAAATTATGTTTGCTCAAAATACCGCAATAAGCAATGCAAAACTGTGTCATCAGTTCTTTTTTCATGTCATTGGCAATTATGGCTATTTCCATTTGGGTTCCTCCTAATATAAGGGCATAAATAATAATTAACAAAAAACATTAAAAGGTAATCATAAAAATTATGTACAATAACGAATTGAATAAATAGTTTAGGTCATTATACCATATTTTCGTACATATTGTCAATAATTTAAATGATATTTTTTCACGGACAGTAAAATTTGTATAAGAGATTATTTTATATTTCAATATTGACAAAACAAAATCATTCTGTTATAATTATTGTGTTTGAAAACCGAGAAAAATAAACCACCGTTTTTAAATAAAAATCAATATTTTCGGGATGTAGCGCAGTTGGTAGCGCGCCTGGTTTGGGAGCAGGACACCGCCCCCAAGATATCCCGAATCAAAAAACGCCGAAAAGCCTTGTGTTTATTGACTTTTCCGCACTTTCAAGCAAAACAAAAAGCCCCTTCAAAAGAGGCTTGACCACAGATTTGACCACTTACAGAAATTGACCAAAAATCGAATAAAAATCACACTTCGGGGTGTGGCGCAGTTGGTAGCGCGCGACGTTTGGGACGTCGATGCCGCAGGTTCGAATCCTGTCACTCCGACCAAAAT
>JAZNBI010000072.1:0-5635 GCA_045586995.1 Eubacteriales bacterium | reverse complement strand
ATGATGAATGGTGCACAATGGAGAGTGTGTTAGCAGACAATTTAGAAATGTTAGCCCTTGCACAAGAGCATAATGTGAACTATATACTCATTGACGATAAGTACGAAATCAATATTGAGTTATAACGATAAATTCCAATTTGACGAGCTAAAATGGGTGCAAATCATTATAGGAAAATGCACCCATTGCTTAAAATTTTGCACCCATTGTAAAATGGTATCAAAATTTCAGATTACTCACAACAAAAACAGAACATTTGTCTACCGACAAGTGTTCTGTTTTTGTTTATCCAAGCCGCAGGATTGGTATATCATCACCGCACGAAGTGTGGCGCATATCATCAGCCCCTTTGGGGCTGTATCTCATCACGCGCCAGCGTGTATTTTTCTGCGGCTTGATGATATACACGCATTTGGCGTGATTGGGACACGAGGATGCGAAAAGCACTTGAATTAGTTTGTGAAATATAGTATAATACACTTAAAGAGGTGATATTATGGCTAGAAACTATTTATTATTTATTGTGTTATTCAGAACAACTTGCAACCGAGATGGAATTGCTTTGTCAAAATATAAAAGCTTCTTCCAACACTCTTTTCCAAATCCGTAAAAGTTCAAGTAGTGTTTATGCAAATATCCGCAAGGCAAATTACGTACAGAGCAAATCCGATATGCTTTCTAAGTTTGAAATAGCACTCAAGGAATGTAGCGAAACGGAAGGGTGGCTACAGTTGTTATTCAATACGAACGGTATATATGAAGAAACCTATAAAAATTACAGAAATCTTTGCGGTCGCATCAGGCGAATGTTGATTGCGAGTTGCCAAACATTGAAGGAGAATGCAAGATGAGTCATCATTTAGTAAAAGGGACTATCATAAGAAGTGTTTTTGTAGCGATTGAGTTAATTACGCTTATCGTTATATCAATTCTAACCTTTTTAAATGACGGTTCAAGCCCTTGGGGATATTGGGGCAATGTTGTAGTCGTGTTTATTACACTTAGTCCAGTTTTCGTATATGTTATTGCCAGTACGGTTTTCAATATTTTCAATCTTATAATTGTGTTTAGAAAAAAGCATACTGTTGAGTCAATAATAAAATATCATAAAATATGCAAAGGATATTTTATATGGGGTATCATAACAGGTGGATTATATGGTTATCTTTTAATTCCGATTTTCTTGTTGGAAAACATATTTTTATTTAACGCTTACAGAAAAGAATTAGAACTGATAACAAGCGCAAAAAAATAAAGTTTACCTTTTGTTCGCTTTTACCTCGATTTTTGACCTTTTATCCGCAATAAGGCAATAAATATCCCCCCGTTTTACGGGGGGATATTTATTATGTGTTATATTTATTCGGCTACGAAGATATATGGGGCAATTTCTTGACCGCCGTCTATGAAATATACCTCGAGTGACGGATATTTTTCGACAATACGCGCGCTTATGCTATTGCGCTCCTCCTCTACGGAATCCTTTCCGAAAAATACGGTCAGCATATACTTTTCCTGCTCCTCTACAAGCTTTGCGACAAGACCGAGAACAGAGAGCTCTCTGTCTGCATCCGAAACTACGATGTCCTTACCGATGATCCCTATGGTATCACCGTTATTGATATGTATACCGTTAAGATCGGCATCCCGAATCGATGGGGAAACGTATCCCGTTGTTATACGCTCGATGGCTTCGAGCATTCCCTCGATGATCTGCTCGGGCGTTTCGCTTTCAAAATCAATTGTGGAAACGGCAACGTATCCTGCGCCTATATTCTTTGCCGGAATGACGTGGATCTTTGCCTTTTCATAGATCTCGGCAGATTGCTCTGCTGCGAGAATAATGTTTCCGTTATTTGGAAGAACGAAGATATGCTCGGCGTTTATTTTATCAAACGCTTCAAGGAATTCTCCGGTCGATGGGTTGTTGGTTTGCCCGCCCTCGACTATCTGATCGACGCCGAACTCTCGGAAAACTTCGGATATTCCTTCTCCGTTACTTACGGCAACTATACCGTATTTCTTGCGTTCCGCAAGTATCGTCGGCTCTGTGGGCAATTCGACGCTTGCAGGGTTCGTTTGTTCCTCATCAAGCTTATTTTCCGAATGTTGGACAGACATATTCTCAATCTTGATCGTCAAGAATTCGCCGTATTTTCTTGAGTGTGCAAGCACTCGCTCGGGATATTTTGTATGAACGTGGACCTTTACTATACTATCGGTTTTGAAGGCAACTATCGAATCCCCGACCTTAGAAAGATAGGTCTTTAGGCCTTCAATATCGAATTCATCGATGTTTACCTTGAAAGATTGAAGCTGAAGAAGAAATTCGGTGCAATAACCGTAGGTCATCTCACTGTCAGGACCGAATCCGGTGGTGCTTGCCATCGGTGATGCGGTCTTTATCGGTGTCTTACCTGTATCGGCAACGTCCTCGCCGTTAAGAACACGGTTAATGCCGTCCATAATGTAAAACAGCCCCGCTCCGCCGCTATCTACAACGCCAGCATCCTTAAGAACCTTGAGTATTTCGGGGGTGCGGTTAAGCGATGCGTACATTTCCTTTACAAGATCGGCAAAGAGCGACCTTATGGTGCTTTTTGGTGTCATATTTGCAACCGCATATTCAACTGCCTCTCTTGCTACGGTGAGTATAGTACCCTCAGTAGGTGTCATAACCGAGGAATACGCCTGCTCAACTCCCATCTCAAGGGCTCGTGCCATAGCCGCAGGGTCTGCCTTGGACTCGCTCTGCAGCCCCTTTGACATACCGGCAAAAAATTGAGAAAGAATAACGCCCGAGTTTCCTCTTGCCCCGATGAGCATACCGTGTGAAAATACCTTCATAACATCGGCAAGGTCATCTGTATCAAGATTTTCTATTGCGGCAATACCGCTCTCGATAGTCATACGCATATTGTCGCCTGTATCACCATCGGGAACAGGGAAAACATTAAGCTTGTTTACCTCTTCTGCATTGGATCTCAGTTCGGAGGTTCCGCCGCGAAGCATTTTGGCAAACAGCAGTCCGCCGAGATATTTTATGCTTCCGTATTTTTTCTTTTCCTGCGTCGGTGTTTTTTTCAAATTTACGGGTTTTGTAATCTTTATCGTTTTAATAGGATTCTTCTTTTGCACCGGCTTTTTGTGGGTGCTTGATATTGCAGGATTCTTTGTGGGTGCCTTTGTCTGAGTTGTATGATGCTTTATTGACGTTGGTTCGCGCTTTTCGGTGGTGTTCTTATAATTAGACATAGTTTACTCCTTACGATTATCTTTCTTTGCCGACGAAGAAGAGTGCGAGCGTTCCCGGTCCGGAATGCGCACCTATAACCGTTCCCACGTCGGTTATTATTTCGGTTTTTACTCCGTGCCTTTGCTCGATAATTCCTGCAAGTTCATTTGCGTCCTGCTCACAGAATGCGTGAGAAATATATATTTTTCCCTCATCTGTTTTCTGTGCAAGCTCGGTATACTTATCCGCGAGGGCAACGATAGAAGCCCTTCTGCCTCTTGCCTTGGTTACGCTTACGAGATGACCTTCATTATCAACGTGAAGCACCGGCTTTATGCCAAGCATATTGCCAACGAGTGCCGTGGTTGCGCTTACTCTGCCGCCTCGCTTAAGATAAACAAGGTCGTTTACCGTAAACCAATGGCAAATGTTGAGCTTTATTCCTTCGACATAATCGGCAACCTCATCGATCGATGCGCCTGAATTCTTTTTATCAACGGCGAGCTTTAAAAGAAGACCGAGTCCTGCGGAAGCGCAAAGACTGTCTACAACAAGCACCTTTCTTTCGGGATACTTTTCAGCAAGCTCAGCAGCCGCGATGCGTGCGGAGTTGAATGTTGTGCTGAGTCCCGAGGAAAATCCGATATAAAGAACGTCCTGTCCCTTTGAGAGTATCTTCTCAAAGCTTTCAACAAAGGTTTGAGAGTTGATAGCAGCCGTCTTTGCAACGCAGCCATCGATCATCTTCTGATAGAATTCCTCTATCGACATATCATCATTCTTATACTCAATGTCGGAATCGGTGAATCGGAAGGTCAGCGACTCGGAGGGAACGCCCCAAGTCGAGAGCACATCCTGCTTGAGATCGCAGGCGGAGTCGGTATATATAACGAAATTACTCATAATTTAAATAATCCTTTCTATACATTGTATCTTAACAAGTAAAAAAATATTCTGCTGTGGTTTTCTTGGGCCTAATCAACCATATTGCGCATATTAGATGCAATAAGCCCAAGCGTTTCATAAAGGATATTTCGGTTTTCCTCGGTGAGTCCTTTTCCGATGTGATCGACAAGCACGCTTGCCCGTTCTCGCAAAGCTTCTGTGATCCTTTTACCATTTTCGGTCAGCATAATATGTGCGCGGTAGCTGTTTTTTTCTCCTCCTCTCTTGACTATTAACCCTTTTTTCTCAAAGCTTCCCATTGCGCGGGATACGTCAGCTTTATTTTTAAAGCAAAGCTCTGAAAGCTCTGCTCCGGTTATACCTTCATCATAGCGGTACAGAACAAAAAGGTATATGGCGTGCGGCCCTTTAAGACCATAGCGCTCCATTTCATCAGTCGTTATTTTGTTCAGATACCTATGGAGCTCAGATATCGCAAAAGAAAATTTTTCAAAATTGTCTATCATTCTATCTCCGTATTGCAATTTTTTACTTATATGCCTATATTATACACCATAGATGTTGAAAAATCAACATCTTACGCAAAATTTATTTGATATTTTTTAAAGTTGTGTGTTTTTTGTTAAACTTTGGAGTGTAAAACATACCGTGGGGACGGTGCGTTCTACAGGGATATAAATAAAAATTGACAGAAAAACAATATCTCTGCCAATTTTTGTAACAATTGATTGATTTTGTAGAGCGTGGCTTGCTGTTGTGAAAAAATGTATTACGAAATATCATATAGGCGGCTTCCATATCTCACCTATCGTTATAAAAACAAGCGGTTTGGTTATAATTTAACGAGAATTAGCGGCTTATTTGTTTTTTTTGCACATTTTATCGTATATTGCGTACCTTTAGAGTTACCGTCCCATATGACAAGTATGGCATCGGACATATTAACCATTTGCTCATTGCGTTTGAGTGGTGCGGAACGTTTGTAGAGGTCATAGCGCGGGCGGAGTATATATTTAGATAGACGGTGCAAATCGGCATACTGTTCTGTCAAACTATCAATTCCATTTGCACCTCCGCTGATAATAGTGTCAATATCCGCAGAAATATACGGTGATAAGTCAAACTCTGTGATGCTTCGCGAACCAACGATCAGTAATTTCATTGAATAAAACCTCCTTTTCAATATATACCTATATAAGTATATACCAAATCAGAGAAGTTGTCAATTAGGTATATATTCGATAAAATGTATATTAATGGAGGGTGTTTATGGTAAGATTGACTATAGATAAATATTTAGAGAAGCGCGGTATTACTCGATATGAGTTAGCCAAGCGAACCCAAATCAAATTTCAAACGATTGACCGATACTATAAAAATCGTGTTGTTCGTTACGACAGTTACATTTTAGACCGCATATGCGCGGTCTTGGAGTGTGCCCCCTGCGATATCATCGAATACGTAAAAGATGAAGAAGCAGCTTTGTGAGTTAAA
>JAZNBI010000071.1:0-10353 GCA_045586995.1 Eubacteriales bacterium | reverse complement strand
TTATGTGGATACTTGGCGGAGTGTTGATTTATTTGGCTATCCGCAAAGAGATGGAGCCGACATTGCTTTTGCCGATGGGCTTTGGAGCTATTCTTGTGAATTTGCCGATGTCCGGTGCCGTAACGCAGGTGTATGACGGTGCCGAGGAAATCGGAGTTATTGACGTTTTGTTTAATGCAGGAATTGCAAATGAGCTTTTTCCGTTATTGCTTTTCATTGGAATCGGCGCTATGATAGATTTTGGACCGTTGCTTTCCAATCCTAAATTGATGATATTCGGCGCCGCTGCTCAGTTTGGTATTTTCTTTACGTTCAGTAGCCGCATTACTCGGATTTGAAATTAAAGATGCAGCTTCTATCGGTATTATCGGTGCGGCAGACGGACCTACCTCTATATTCGTAGCAAACTATTTCGACTCGAATTATATAGGCGCTATTATGGTTGCCGCATATTCTTATATGGCTCTCGTTCCGTTGGTTCAGCCGCCTATTATTAAGTTGCTTACAACCAAAAACGAGCGACTCATTCGTATGCCCTATAAAGGAAAATCGGTATCGAAGCTCACGAAAATTCTTTTCCCGATAATTATTACCGCAATTACGGGTATCGTGTCGCCTCGAAGCGTGGCTTTGATTGGATTTTTGATGTTCGGTAATTTTGTGCGCGAGTGCGGCGTTCTTGATATGCTTTCAGAAACCGCTCAAAAGGCACTCCCCAATTTGGTTACGTTGTTGCTCGGTATTACGATAGCGACTAAGATGCAGGCGCATTTGTTCCTTATCGGCGAAACATTGCTTATTATAGCACTCGGACTCATCGCGTTTATATTTGACACCGCCGGCGGTGTTATTTTCGCCAAGGTTTTAAATATTTTCTTGTCCAAAGAAAAGAAGATCAATCCTATGATAGGCGCGGCAGGTATTTCGGCATTCCCAATGTCCGCACGCGTTGTTCACAAGCTTGGACTTGAAGAAGACAATCAGAATTTTTTGCTTATGCATTCGATCGGCGTTAACGTTTCCGGACAGATCGCCTCGGTTATTGCAGGCGGTATGATTCTTAACATATTGGGATAATTTCGAAAGGAGCGTTTTAAAATGAATTTTAATATTGATGCTTTTTTATCGACTCTTCCTGTTATGCTGAAGGGAAAGGTAGGTATTTTTCTCGTAACAATTATTATAGTTTTGTCAATGTACTTGCTCGGTAAGCTTTCCGACAAAAATAAAAGTGACAAATAAATAAGATTTTGATTATAAAATAAAAGCCGTTAAAGGGGAATGGATTTCCGTTTTCCTTTAACGGCTTTTTGTTTTACTTCGCCTTTTGTTAATATAATATTTTTTTGACTTGATGCATTTTTTGAGATTTTTGGACATAGAATTTAGCGTATAAATTTAGTTAAGGAGAAGAAAATTATGGATATGTATAGCCAAAACGATTTTTCGGGCACAGGTAACAACGTTCAGCTGCTTGTGTGCTGCAAAACCTTAAGCAATGAAATTTCAAGCGATTTTTCTTTACCCGATTACTGTCCCGAAATCAGAAAATTACTTCGTGTAAGCGCAAAGCCGCTTCCTGCCGATTCCTATGTCAGCGGCACCAATGCGGATTTTTCGGGCGATATTGAGTATACGCTGATCTACGTGGGAGATGACAATGCGATCTATTCCGAATGCTTTTCTGACAAATATGAGTTTTCTGTCCCGATTGAAAGTGCTTGTCCGTTAGATCTCAATGAAGGACTTTATGCATTTGCCGACAGCACCCCCGAGCTTTCGGTGGGCAGAGTGGTATCGCCTCGAAAGCTCAATGTAAAAACTCGTTTGCGTTCAAAAGCGTGTGTATACGGCAAATGCGACATAGGCGAGGAAATGAACGGAGAATATGCGCTTTCAAGCATACAACGTCTGCGCAAAGCTTGCAATACGTCTTGTATTGTCAGGGAAAAGGGCGAGATTTCGTCTTTATACGATGAGTTTACCCCCGCAAACTTTTCTCAGGAAAGCCGTATTATTTGCACCGATGCAAGAGTGTTTATTACCGATGCCAACGCAGGCAATAAGAGCATAACATGTTCTGGAAACGTAATTTTACGCTTTTTACATTGCCGCGACGGAGAAGTCGGTGTTACCGCGCTGGAGCGCAAAATACCTTTTTCGCATTCTTTAGAGTCGGAAAACGTTACGCCCGAATGTATTTGCCGAGCGTTTGGATGCTGTAAAAATATGATTACAAAGGTTGAGGAGGATAAAATTACTTGTTCGTTAGACGTTATTCTTGAAGCTGAGGCGTTGAAGAATTGTGAAATTTCATATACGTCCGACATATATTCGACCGAGAAGAAGGTAAATGTTGAGAGTGAGAATTATAAAATCCCCAAGGTCTTGCGTTGCGCGAACGGAAATTTTACAAACAGTGCTTCGTTTTCTCTTTCTAATTCCGCACTTGATGCAGCTTCAAATATAATCGACGTTTTTGCTACTGCTTCTGCGACGGAGGTTAATTACGAGAATAATAGATTTTTCATTGAGGGTGAATGTCATTATAATGTCATTGCCGACAATTCGGGCGAATACGTATACAGTGAATTCTCATCTCCGTTTAAGTATGAACCCGACGGCGAAAAGGGAAGCGCAAGTGATTTTTCGGTAGATGTCGAAGTGATTGCGGGCAGGTTTAAGCTCGACGGAGAAACGCTGAATATTGATTCCGAGCTGGCAGTAGCAGCGCGAATCGGAGATTTTTCCGACATTTCTTCGGTTTGCTCGGCATCATTCGGCGATGCCCACGAAACAGGTAAAAAAGGTGTAGTTATTTGCTATCCTTCAAAAAATGAAAGTGTTTGGGAAATCGCCAAGCGTTATCATGTTAACTTTGAAAAGCTTGCTTCGGAAAATGGGATTTCGTCAAATGCTATGCCGCTTTCCGATGTTGATTATCTGATTATCTGACTTGCGGGCTTAGCCGTATGGCTATGGGTGTGTTTCGCTAAATGCGAAGCACACCTGCTTTTTGCTGTTGAAAAGAACAGAAGTTTGTGATAAAATAAATTTAAAAGCAACCCTGCTTTTAGTTAACTCCCATTTAAAAATTCGGAAAGGAGAGCAAATGAATCTTTCTTCAATCAATCGTACAATAAATCTTTTCGGTCAGCTTATTGACACAAAGAAATCTACCGTACCGATTATAAAAACATCGCCTCAAAAAATGGCACTCAGTTCGGTTCCTACACTTGCGCCATTTGAACGTACCGTGCCCGAGAATGTAGGTGTGCCGTCAGGGCTTGTCGACGAGTTTTTGACCGATATACAAAATGATAAAACCATTAATCTTCACGGGATTATGATCGTGAAAAATCATTCGGTTATCTGCGAAAAGGCGCTCGGTATGTACGATTTAAATATGCCTCGAATGATTTTTTCGGCTTCAAAGAGTATTACCTCGCTTGCGGTCGGAATGCTTATTGATGACGGTGTGCTTGCTTTGAACGATAAAGTAACCGATATTTTCTCGGATATGATAGGAGCTATTAACCGTATTAAGCTAAAGGAGCTTACGGTTAAAGACCTCCTTACCATGACGAGCACGGTGGTGTTTAACGAGCTGGAGTCGATAAGCGAGGAGGATTGGGTCAAGGCGTTTTTAAATTCTTCGCTTAAGGGTGAGATAGGAAGTACGTTCAATTATAACAGTCTTAATACATATATGCTCGCCGCTATCGTATGCCGAAAAAGCGGTACGACTCTCACCGATTTTTTGCGAAAACGGCTTTTTAAGCCGCTTGGTATAGAGGAAATACTTTGGGAAAAATGCCCGCTCGGAATTGAAAAAGGGGGATGGGGATTTTATATACGCCCCGAGGATCTGGCAAAGATCGGATGTATGATGCTCGATGGTGGGATATGGAACGGAAAACAAATTATTTCATCCGGGTATTTAAAAATGGCGACCGCGGCGCAGTCATTCCCGAATTCCGATATAGGAAGCTTTAACTACGGCTTTCAAATTTGGACGAGCAAAAGGGATGAAAGCTTCCTTTTTAACGGAATGTTCGGTCAAAATATGATCTGCTTTAAAAATAACGGTATCGTTATTGTTACAAATGCAGGGAACGGAGAGCTTTTTCAACAGAGCAATTATTTTGAATATCTTCACAAATATTTCAGCGGTCCATTCGAAGCACGGATCGCGCCGAATTTAAAGGCGTATGGCAAGCTTCAAAAAACGATAGCAAGCTTTGAGGCGCTTCCGCTGATCCAGCCGCGCCCTGCGTTTGGATACAGCCGCGCTTTTCAAAGGTCGCTCGGCTCGCTCAACGGGAAAAGATATATGGCTGTTTCAAAGGATGCTCCGTCTGTCGGGCTTGCTCCAATAACTATGCAATGTATTCAAAATCTATACACCGAGGGTGTCAAAAGCGTCGGGTTTGAGGTGGCTGACCGAAAGCTTTATATAAATTATGAAGAAGCAGGCGAAGCATATCGCTTTGCGGTCGGCTTTAACTGTGCCGAATACACCGATTTTTCTTTCCGCGGAGAGTCATTTAAAGCCGGGGCTTGCGCGCGGTTTGTTAAAAATGAGGACTCCTTACCTGTGTTGGATATACGTATTGATTTTTTGGAGATGCCGTATTCACGCTGCTTGAAATTTGTATTTGACGGTGATAAATTAAAGCTGTATCACGACGAGTATCCCGGAGCGATTTTTGCAAAGGACATTTTTGAAAATTTCAAGGATGATATCTCGGAAAAGATGATTTTTTCAACGCTTATAGATAAAGTTGATCTGGACTACGTTGACTATAAAATAGATAAGATATTTGCGCCTGTTATTGAATTCCGACTTGAAAACAAGGTTTAAAATAAAAATTCCCATCGAGTGAATTATTTCACTCGATGGGAATTTTTATTTGACTTTTCTTTTTAATAAACCGAGGCGCAGCCGCTAAATCTCGGTGGCAGAGTGTAACGATATATTTTTCTTCGACGGTATATTCCGAAAAATATTCGTCTTTACCTTGAGAAAAGGTGTCTGTTTCTCTGAGATTTTCCGAAAGTCCGACCTCTCTGAGCTTTAAAAGCGCCTCCTTACGAGTCCAAATTCTTGTAAATATAAGGTCAGAGCATTCGTTTTGAAGAAAACATTCAAGCTCAAGAGGCGAGAAAAAACGCGTTGCAAGTTCTTTTGTATGTCGGCGGGAGGTTATTTTTTCTATATCTATTCCCACCTTTGCACCGTCTGATATCTCCAAAGCACATATTGCAATATCGTCGGAATGAGAAAGATTAAAATCTATATCGGAGCGATTTTTTATATAAGGACGCCCGTTTTTATATTCGAAAGCAAGCATATCAATATCAAGTCCCGCATCCTTGAGCATATCGAGCGCAAGAATTATGGCGGCAAGGGTTTGTTTTTGCGATATTTCGTTTTGTTTTTTCTTTACACGATTTGAAAACACATCGGGCAGTGAATTTATTATCTCGGCAATTTCAGCCGGGCTTTTTTTATTAAATATTTCCGATACACATAAATATGCTGCTGAAATCATTTGAGCTTCCTCTTGCTTTTATATCTATGTATATAATTATATCTGTTTTTTTTGAAAAATCAAGAATTTTAGGGCATTTAATTTGCGTCGATTTAAATATTGGCACTCGGTGACACTCATTTACACTGATTGGCACTGTTAAAGGGTCTAAAATGGGCTTGCACAGGAAAAAAGGAGGTGAGTTATGCCGGATGATGAAAATTTTTCGCTTCCCGAAGAACGAACATTTGAGGACGGCGCGCTATATGAGCTGGCTCTGCAATATGTCAACGAATGTTATACCGATATAGGGGAGGAAGAAAAAAAGAAAAGCAAAAAAATCACGGGCGACAGGAAGAGTGTGCGCTTCCCAAATATGGCGGGTTTTTGCCGTTATATCGGCATAGGTCATTCAGAGCTCGAAAAAATAATACGCGACAATCCTCGTGAATACGGTATGGTTTGCGCCGTCTTTGAAGACGAGGCGTTTAATTCGGACGTTTCTCCGAGCATTTTGACGGCATATCTCAAGCAAAGATTGGGATATGGCGAAAAGAGTGATGTAAAAAGCAGTAAATACGAGGATTCGGACATACGTCTTGTATTCGAGCATGACATTTATGAAGACGGAGGATGATTTGCAAAAAAATGAGCAATAATGAGTTGAAAATCAAGGGCAAGCCCAACGAAAGGCAGGCGGTTTTCTTTGCTTCAAGAAGCAAATATACGGCATACGGCGGTGCGCGTGGCGGCGGGAAATCCTGGGCGCTTCGCCGAAAGCTTGTGGCGCTTTGTCTTCGATATCCCGGTATTAAATGTCTGCTTATTCGGCGGTCATTTCCGGAGCTGAAAAGCAATCACGTCGATACTTTGTTAAAAGAGTATCAGGGATTTCTTTCGTATAACGAGGCATCAAAAACCATTATTGTCCCCAATGGCAGCAGTATTCAGCTTGGTTATTGTTCTTCCGACAGGGACGTGTTGAGATATCAAGGTCAGGAATATGACATCATTGCGATCGACGAGGCAACACAGCTGAGTGAATATCAGTTTTCTATTTTTAAGGCCTGTATGAGAGGTGTGAATGAATGTCCCAGACGTATGTATCTTACATGCAACCCCGGAGGCGTCGGACACAGTTGGGTGAAAAGATTATTCGTTGACCGAGATTTTCGCGCAGGTGAAAACCCCGAGGATTATACCTTTATACCTGCAGTCGTCTATGATAATACCGTTCTCACGTCCGCAGACCCCGAATACGTGCGTCAGCTCGAGAGTCTTCCTTCTCGTTTGCGCGATGCATGGCTACACGGTCGGTGGGATGTGTTTGAAGGGCAGTTCTTTCCCGAATTCGATACGTCTGTCCATGTCTGCGAGCCGTCCGTTATCCCAAAAAACACAAGGCATTTTGCGGCATTTGACTATGGCTTCGATATGTTGGCGGCACTGCTTATGGCAATCGACTCAGAAGGGAATCTTTACGCGCTGTCGGAATATTGCGAACCCAATTTAACGCTTTCCGAGGCGGCGGCAAGAGTTGCGCAGATGTGCGCGGGTAGCTTTGCGGAATATGCCGTGGCTTCTCCCGATCTTTGGAATCGGCGTCAAGACAGCGGCAAAAGCGGTTTTGAAATTATGCAAGCGGTATCGGGAATGCCTCCGATGCGCTCGGCAGATGACAGGCGTATTGCCGGCTGGAGAGTATTGCGGGAATATCTTTCCGAAAAAAACGATACTCCCAAGCTTCGCATTTGCAAAGAATGTCACGAGCTGATACATTCGCTTCCCGCGTTGCTTTACGACAAAGTACGCGCCGAGGATGCATCGAGCGAGCCCCACTCGGTTACACACGCACCCGAGGCGTTGCGATATGCTGTGATGAGTCGCGCACAGGGATTCGTTCCCGAAGAATCACCCTTCAAATTTTTCAGCGAAAAATCTAATGTATCAAAATATTATATTTGACCTTCGGAATAATTTCCTGTGCTTTTCCCGAAAGGTCTAATACAAAAGAAAGGAATATGCAAATGGCAAAAATCAATTTGGAAAACGCATATGCTCTTGAGAAGATTTACGAATTTTCCGGAATAGACAGACGCGCAGTATTGCCCACGGAAAGCGTAACCTCGGAACTTAGTAATTTTCGGATCTTAGGTGACGGTTCGCTTGAAAAAAGATGCGGTTATAGGTCTGTTATAACGTTTGATGAAGAAATACGCGGAATGTGGTCGGGTAAAATCGGGGGAGTCGATACACTGTTTTGCGTTGTGGGCGATCAGTTTTATTCTGTCGATATAGAGAATGAAACTTATACGTCGATGGGCACATTGAGCACTTCTTCCGGCGACGTCGTGTTCTTTGGCTATGACGGCGAACTTTATTTTTTTGATTCGCAAGGATTTTTTAGGTATACCGCACAAAGCGGAATCGTTTCGCTCGACGGCTACGTTCCTCTTTACGGAAGCGAATGGGATACACATATCAAAGGCCCCGTAAATGAGCCGATAAACTTACTGTCGCGTCAGATTCGTGTGCACTATGCCAATAAATCGGTCATAAGCACGATAACCTTGCCGATGGCGGTTGAATCGCTTGACAAGATCTATATAAATAATTCGGATTATACTTATAAGTACGGTTCCGCGTTGAATTCAAGCAAAACCGCTATCAATATACCTTCAAGCTATCCTTCGGGTGAAGTATTGCTTTATTTAACCTTGCCTGAATCCGCGGTCGACAGATCCGCAATATGCTCGGCAACGAAAAGCTTTATATACACCTACGGAGAGGAATCGAGGATCTTTCTTTACGGTGGGAATGACAAAAAGCGCATATACATTTCGAGATATGTAAGCGACGAATCGCTTACGCTTTCCCAAAAAGCAAATCCAACGTCATGTAAATTGTATTTTCCCATTGACAGCGCTCGATTGGTGGGAGACGGCAACCATTCAATTTCGGCAATATGCTCGCATTACGACAGGGCGCTCGTGTTTACCGACGGCAACGCCTGGATGATGGAGGGATTGGCAGACGAGCTTTCCTTTATACCCATTAACTCGGTTATCGATACCATGCCGTACTCCGCTATCGTTTGCGAAAATTCACCGTATACCGTTTCGAAAAACGGCGTTTATGTATGGGATTCGCGAACCGATATTCAAAATGCATGCGTCGTTACGAAAATTTCAAGTCTACTTGGAGATTTTGAAAAAACAGTTTCGGGCGGTGAACGTAAGATGTTTGATTTTCGTAAATATTCAGAGCTGTGGATAATGGACCCCTCCGATGTCGAAAACAGAGTCTGGATCTACAATTACGAAACAAAAAATTGGTATAGCTTTACCAACATTAAAGCGGATTTGTTTTTTGATTATAAGGGTGAGCTTGCCTTTATATTGGGTAACCGTATATTTATATTTGATGAGAGCCGAGATGCCGATGGGGAGGACAATACTCCAATTTTGGCACTTTACAAAAGCTCATACTTCGGTTTCGGAAAGCCCAGAATCAAAAAACGCGCCGACGGATTTATTATTTTCTGCCAAACCTACGGTTCGGATATATCAATAGGATTTGAAACCGAAGAAGAAAGCTGGAATACGGTATTGCAGGGAACAGACAGTGAGAATTATGAGTGCTTTGAGCGGCGTATTCCCATAGGCAGATTTAAAAATATGAAACTTACGATCAGCGCCGGCGGCAACAAGCGTCAAAAAATATATTCTCTTGCTATCGCCGCAAAAAAATAAAAACAGGATGAAAGGTATGGTCACAAATAAAGATGAACAAAAAAATTACAAAAGCATGGCAACAGTATGAAGCGGGAAAAGAGTATAAGCGTAAAATAAATCTTTACGAGAATATACGAAGAAATGAACGATTTTACCGCGGTGACCAATGGTATGACAGCTCTGGAATGAATCTTCCCAAGCCGGTATTCAATGTTATTCGAAGAATAGTGGACTATCTCATTTGCTCAATAGCGTCGGGAAATACAGCAGTTACATACTCCGACGAAAACCTACCGTTTGTTGAGGACGAGGGCGTAAAAGCAATTATAAAGGAAAGCGTCGGAAATATGACGGCAAACGCGGCGTATCGTTGGGAAAAATGCAATATGGACAAGCTTATTTATAATCTCTTGTACGACGCTGCAATTTCCGGCGACGGAGTGCTGTATTGCTATTGGAATTCCGATATAAAGACAGGACAAAGCTTTGAAGGAGATATGGTCACCGAAACGGTAGACAGTGTAAATCTCTTTTTGTCCGACGTCAACAGCCCGGATATACAATCGCAGGATTATATTATTCTTTCGGGAAGAGCTACGGTAAAGTCACTTAAGGCAGAGGCGAGAGCGTTCGGCGCAGACGAGAGGGATATTTCGCTTATTACTCCCGATGACGAATGTAAGCTGGTACAATCAAGCGAATTTGGAGCTTATGAGCTTGAAGGCGATGATGAATCAAAAGCCACATATCTTATCAAATTTTGGCGAGAGAATGGCAAAGTAGTCTTTGAAAAGTCGACACGCTCGTGCGTGATTCGTCGTACAAGCACCGACTGTCAGCTCTATCCTGTGGCGATGTTTAATTGGTCGCCTACAAAGAACAGCTTCCACGGCACATCTCCCATTTCGGCTATGATACCGAATCAAAGATTTATCAACCGCGCATACGGTATGGTTATGAAGCATATGACCGACACGGCGTTTTCAAAGGTGGTTTACGACAAAAGTAAGATCCCGGAATGGTCAAATGAGGTCGGTGAGGCAATTGCTGCCGTTGGAGGCACAAACGTTTCGGATGCGGTTTCG
>JAZNBI010000070.1:0-4259 GCA_045586995.1 Eubacteriales bacterium | reverse complement strand
GGCATGGAGGACGGCTGCGTTAACTTCTGCTCCGAATATTACATCAGACAGTGTGATTTCGCCGACTTCTTTGCCTGTCATATCCATTACTTTTACGTTTGGCATTGTATTTCCTCCTTCCGTTTATGCTTTTATCGATGTGCGAATAAATACGATACCGCCTTTAGCACCCGGAATGGCACCCTTGATTGCGATAAGATTCTTTTCTGCATCGATCTTTGCTACATTAAGATTAAGAACGGTGACCTGTTCATTACCGTATTGGCCGGCCATTTTCTTGTTCTTAAAAATTCTCGCAGGGTCAATAACACCCATTGAACCGGACTGACGGTGAATAGGACCTACACCGTGAGTTGCCTGAAGCTTGTGAAGATTCCATCTCTTAATTGCGCCCGTATAGCCGCGACCTTTTGTTATACCGGTTACGTCGACCTTGTCGCCTGCGGCGAAGGTATCGACAGATATAATGTCACCAACATTGATTGCGGAGCAATCGTCAAGGCGAAATTCCTTGAGGTGCTTCTTAAAAGCGACTCCTGCTTTTTCAAAATGACCTTTTTCAGGTTTGGTGAGGTGCTTTTCCTTAACATCCTCAAATCCAAGCTGAACGGCGTCATAACCGTCTTTTTCAGCGGTCTTTTTCTGCGCTACAACGCAGGGACCCGCCTGAATAAGTGTAACCGGAATTACGTTTCCGATCTCATCGAAAATCTGTGTCATACCGATTTTCTTACCGATGATTGCTTTTTTCATTTTTCCTCCTGAAGGTTATTGGTTGACGTTTTGGATTTCCCTTTCGGGTTACGCCAACTTGACCGACAAAACCCGAGGTAGCCCTCGGCAGCAGACATTCGCCTGCAATATACCGTGCGAATCGGTATCATACGGTATATATTTCCCCTTTGGTCTTAAGATTTAAGGTGCTTGATCAGATTTTTACCTCAATCTCGACTCCGGCAGGGAGCTCAACATTCATAAGCGCATCAACAACCTTTTGAGACGGCTTTATAATGTCAATGATTCTCTTGTGAGTATGAAGCTCAAACTGCTCACGGCTGTCTTTGTACTTGTGGACTGCACGAAGAATCGTAACGATTTCTTTTTTAGTCGGGAGCGGAACAGGACCCGAAACGGTTGCTCCGTTTCTCTTTGCAAGCTCAACGATCTTTTCTGCTGCTGTATCGATGATCGTGTGGTCGTAGCTCTTGAGTCTTACTCTGATTTTTTCTTTAACTGCCATTTTTCTTGCCTCCTTTTTAGATTACGCACGCGCATATTTATATATAATGTAAGATGCATCGGTGCGTTTTTAAAATGGGGACGTCGTTTTCTCGAACACTGTTCCGAGTGTTTCTTGGTCTCCCAGAGAAAAACGGACTTTGTCTGTCAAAAAAAGTACGCACAGTCGTGTCAAAAACAGACAAATTCCGGGGATTACAAGATACATCGTGAGCAAAACATTACAAAATGTTCTCTTTCGAGCATCCGAAAATCACTGTCGCCCGGTTAAAACGGACATACTCCGCGAAAATTACCCGCCAAAGACGTCTCTATGACGGCAACCTCTCGCTTCATCGCATATCAAGCCATATAATTATACTATACTCACGCGTGGATTGCAAGATTTATTTGCCTTGCATATGTAGAACTTTTTCGATTTTTTTACCATATTTTTGTAGGTTTTGCACAATTTATTATTTTAACAACCAAAAATGCGCTTGATTTTTAGTTGATTATTACGACTAAATCAAATTTTCAGGCAAAATAAGCCGTTTTTTCCACCAATATTTATATCTTGCCATTTATTTTTACCGTTATACATAAATTGTTCACATTTATAATATATACTAATTGTATATCAAGTTTTATTTACGAGGTACCGTTATGGTAAACAAGCTTAAAATATATTTTAATTCCACGTTGATTTTAACGGCAATCGCAATTTTATTGTGCACAGCGAATCTCATTTGGGCGTTTGACAGCGATATTTTGTTTTTCAAAAACGACTCGCTTTCTTCCTATATATATAACGCCCTTTTTACGCTTTCCACAATTTGGGTTCTTTCGTCGCTCGTTCTCGTACCAAAAAACGCTTTACCCACAGATGACGGATTTATTGTAAAAACGCGTTCTTGGACATTGCTTTTTGTTGCGTTCGCGTTCGCATCTACCTCTGTATTATTTTTAATTTCGCTCGCCTTCACCTTTATGCCATACCAACCGCTTGTTTGCTTGTTCGGAATGGTTTGCAGCTTGTTTTCTATGGTATATTTCTTAAACCATTGGTTCGGGGCAAAATTTTCACAAAACTACAAGGCAATGTACGGCTTTTCTGTTATCTTAATGGCATTGTTTTTGATTGTTCTTTTCTATTTTGATACGAAAATAGCAATGAACAGCCCTATAAAAACCTCGGTGCAGTTTGCATTGTTAGCGATTTCGGTTTATATGCTGTTTGAAATCCGCTTTTTGATTTCAAGAGCGATGCCTCGCGCATATTTCGCAATCTCGCTGCTCACGCTTTTCTTCACAGCTACCTGCTCGATAAGCGGTCTTGCGGCTTTCGCATTAAGAATATTCCAAGATCCTGCTTATCTCGCAATATATTTTATCTGCTTTGCCTTTTCACTCTTTCTGATCTACCGTATATCATCATTTATTTCAAATCTCTCGCATACCGAAGAAATCAAAAGCGCCGAATCCTGATTTTCGCAGCCCCCATATTATTATAATGAAAGGAACTGCCGACATGACCGCCAATTTAAGAATTCAATGGCTCCACGATAAGATCTCTGAAATGCAATACCCAAACGCTATGCGGCTGGCAGAAAAATTCGGCATTTCGCACCGACAGGCGCAAAGAGATGTCAATTTTCTTAAAAACGAGCTGAACGCGCCTTTAAAATACGATGCCGCGCGAAAAGGGTTCTATTATTGCTCGGATTTTTCTCTCCCCGTATATTTTACCACCGCAAACGACGAGGAGTATATAGTGTCCATGGCAGGCAGCGCAGGATACGTTTCCGAAAAATCGGGACGCTCTGTAATGCAAATGCAGATTCCGTATTCGGCTCTGGTTGAAATAAAGGACAAGCTTACCGCCATAAAATTCGGCAAATTTATCATAGACGAAAAATCCCCAAATCAATATATTTGTGAATTCCACAGCATCGAATTGTTTTTGGGCGCTATACTTTCCGCAGAATCAAGCGTGAAAATTTTGAAGCCGGATTGGCTTCGCGCGCGTCTTTTGTCTGCCGCGGAAAAGGTTATTTTTGCAAATAAATAATTTTTTTCAAAAAGGTATTGACAAAATCCAAACTGTATGATACTATATTATGCGTTATCCAAAGACAGCAGGTTTCCGTAAAGGCCTAAACAGCTCTCCTGCCGAGGAAATGATTTATAACTATATTTTGTTATTTTAATCTTTCTTTTGCAAGACTGTCTTTGCGGAGAAGGATTTTTTTATTATTTCTATTTCACATTAGGAGGTGAAAAAATGCCTAGCAAATCAATACTTGAACAAAAGCAGAAAATTGTTGCTGAGCTTACCGAAGAAATTAAAGGTTCGGTTGCGGGCGTTCTCGTAAATTACCAGGGCATCACCGTAGACGACGACACAAAGATGCGTAAAGCTCTTCGTGAAGCAGGTGTCAGCTACAAGGTAATCAAAAACTCTCTCACCGGTAGAGCTTGCGAAGAAGCCGGCTATGGTGAAATCAAATCGCATATCGAAGGAATGACCGCTTTGGCAATCAGCAAAAACGATCCGGTTTCTCTTGCAAAGGTTCTTAAGACCTATGCCGAGAAGATTGAATCCTTCAAAATTCTCGCCGGTTATCTTGAAGGCTCGGTTGTTGATGACAAGACGATCGCCGTGCTCGCAGAAATTCCCTCTAAGGAAGTTCTCATCGCGAAATTCCTCGGCAGCATCAAGTCGCCTGTTTATGGTTTGGCTTATGCTCTTCAAGCAGTTGTTGACAAAAACAACGAAGGCGCACCCGCAGAAGCGTAATATCGAGTTTGTCGATTGCTTCAATTAACTAATATTAAACAATTTAAAATCACTCATATTTTAGGAGGAAATTTAAAATGGCTACAGAAAAAATCACAGCTATCGTAGAAGAAATTAAAGGTTTGACAATTCTTGAGCTCTCCGAGCTCGTTAAAGCAGTTGAAGAAGAATTCGGCGTATCCGCAGCAGCTCCCGTTGGCGTTGCAGTAGCAGGCGCAGCAGCAGCTCCCGCAGCTGAAGA
>JAZNBI010000069.1:0-6913 GCA_045586995.1 Eubacteriales bacterium | reverse complement strand
GATTTTAGGACAAATATTTTCGCAAAGCCATCGTTGTTCACAAATATTTAATAATATTAATATATAATGAAATAAAATAAGAAATCGGAGGACAATATGCAAAAAAAATTCGTTATATTAAAGACAACGGCATTGCTTATGGCAATTTTGCTGCTTTCCTTGTCGATAGCGGGATGCTCGGGAAAAATCAAGCCGGTTAAGGGCTCAAAAGAGGACCTTGCCGTAGTGGGAAGCTGTGACGGCTTTGACGTTTTATACGAGGAATTGCGATTTGTAACGCTTTATTATAAGACCGCGCTTTCAAATTATTATAAGGATCTTGATTGGGACAATGCCGAATCGGCTTCAAAATACAAAGAGGAGCTCGAAAAGCTTGTGCTCGAAAACCTTTTGTCTAATTATGCGATCCTCAGCTTGTGCCGAGAATGTATGATATATATTGAGGACGAGGAAATTCAGGAAGCTATTCAGGAGCAGGTCGATCAAACCGCAAAGGAGCTTGGCGGCAAAAAGCAATATTTCGAATATTTGAAATCCTACGATATAACCGACCATTTATTCAGATTTACACTCGGAGTAGGCGTTTGTGAAAATGAGCTTTATATTGCCTACACCCGAAATTTGGGGCTTATCGACACCGATAACGAAAGCGTAAAGCAGCATATTAACAGCGAGTTTGTGCGTACTAAGCATATATTCATTCAAAACGATGAGGGCGAGGATGTTGAAAAAAATCGCGCCGATGCTCAAATGATTCGCGATAAGCTTGCATCCGGTGAAAATATCGATGATTATATAGGAACAAAATACAACCAAGACCCATATATCACAGCCGACGGATATTACTTTACCGCCGGCGAAATGAAAGAGGAATACGAAAATGCGGCGTTCGCGCTTGATATCGGCGATGTAAGCGACGTCGTTGAAGTAGAAAACGGATTTTTCGTCATCCTTCGCCTTGCGTTGGAGAATGAATATATTGTCAACCACTTTGACGCGCTTAAAGAACAGTATGTTTACAGCGTATTCTCCAAATTCATTAACGAGAAAAAAGAAAGTATTTCTGTCGTGCTTAACGAATACGGCCGTTCCATTGATATTTCCGCCATTAAATAATTTTGTGTGAAAGGCATATACATTGAAAAAGAAGTATAAATCGAGATATTATCGAACCCGTTTTAAAATCAAACAATTTCACGTTGGAAAAAAGGTGACGGCGGTGATTGTCTGCGTGTTGATTTCATCGATTCTCGCCGTTATACTCGGATTGACTCTCGGCGACAAGGTAAAGGAAATTGATTTTAATGCCGCCTTGGAGGACAAGGATCTTTCCCAAACGCAAAAACAACCGCACGAGCTTACGGCATCATATATCGATATTTCCAATGTCGCAGGCGGCAACGTAGGAGAGCTTGTTAAGAATAAATTACCGTCTACAAAAGCCGTATCTATATACCTAAATAAAAAGAGTGCGATATATTGTTCTTCCGAAGCAATAAATAATATGACCAAAAAAGGGCTCAATTATTTAAGCTGCTCGCAGTTTATCTCTCTGAACGACCTCACCACCGCGCTGCACGACAAAAACCGATATATAGTGGGCTGCTTCGAATCCTCGGCGTTTGACTTGGATTCGCTTGACAGAGAGCTTGCGCGGGTATGCGAAATTTCGTTTCTGACCGAGATAAGTAAAAAAGGAATCGATGAAATTTTGATATTCGGACTTCCTGTATACAGTGAAGATATTGAAGAAACTCTTGAATATCTTCATCAATTAAAAGCCCGCATGGGAGATACCGTTCCTGTTGGCGTCGCGATACCTTACGGTTTTATTGCCGATTCCTCGGCGTCAACTGCGCTTATCAAAATCTATTCTGCGTGTGATTTTCTTGCGCTTGACGTGTCGGAGCTTTGTTATGATACCGAGAGCTTTGAAAACGCTCTCTCCACCGCAGAATACTTCATCGAAAATTATAAAATGAGAATATTGCTTGCCGAGCAAAACCCAAAAACTCTGCAAGACCAAAAATCAATTATGTTGTCAAAAGGATTTTCAAATTGGCAGGTGCTTCGTTTAGAGGTGTCGGGATAACTAAAAACGAACTCCATTGTTTAGTTAAACAATGGAGTTCGTTTTTTTAATGACCTGTAGAGCGGAACATTGTTCCTATACCCTCATCGGTCAAAACCTCTATAAGTATCGAGTGCGGAATTCTTCCGTCTATAATAAATACGCGCTTAACTCCGCGGCGTATCGCTTCTATACAACATTCAACCTTTGGTATCATTCCGCCCGAAATAATGCCCTCGGAAATAAGCTCAGGAGCTTCGCTGACATCGACTACGCGAATAAGTGAGCTTTCATCGTTGCGGTCGCGCAAAATTCCGCTCGTATCGGTAAGAGTAATTAAACTTTCGGCGCCCAACGCTCCCGCGATTTTTGCTGCGGCAGTATCTGCGTTAATGTTATACGAATTGCCCTCGTCATCACAGCCGACAGTTGAAATTACAGGAATATATCCCTTTTCCAGCATATCAAAAATCAAAGTGGGGTCGGTCGAAATAATATCTCCGACAAAGCCGAGTCGCTCATCCTTTTTACGCGCCTTTATCATATGCGCGTCTATGCCGCAAAGTCCGACTGCCTTGCCGCCGTTATGCTCAAGCATATTTACAAGATTCTTGTTTATCTTGCCCGCAAGAACCATCTGAACAATATCCGCGGTTTCCTTATCGGTAACGCGAAGTCCGTCTATAAATTCGGTTTTCTTTCCGACTTGTGAAAGCATTTCGGTTATTTCCGGACCGCCGCCGTGAACTAAAACCACCTTTACTCCAATCAAGGACAGCAAAACTATATCGCTCATTACCGCCTCTCGCAGCTCTTGGCTTATCATTGCGTTGCCGCCATATTTAACCACGAGAATTTTATTATAATACTTTTGTATATACGGAAGCGCTTCTACAAGTATTTTTGCTCTTTGTGTATTTGTAAGCTCCATATTTCCCTCCGCAAATCAATTATGTACGATAATCACCGTTTATTTTAACGTAATCATAGGTCAAATCGCATCCCCACGCGGTAGCATCGGCTTCGCCGTCGTTAAGAGCTATCAAAACCTTTATTTCCTTCTCACTCAGAACCTTTTTGGCTTTTTCCTCCGAGAAAGGTATTCCCGCGCCGTCTTTGCAAACCTCAACAGTGCCTTCAAGCGACGAAAAAGCAACGTCTATTTTTGTAACGTCAATATCCGCTCCGCTATATCCCAAAGCGCAAAGCACGCGTCCCCAATTTGCATCCGCACCGAACATTGCCGCCTTAAAGAGCGAGGACATAATAACCGATTTAGCGGCTTTTTTAGCATCTATCAAGGTTTTAGCTCCGCTCACCTGACATTCAAGAAGCTTTGTAGCGCCCTCTCCGTCGCCCGCTATCATACGGCAGAGATATATCGTAACCGTATTGAGCGCCTTCATAAACTCCGAAAAAGCTTCCCCCTCGGAATCGATTATTGGATTTTGCGCGCTTCCGTTCGCCATAATAGCAACCATATCGTTAGTAGAGGTATCTCCGTCAACGCTCAGCATATTAAAGGTATTGGCAATATCATTGGAAAGCGCCTTTTGAAGCATTTCGGTGGTAATGGCTACGTCGGTAGTGATAAACACAAGCATTGTTGCCATATTGGGATTTATCATACCCGAGCCCTTTGCAATTCCTCCTATACGGCACTCTTTGCCGCCTATCGTAAAGCTTATCGCAATTTCCTTTTTAACAGTATCCGTGGTCATAATTCCTTCTGCCGCAGACACACTGTTTTTTTCGTCCAAGCTCGAAACAAGCGTCGGAATTCCGTTTTTGATAGGAGTAATATCCAACGGTTGTCCTATAACGCCTGTTGATGCTACGATAACATCGCTTGCGTTTATATTTAAGGCATTTGCCAAAAGCTCACTCGTTTTTTCGGCAATCTCTATACCATTCGCGTTGCAGGTATTCGCATTTCCGCTGTTACATATGATAGCTTGAGCAAATCCGTCGGAAATATGATTTTTGGTAACCGTCAACGGTGCGCCGCAAACCAAATTACGAGTATACACAGCGGCGGCATTTGCCTTTTTATTACTGTAAATAAGCGCTAAGTCTTTTTTTGATTTATTTTTACGAATACCGCAGTATATTCCGGCGGCAGTAAAGCCCTTCGGCGCACATACGCCTCCGTCTATAATATTCATGCATATTCTCCTCAAAGCAAATTAAAATTATTTCTGATTTTTCTGATCAACAAGCGCCTGAACCTTGATGGGAAGTCCGAACAAATTGATAAATCCTTCGGAATCCTTTTGATTATAGTCGCTCTCACCGAATGTAGCTATTTCCTCGGAATAAAGAGTATAAGGACTCCAAACGCCCGCCTTGATAATATTACCCTTGTAAAGCTTTAATTTAACCTTACCCGTAACCTTTTCCTGTGTTTTATCAACAAATGCAGACAATGCTTCGCGCAAAGGAGTGTACCACTGACCGTTATAAACCAGATCGGCAAAGCAGATGGAAAGCTCCTGCTTCTTGTGCGCTGTCATTTTATCAAGGCAGATGGTTTCGAGATAGTTGTGCGCGAAATAAAGTATTGCTCCTCCGGGAGTTTCATAAACGCCACGGCATTTCATACCTACAAGACGGTTCTCAACGATGTCAAGAAGTCCTATTCCGTTTTCGCCGCCAAGCTTATTGAGGTTGAGAATAATTTCTTTTGCGCTCATCTTCTGCTCGTTAAGCGCAACGGGAGCGCCTTCACAAAAATCGATCGTAATATACGTGGGTTTATCGGGAGCGTCAATAGGAGAAACGCCCATTTCCAAAAAGCCCTTCTTTTCATAGGTCGGCTCATTGCCCGTATCCTCGAGGTCAAGTCCCTCGTGACTTAAATGCCAGAGATTTTTATCCTTCGAATAGTTGGTTTCGCGGTTTATCTTAAGCGGGATCTTATGCGCTTCTGCATATTCTATTTCTTCTTCACGGGATTTAATGCTCCATTCTCTCCACGGAGCGATGATCTTCATTTCGGGAGCAAAATGCTTTACCGTAAGCTCAAATCTTACCTGGTCATTTCCCTTTCCCGTGCATCCGTGGCAAATCGCATCCGCACCCTCGGCAAGAGCGATTTCAACAAGGCGTTTTGCGATAACCGGACGCGCAAATGAAGTACCGAGCATATATTCTTCGTAGAGTGCGCCTGCCTTTACGGTAGGAATTATAAAATCATCTACAAATTCATCGGTAAGGTCCTCGATGTATATTTTAGATGCACCTGTTTTTATTGCTTTTTCCTCAAGTCCCTCAAGCTCATCTGCCTGTCCGACGTTACCTGCAACGGCAATAACCTCGCAATTATTATAATTCTCCTTCAACCACGGGATAATAATCGAAGTATCAAGTCCTCCGGAGTATGCGAGTACAACCTTTTTTATTTCATTTTTATTCATAATTATTCCTCCATATTGCATAAAAGCTTTATTTATGCCATTATTATAGCATATATTGAATATTTATGCAATAGTTTTTGTATCATTTTCATTTTTTCTGCATATTAGACAATATTATTTCGTCGACAGTATCTATTTTTGTTATAACAAACATAAGCAGTGCATAAATGCTAATATTTATGCACTGTTTATACTTTTACTTGAATTATATTCGTTGTTTTTCGAAGCCGTTTGCAGTCGGAACGTTAATATATTTAAATCCGCAGGCAGCGGCAAAATCCACCGCCTCATTAAAATACGCGCCAAGCTCGCTCGAAGAATGACAATCTCCCGAAATTACAATGCCAAATCCCCTTTTGTTGATTTCCTTAAGCAAAAAGTCCGCAGGATACATCTGAGAACGCAAGCCCCTAATAAATGCGCCGCTGTTGATTTCAAAAATTTTATCGGTTCCGCAAAAGGCATCAAGCGCGCAGAGCGCCGCTTTTTGATATTCAGCCGAGCTTTCGTCAAACATAGGATTAATGGAATTGAATTTTGTAATAAGGTCAAAATGCGCCACTATATCGATATCATCGCGAGAGGCAAGCTTAGACACCTCTCGGTAATAAGCTTTTACAAAGCCCATAGCATCTCCGCCGAAATACCTTTTTACAATATCTGAAAAGATATCGGCGCTTTCGTCAACCGCAAGCATCTTGCCATCGAAATTGACATAATGCACACCGCCAATCACAAAATCATATTTAAAGCCGTCAATTTCGGAATACAAATCGCGTTCCAGGCCCAGATATATATCCATTCGTCCTTTATATTCCCGCTTCAACTCCGAAATCTCATTGATATAGGAATTAAGCTTGTCCGAATGCATACACCAAGACACATCAAACGGGGTATATCCGTGCGAAGAAAAGCCGAGCGCCGAAAATCCCTTTTCATATGCCGTCCGTGCCATTTCCGCAGCACTGCTTTTGCCGTCGCAATAATTTGTGTGAGTGTGCAGATTATACAACGTCATTTTGTCATTTTCTCCTGCTTTACCTTGTGGTCGATGACATGACGCGACGCAAGCTCCTCGTATATATCGTGAAGCGAAATACCCATTTCCGTCATAAGCACCATAACGTGATAAGCAAGGTCTGCAATTTCATATATAGTTTCCTTCTTATCCCCCGCCTTGCCTGCAATAATGACCTCGGTAGACTCCTCTCCAACCTTTTTGAGTATCTTATCAAGTCCTTTTTCAAACAAATAGGTTGTATAAGAGCCCTCTTTTTTGTCGATTTTTCTGCCGTATATAAGCTGCATCAACCCTTCAAGTGAAAACTCGCTGATTTCATCGCTGATATAAACGTCATCATTAAAGCAAGAATCCGTACCCAAATGACAAGCGGGACCATCCTTTTTTACCAGAACCGTAAGCGCG
>JAZNBI010000068.1:0-4176 GCA_045586995.1 Eubacteriales bacterium | reverse complement strand
GCCTACAACTAAAGATTTTTAATTTTCCAAAAGTTTTTTCAGCTTCTCACGAATTTTCTTGATCCGCTTGCTGATTCCTTGCTGTGTGATCCCGTAAATCTCTGCCAGCTCGGTTTCGGAAATGTCCTCGAAATAGTGGCGGTGAATGAGGAGCTGCTCGTCCTCCGACAGCAGAGGAAGAACACGGTAGAGCTTCTCGATCAGCATCTTCTGCGCGACCTGCTCGGCTACGTTCTCATCGGGATCGACGAGGGTGTCCTCGCCGTTGAACTCGTCTGTGTTCAGCGCATCGTAGGAGACGTCGCCGTTGGCAATCGCTCTTGCGGTTATGTACTGCTGACGACGCTTATCACGATAAAAGTCAGCGTAAACGTCCTCGGTGACCTCCATGAGCATTCCGTGCAGAGGGAGAAAGAGCTTGTCCTCATAGGATTTGTCGGTTGTTTCTCTGTGGCAGAGTTCCTCATAGGTGATCTCCACGTATTCGTTGTTTTCTAATATAAAAACCTTCTTGGGTGCATATTTCATGCCTGATTCCTCCTGTTTTGAATTTTGAAAGCGGGTTAATTTTCAAAATTCGGGCAGGAGGCGCACGGGCAGAACAACAGTTTCTTAATAATTTTGTGCTATAATGAAAAATGCGTCTATTCGCAAAACGCAAATAGGCGCAACTATATCTATGATTTTGTGAGGTGAATTGTAGTACACTTAGTTGGGCATAACTCCCCCATACAAAAGGATGAAATTCATTTTCGTTATCATTTTAAGATCATTCGGTGGTCTTTTTCTCATTAAATGTATTTCCTTTCACAGTTGTATGTATCGCGATACACAAAAGAGGTAAAACGAGGTTCATTTATATTTTGTTAGGTGTATTGTAAAATATATAGGGGGTGAATTGCGATGCCTGAATACTCTAAAAACTTGGGTGATGCCGTCAGAAAGGCACGCTCAAAAACAACCTTAACCCAAGCACAAGTGGCTGAAAAAGCGGATATTGACAACCGCACCGTATTGAATATTGAGAATAACAAAGGAAATCCCAAGCTCGAAGTATTGTATCCGTTGATCAGAACGCTGAAGATTGATCCGACGGAAATCTTCTATCCCGAAGTACATAGGAATTCTCCCTCTCTCAATCAGCTTCGTATTCTGATCGAAGAATGCACCGAAGAAGAAGCGGCGGCAATCATTCCCGTATTCGAGTCCGTGCTTGCAGCCTTGCGAGATCAAACCGCAAAACCGATTCAATAAAAAAGCAGAGCCTGCATATCCATTTTCAGCATGGGTAGCAGGCTCTGCACTTTTTGTGTCGGGCTCATTTGCTTAATACCATTTTCAGTTGTATGACATCTATCTTTGTTTCCTTTTTGCATTTCGGGCAATAAAGCGGAAATTTTACAAGGACGGTATCCTGATACACCTTTGTTTTGGTCTTTGCTCCGCAAAGCGGGCAAGGTATCCACAGTGACTCGTTTTTGCTATTGTTCAAAATTACACCTCCGAATACAGCACGTTACTCTGCGTTCAACGTCCGGCTTTGGCTATATTCTCTCTTTTGTATGCAGAGATTATACCAAATAAAAGGGAGAAAACAGGGATAGAAATAGGGAGATTTTAGGGAGAAAACAAAAAACGGTGAGCCATTACTCACCGTCATTGACTGTATCGTGTTCAAAACGATAACCAATGCCCCAGACATTTTTTATGTACTCCGCATTTGAAGTAGTGAGCTTTTTTCGAAGTGTTTTGATGTGATGCTTTACTACATCATCGACATTATATGCCGACTGTTCATCCCATATATGATCGTATAATTGTTCACGGGTGAACACCTTTCCGGGATTGCTTGCAAGTCGAAACAACAGATCAAATTCCTTGCGTGTCATTTTTAATTCATTCCCGTGGACAAAAACTTGTCGAGTCAAAGGATCAATCACAAGATCGTTTCCAAACGCAAGCGTATAGCATAAATTTCCGTCAGGAGCAACTTCGGAATATAGTTGCATAAGCGAGTGAGCTTGCGCAAGGCATTCTTCGGGCGTGTATGGTTGCCCCATATATGCGTGTGCGCCTGCCTGTAAAGCGTGTATTCTGTGCGAGTGATCCGTTTTTGAGGACAAAACCATAATTGGAGTTGATTTTGCAGAGCGCATTGATTTCAACAGTTTATGATCGTCCTTCGCAGACATACACGCATCCAAAATAATAAGACAAAAATTATGCTTGACAAACATCATTAATGCCACTTGTATATTAGAAGCATGATATACGTCTGCACCCAAGCAAATTAATCGTTTTCTTATTTCGCTTGCTTCTTCTTCATTTGGGTTAATAATCAGAATACTATTTTTCATAATAATTAGAATCCAAAGTTTTTGTTTTTAAAAAATTTCGCAACTGCTTCTTATGGTAACACAGCTTTTCCTCACAATTGGCACAAGATAGACACTTATTTGTTTTTTCTGAAAATCGCCTCGGATATTTGTGCAAAGTTATTTCCCAACGAAGAAGCAACACAAGCGACATTGCAAGCAAACTCCAAGTATAAACATGGGGAATAAATATATATGGTGTAAACATCATGGCAAAATCCCAATTATAGATACGACAGTCGGTACAACATCGATTCTTCATAAACCATGTTTGGAACGGACAGAAAAACAGAATGCAAATCATGTCACATACGCCGTAGGCAAGGCTGGTAAGAATCAAAATTCCTTTATCAATTATATCAATGTAATAAAGAACACCGATGATACTATTCAAAAGTAACCATGCTACCGCAACAGCAAATGTCCGTTTCCACGATTGAAGTTGTGGAACGGTTTCGCCTGTAGACTTATAATTTCGTGCAAATTGCTTTTGACAACCAATGCTTTCAAGTTTTGACGGAAAAAAGCGGAGTGCCATTTCCAAAGTATAGATAATCCATATTAAGATGAGGAACCATTGCATTTTTCCGTGTTCTCCCAAGATGCCGTCTTTCTCTTTTGTCCGAGTTATGACATATAACACGGTCGCACCCAAAAATAACACAAAACGCAAAAGCAATTTTATAAAGTGCATTGCAGATATTTTGGAAAGTTTGAATTTACGTTGTTTCATGTGATTCCTTTGCGGTAATAAAATGGGGATTCGATCAACATCAAATGTCAATGCGGTCGAATCCCCTTGTAGCAATCTCCTTTATTCGAGTTCAAAAGCACCCGTATAAAGCTGATAATAAGTTCCTTTTTCGGCTATCAGTTTATCGTGATTTCCGCGCTCGATGATGTGCCCGTGGTCAAGCACCATGATCACATCGGAATTCTGAACTGTTGAAAGTCTGTGGGCGATAACAAATACGGTTCTGCCTCTCATCAGCTTATCCATGCCGTCCTGTACCAATGCTTCGGTACGGGTATCAATGGATGAGGTCGCCTCGTCGAGAATCATTACGGGCGGATCGGAAACAGCGGCGCGCGCAATGGAGATGAGCTGCCTCTGACCTTGGGAAAGTCCGCTTCCGTCACCCTTGAGTACGGTGTTGTAGCCTTGGGGGAGCATACGGATAAATCCGTCCGCGTTCGCAAGCTTTGCGGCGGCGATACATTCCTCGTCGGTTGCGTCGGGATTGCCGTACCGCAGGTTTTCCATCACCGTTCCCGTGAACAGATTTACATCCTGCAGAACCACGCCGAGTGAACGGCGAAGATCGGCTTTTTTGATCTTGTTGATATTGATTCCGTCATAGCGGATCTTACCATCGGCAATATCGTAAAAACGGTTGATCAGATTGGTGATGGTGGTCTTACCTGCACCGGTCGCTCCTACGAAGGCGATCTTTTGTCCGGGTTCGGCATAAAGAGAAATATCGTGAAGCACTTGTTTTTCGGGGACGTATCCGAAATCCACACCGTCAAGAACGACTCTGCCTTCCAGCTTTGTGTACGTTACAGTTCCGTCGTGGTGAGGATGCTTCCACGCCCACATGCCGGTTTTACTTTGGGATTCGCACAAAACACCGTTTTCTTCTTTTGCATAAACAAGGGTTACGTAGCCCTCATCCGTTTCGGGTTTCTCATCCATAAACGCAAAGATACGGGAAGCACCCGCAAGGGCTGTGACGATGGAATTGAATTGATTGGATATCTGCGAAACGGGGCTTGTAAAGTTTCTTGACAGTGTGAGAAA
>JAZNBI010000067.1:0-19321 GCA_045586995.1 Eubacteriales bacterium | reverse complement strand
TATCCCTCCTAGCTTGACTAGGTAAGGTCACTTGAAGACTACAAGTTTGATAGGTCGGAGGTGTAAGTACAGTAATGTATTTAGCTGACCGATACTAATAGACCGAGGGCTTGAACCTCTTTTCATTGATTTCTTTCAATTTGAAGTCGTTCTTGCTTTCTTACTTTCTTGAGTTTCTATTGTTTCTCTTCTTTCTTCCCTTTGTTCGGCTTTTAATGAACATAGAAAAGGCACGGTATTTCCGTGCCTTTTGTGTTTTATATACATTTTTAATATGTAATTAAGGTATTATGGAGAAGCAAAATGATAAGATTTGAATGTGATTATACCGAAGGGGCACATCCTCTAATTATTCAACGTCTTGCTGATACCAATTTTTTTCAAACTAAGGGCTATGGGGAAGACGAGTTTTGCGAACGTGCGCGCGAATGTATAAAAAAAGTATGCGGCACTGAGAATGCAGACGTACATTTTTTAGTTGGCGGCACTCAAACAAACTTGATTATGATTTCAAGTGCGTTGAAATCTTATCAAGGGGTTCTTTCTGCGCCTACAGGTCACATAAATGTTCACGAAACCGGTGCAATAGAAGCCACCGGACATAAAGTGTTGGTAATTTCAAACGATGCAGAAACAATAAGAAAGACAGGCGGAAAAATAAATGCCGAAGATATAGAATCGTATTGTCTAAAGCATTACAATGACGATTCCAGAGAACATATCGTGCAGCCGGGTATGGTTTACATATCTCAGCCAACCGAGAACGGAACTGTATATTCAAAAGATGAGATTTTGGAAATAAACAAGGTTTGCAAAAAACATGGATTATTTTTCTATATTGACGGTGCGAGGCTGGGATATGCTGTTTGCAGCGGAAATGATGCTCCGGACTTGGAATTTATTGCTCATAATTGTGACTGTTTTTATATTGGAGGAACAAAGGTGGGCGCACTTTTTGGAGAAGCGCTTGTTATTACAAATGATAGATTAAAACGTGATTTTCGCTATGTAATTAAGCAACGTGGAGCTTTGCTTGCAAAAGGGCGCTTGCTTGGAATTCAATTTGAAACGCTTTTTAAAGACAACCTTTATTTTGAAATTTCAAAGCGTGCCGTTGATTTGGCAATTAAAATAAAAGAGGCGTTTTTGCAAAATGGCTATCAAATGTTTTATGATTCATATACAAATCAGCAATTTCCGATTATTCCGAACAGTAAGCTCGAAAAATTTGCTGAAAAATATACATTTTCACATTGGGAAGACGTTTCGTCTGATAAAACGGCGGTTAGATTTTGTACTTCCTGGGCAACGAAGGATGAGGATGTCTCGGAATTAGTCAACGATATAGATCATTTTTAATAAATTGACACTAATCTCTTGATAAACGGCGCCGATATGTGTTATAATTAAATAATAGCTAATAATGTTGTTTGACTCATTGTTAGAAATAATTTATAATAAAATAAAAGGAAACTATAATGGCAAAATACAGACGCGGAAGAATAAATGATGAGGTAAAATCTGAAATTGCGAGTATACTTCGCGATGTCAAGGACCCAAGAGTTAGAGATGCTTTTATCAGCATTGTTTCTGTTGACGTAACACCCGACCTTAAATATGCCAAAATATACTTTTCAGCTCTTTATGGAGATAAAAAGGAAGTTTTAAAAGGGCTTGCAGCTGCAACGGGATTTATTCGAGCTCGGCTTGCACAAAACTTAAACCTTCGTATAACACCCGAGCTTTCTTTCGTGTTAGATGATTCAATTAAATACGGGGCTCATATTTCCGAGCTTTTAAATAATCTCAAATTTTCGGACGACGAAACAGAAAATATAAAAACAGACGGTAAAGACGACAATGAAGGAGTATAAGAAACTTAACTTTCACGACATGTGCAACTTGCTTGCCAATCGTAAAAACACATTGATTGTATATCATGCAAGACCTGACGGCGATGCAATGGGGGCTGCGTTTGCGTTGCGCGAGATTCTTGGCGCGGCAGGTATTAAAGCGTGGTGTGTCTGCTCTGACGAGATCCCGCAACGGCTTCGGTTTATATCTCAAGGAATTCAAAACAACGCGACGGCGGCTTCGATTCCAAAAGATTTTAATGTCGAGCGAATTGTTTGTGTGGATTCTGCCACACTTGTACAATTAGGCGAGCTTCCTTTTGATATTACAGATAAAGTAGCACTGATGATCGACCATCATTCCGCGGGAACTGTATTTGCTGATAATTATATTGATTCAACAGCGGCGGCAACGGGGGAGATTATTTTTGATATTTCTCGTGAATTTCTCGCAAGGAAACTTATAAAAAGAATATCAAAAAAAATAAACGAATGCCTTTATGCCTCAATCAGCTCGGATACGGGGTGCTTTAAATATTCTAACGTTACGTCGAAAACTCATAAAATAGCCGCAGAGCTTATGAAAAGCGGGATTGATACCGCAGAGATAAATCGCTTGCTCTTTGATTCAAAATCTTTTGAACAATTGAAGGCAGAAAATGCGGGCTTTGATGCTATGCGTATATATTATGATGGAAAGGTTTCTGTAATCTGCTTTACTTATGAGATGAAGGAATCGCTTTCACTCAGAGATGAGCACCTTGAAACGCTCATTGATGTTGCAAGGTCGGTTGCCGGAGTGGAGGTTGCGATTGCGATTCGTCAATTTAAGCCCACAAATTTATTCCGAGTTTCAACACGAGCTTCGGGAAATGTTGATGTTTCAAAGGTTTGTATGCATTTTGGCGGCGGAGGTCACGTAAAGGCGGCGGGATGCACTATCACTGCTCCAAGCATACAAGCGGCGGCAGATATGGTACTTGAAGAAGTAAAAAAACAACTTGAAAATTAGATAAGGAAGTAAAAAAATGTCTGAATATAAGATAGAAACAAAATGTGTGCAGGGAGGATATACTCCGGGTAACGGAGAACCCCGTCAGATACCGATAGTTCAAAGTACGACCTTTAAATACGCTACAAGCGAGGATATGGGAAAGCTTTTTGACCTTGAAGCGTCGGGATATTTTTATACGCGTCTTCAAAATCCCACAAACGATAGCGTTGCCGCAAAAATTTGCGACATGGAGGGCGGTACGGCCGCTATGCTTACTTCGTCGGGACAGGCGGCAAACTTTTTTGCTATATTTAATATTGCCGGATGCGGCGACCATATCGTGTCGTCGTCGTCGATATACGGCGGTACGTTCAATCTTTTTTCTGTAACGATGAAGCGTATGGGTATTGACTTTACCTTCGTTTCTCCCGATTGTACGGAGGACGAGCTCCGCGCGGCGTTCAGACCTAACACCAAGGCGCTTTTTGGCGAGACTATTGCAAATCCTGCGCTTACAGTGCTTGATATGGAGCTTTTTGCAAAGGTTGCCCATGAGAACGGCGTTCCGTTTATAATTGATAATACTTTTGCAACGCCTGTAAATTGCCGTCCGTTTGAGTGGGGAGCTGATATCGTTACACATTCTACTACAAAATATATGGACGGTCACGGCGCAGCGGTTGGCGGCTGTATAGTAGACAGCGGAAAATTTGACTGGACGAAATATCCCGAAAAATTTGCGGGACTTTGCACTCCCGACGACAGCTATCACGGAGTTACTTACACCGAGCGCTTTGGACTTGAAGGCGCATTCATTACCAAGGCGACGGCGCAGCTCATGCGCGATTTCGGAGCAATTCAATCTCCGCAGAACGCATTTTTGTTAAATCTCGGACTTGAAAGTCTTCACGTCAGAATGGCGCGTCACTGTGAGAATGGTCTTGCGGTTGCGAAGTTCCTTAAAGCTCACGAAAAGATTGCTTGGGTAACCTATCCGGGTCTTGTCGGAGATAAATATTACAATCTTGCATGCAAATATATGCCGAACGGCACCTGCGGAGTTGTCAGCTTCGGTGTAAAGGGCGGCAGAAAGGCGGCTGAGACCTTTATGAAGGGGCTTAAGATCGCCGCAATTGAGACGCACGTTGCAGACGCGAGAAGCTGTTGTCTGCATCCTGCAAGCGCTACGCACAGACAGATGACCGATGAGGAGCTTTTGGCGGCAGGAGTTGGACCTGACCTTGTGAGATTTTCTTGCGGAATTGAGAACGCCGACGACCTTATCGCCGACATAGCGCAAGCGCTTGACGCTGTAAAATGATTTCTTTGAAAGGAGTTTTTCGATGCCTATAAAAATTCCGAATTTGCTTCCGGCAACACAAACCTTGTTAAATGAAAATATATTTGTTATGACGGAAACGAGGGCAATTACTCAAGATATTCGTCCGTTACATATACTGATGCTTAATTTGATGCCCAAAAAAATTGAAACCGAAACTCAAATAGCTCGTTTGATAGGAAACACTCCGCTTCAGGTCGAATTGGAGTTGCTTCAAACTGCAACACATAAATCAAAGCACACTTCACACGAGCATATGCTTTCGTTTTATAAAACCTTTGACGAGGTTAAGGACAGAAAATTTGACGGAATGATTATTACGGGAGCACCTGTTGAGCAGCTTCCTTTTGAACAAGTTGAGTATTGGGACGAGCTTTGTAAAATTATGGAATGGAGCAAGACGCATGTGACGAGTACATTCCATATATGTTGGGGAGCACAGGCGGGACTTTATTATCATTTTGGCATAAATAAATATCAGCTTGATAAAAAGCTGTTTGGAGTCTTTCCTCACCATTTGGACTATAAGCAATCCATACTTTTCAGAGGATTTGATGACGTATTTATGGTTCCTCATTCTCGTCATACCACAATTCACCGCGAAGATATAGAAAGGGTGGATAAGCTTAAAATTCTTGCAAGCTCAGACGAGGCAGGGGTTTATGTTGTCAGCACAGAAAAGGGAAGACAGATTTTTGTGACGGGACATTCCGAATATGACCGAAATACTCTTTGCAATGAGTATTTGCGCGATAAAAATTTGGGACTTGAAATTGAAATCCCAAAAAATTATTTTCCCGATGACGATGACACAAAGCAGCCCAATATGACCTGGAAAAGCTCGGCAACCTTGCTTTATTCTAACTGGCTCAATTACTTCGTCTATCAGACAACTCCTTATAATCTTGATGATATTGGATAATTTATATTTAAGCAACAAAAGCAGCGTAGAATGAAGATTCGACGCCGCTTTTGTTGCTTAAAAACGAATAAAATACAGGGTGTCTGACTAAAATCTTATATTATTGTTGAAAATATTACCAATATATGATATAATTATACATATATTATGCGTTTTGTGTTTTAGGTTTGTTCGAATAATTTGCACTCGGACATACTGACAGGAGGGAATATGAACAAATCGGAATATATTGAGTGCGGTAAAATAATCAACACACACGGTATCAAAGGTGCTGTTAAGATTGATTCTTGGTGTGATTCACCGCAGATATTGGCAAATGCAAAAGCATTGTTTTTTAAAAACGAGAACGGATATGAAAAAACGGTTGTAAAGCACGCTTGGATAAATAAATCTTTTGTTATAGCAGAGCTTGATTTAATAAAGGATTTGGATACCGCAATAAAATTTAAGGAGCGCATAGTTTATATGCTTCGCGATGATCTGCCGCTTGATGAAGGCTCATATTTTATTGCCGACCTTATAGATCTGCCTGTAATTGACCAAAATACCGGTGAAAAATACGGTATTTTGAAGGACGTTATAAATACCGGGGCTTCGGATATTTATGTAATTAATACCGATAAAGGCGAAAAAATGCTTCCCGCTGTCGAAGAATTTGTTAAAAGTATTGACCTTGAGCGCGGTATATATATAGTTCCTATTGAAGGGATTTTTGATTGATTTTAAAACGGCTGATTTCCATATAGAGAACGGAGATTAAAATGAGATTTGATATTATGACACTTTTTCCCGAGTTGATAAATACGGTTCTTGGAGAGAGTATAATAGGTCGTGCTCAAAAAAACGGTGTCATTTCCGTATATACGCATAACATACGAGATTATTCAGAGGATAAGCACAGGAGAGTTGACGATACCCCATATGGTGGCGGAAAAGGAATGCTTATGGCGGCTCCGCCGATATATAATTGTTATTCTGCTATTGAAAAAGATATTATTTCCGAAAATAAAAACGGTAAAAAGCGTGTAATATATATGTCCCCGCAGGGAAAGGTGCTGACACAAAAGCGCGCATCCGAGCTTTCGGAATATGATAATATTGTTATTTTATGCGGACATTATGAAGGCGTTGATGCACGAATAATAGAAGAAATTGTAGATGAAGAGATATCAATAGGTGACTATGTTTTGACAGGCGGCGAAATTCCTGCATGTATTCTTGTTGATTGTGTTTCACGCTTGGTGAAAGGTGTTTTATCGGATTCTGAATGCTATGAAAAGGAATCGCTTTCGGACAATGTGCTGGAATATCCCCAATACACAAGGCCGTTTGAATTTAACGGTGTTTGTGTACCCGATGTGCTTGTGTCGGGTAATCACGCTCAAATTGACAAATGGCGAAGAGAAAAGGCCATTGAGGCAACTCAAAAAAAACGTCCCGATCTTTTTGAAAGAAAGGAGTAAAAACGTTTGAATTTAAAAAATAAAATAATCAATCTTTTCAAGACAAGCATTATTATCTATATGCTTACGTCGCTTACCAATAAAATATACGATCTGCTTGCCAAAGGATTCGTGGGCAGAATGTTCACGTCGTATTCTGTTATTGACAATAAGCTTCGAGACGGATTTTTTGCGTCGGTTATAAATTCTGTTTCGCCGAAAAATAACAAGAGATTAAGCTTGAAGCGAAAGATATCAAGGCAGTTCGAGCAAAGCCGAATTCTCAAATTTTTCAATCGTGCGGATACGTATATTTTTACCTGCAGCGTTAAAATATACGGAGCGGCGCTTCTTGCGTTTTCAATTTATGTCGGACTTGTCTATTGTCTTAAGGAATTTGCTCTTGCATATCCAAACAATGCGACCGACTATCTGTTTATATGCATTTCCTTGCTCTTTATATCGATTTTTTTGTTGTCGTCAAAGCAAAGCATCGCAGAAGCTTTGTTGGGAAGTTCGATAATAAAATCCGTTACGTTTGATTTCTTTGACCTCGACGAAACGAAGCTGGAGCTCGGAAGCTTTAAAAATGGCGAAAAATATAATATTGCGGTTGCAAGCGGTATGATTTTGGGAGCGTCAACATACTTTGTGCACCCCAAATACTATCTGATTGCTTTAGTGATACTGACGGTTGCTATATTTGTGCTCAAAAAACCCGAGGTGGGCGTTTTGATTTCAGTATTTATATTTCCTTTAATTAATTTAGTAAATTATTCCTCGGTTATTTTGGCCTCAATTATAATACTCTCATTTATAAGCTATCTTTTCAAGCTTATTAAAGGAAAGAGAATTATAAGATTTAAGCTCATTGATATTTGCGTAATAGTATTTATGCTTATTGTTCTTTGCGGAGGAATAGTCAGTGCGGGAGCGAAGACATCTTCTATAGATGCGCTTCTTATGTTTTCGCTTATGCTCGATTATTTTTTGATAGTAAATCTTTTTCGAACTCCGCTTTGGCTGGAACGCATAGTTAAAACCTTGTTAATTTCTTTTATTATTACGGCAATTTACGGCATCGCAGATTATTTTTTAGATGTGTCACAGCTTGAATGGACAGATATGACGATGTTCTCGTTTATTACCAACAGAGCCGACTCTTTCTTTGAAAATCCTAATGTGTTTGCTACCTACTTGGTATTGATTTTACCTTTATTACTTATATGTTTTTCAAGAGAGCGGTATTTTTTAAAAAAGGGGACTTCCTTTATATCGCTGATTTTATTGATTGCCTGCTTACTGTTTACCTGGTCAAGAGGCGGATGGCTCGGCGGAATATTGGCAATTGCAATTTTCTTTTTGATTCTTAGCAGAAAAGCATTGCCCGTGATGATTTTGACATTGCCGACAGTACCTCTTGCTTCGGCGGTTATACCGAGCAATTTAATGACGCGTTTTTTGAGTATAGGTAATATGTCAGATTCCTCGACGTTTTATCGCTTCTATACCTGGAAGGGTGTTTTCAGAATGATTAAAGACGTTTTGCTTGGTGGGGTGGGCGTCGGAGAAAGTGCGTTTACAAGTATTTATCCATTGTATGCGTATGAGGGAATTGAAACCGTCATGCATAGTCATTGCCTGTATTTGCAAATATTATCGGAAACAGGAATAGTTGGACTTTTGTTGTTTGTTTTGGTAATAGTCGTATTTTTGCAAAACTGCTTTTCATTTTTAAAGGATTCTGACAATGTAAAGCTAAATCTTACGGTTATGGCGTCGATTGCGGGAATCGCAGGCGCGTTGCTTATGGGTGCTTTTGATTATATTTGGTACAATAAGAGCGTCTTTTTGGCGTTTTGGATAATCATTGCAATTGCCTGCTCGGCTATCGGGATAGGTCGCGTCGCGGATAGACGCAAACAACTCGCGGACAAAGGAACTGATTCCTTTGCGACCGTAGACATAAAATTTAAGGAGGATAGTGATGACAGTAAATAATAAAATAAAGGCCACGAATAAAAAAGCAAAGCATTTTAACGTTATTGATATTATTCTTGCGCTCATATTGTTGGCAATTATAACATTTTTGATTGTGATATTTGTTCCCTCAAACTTTTCTCAATCAGAATCGGTTTCTATAGAGTATACTGTTGAGCTTACGAAAGTAAGTAATGCTTATAAAAATAATATTTCTGTAGGAGACAATGTTATAGACTCAACTTCAAAGCATCAACTCGGAAAGGTAATAGTTTTCGAAAACGATACTCTTTATTCGGAGTTCTTTTATAACAACGCAACAGGGAATGTAGAAATGAAAAAAAATCCCGACTTTACCAATCTGCTTGTTACAATAACCGCAGATGCCGAGTTTATTGAGGGAGAGGGATATATGATCAACGGTCACCGTATTGCCGTTGGAACCGAGCTTTTTCTTGCGTTTCCTAACTTTGTAGGAAGCGGCTATTGCATAGATATAAAAATGGAGTGATGGAGGTAATACGATGAATAGTACAGAAAAACACGAAGCCGAAAAAAAATTAAAAAAGGCACATCACTTTAATGTCCTTGATGCAATTATTGTTGTTCTCGTGCTTGCTTGCGTCGTGGGGATCATAATCAGATATAATCTTATTGACGGTCTTTTAAAAGAAGCCAATCTTTCGGAATATGAAATTACCTTTTCTGTTGCCGATGTCAGATATACAACCGCGAACGCATTTGTTGAAGGTGATACTTTTTATATTGATGATAAAGATATTTTTATGGGATATTTTGAAAAGCTGGATTCGATCTCGCCTGCGGTTATGTATGTAAATGATGCCGAAGGGAATGTTATGGTCGTTAACTATCCCGAATCCACACGAATTGATCTAACCGGTAGAATTTCTTGCGAGGGGCGTTTTGAAAACAATAGATTTTTGCTTAACGGCACATATTATATTGCTCCGGGTAAAACGCTGGATGTCAGAAGCGAACATCTCGATATTCAAATTACCGTTAGTAAAATCACAGCAAAATAAATTATAAATAGTATAACAAATAAGAAAGTTTGGGGTTCCGTGTTTTGTATGCGCGTTATCCCGACTTTTTTGCTTATAATATATTGACAATAAAATCGATTTTTGCTATAATGAAAAAATCGGGGCATTAGCGCAGCTGGGAGCGCACAACACTGGCAGTGTTGGGGTCAGGGGTTCGAATCCCCTATGCTCCACCAAAAAATCTCGGTCGTAAAACGACCGAGATTTTTACTTGTAAGACTAAAGGGGCTGCGTCATTAGCGCAGTCCCTGCGAAAAACAGCCGACGGTCCATTTTTTATTTATCACTTCAAAATGTGACAAGCATTATTTTTTAATATCACCGTTTCTTGATGAAAGGTCAAACAAAAGAGCCCCGAGTATAACAAGAACAGCACCGACGGCGACATATTCAAATTCCAACTTAAAAAGATGCGCGGCAGCATATGGATTTATATCAGCGTTTATGTAAAATTTTATTGATATTGCCAAAAGAAAGATGATTATAATCGGAAGTCCGATGTGAAGTATCAGCAGTGCTTCTTTTGAAAGCGTTTTAAAGGCAATGACGAGCCCTTTTATTTTTTTATTTATTTTTTGCATTTTATAGAACCTTTCATTTTTAATAGTTTAGTTCATAACAATTTTATCAAATATATTTATAAATATCTACAGGTGATATAAGTTTTAGCTGGGAAATAATGGTAAAAATCGGTGATTTTAATCAAAAAACGGCTGAAATGCATAAAATTAAAAAACATAGTAGAATGTTGTCATAAAAAATAGGAGGAATTTTTATGGCAACACTAAATCACAGCAAAGATATGAAAGAAGATAGGCATGATGATGTTATTCAAAAAGACAGTAGGTTTATAAAAGGGAAAACAGCAAATTACACGCTTTCATATGGCTCGGAAAATGTATTCGTAATAGATGTCTATTATGGTGACGAGGAAAAAAGATGTATTTTTAAAAGCGATTTTTACGATGCGGTTTGCTTTTATAATCGTATAGTGAATGGACAGGTTACGCCATGTACTTTACAAGATATAGTGCTTGACCGCTTTGGAAGTATCTAAATTTATTAAATGTGTTTACAAGACGGATAATCTATGGTATAATACGTATAAGATATATTAAAGAAAAAGGAGAGCCGCTTTTGGCGGTGAAATGTTTTATGAGATGTCCGTCGTGTGGGTATTTTGATAGCAAGGTGATAGACTCAAGACCGACCGCTGACGGTTGCAGTATTAGGCGCCGCAGAGAATGTCTTGATTGTCAAAAAAGATTTACAACATTTGAAAGCGTCGAAGCACTTCAAATTATCGTGGTAAAGAAGGACGGCTCAAAACAGTTTTTTGACAAATCCAAAATATTGAACGGAATTATAAAGGCGTGTGAAAAAAGACCTGTAAATGCGGTGGAAATTGCCAATGAGATCGAATCCGAATTGCAGAATTCTTTGAGATTTGAGATAACGACCAGGGAACTTGGCGAGCTTGTTATGGACAAGCTTAAAAAAGCGGACGATGTTGCTTATGTGCGTTTTGCTTCGGTTTACCGTGAGTTTAAGGACCTTGACACATTTCTTGCTGAACTCAATCAGTTAAAAGAAAAGAATTAGAATTTAAAAGGAGGTCGAAAAGTGCTTTCGTCCTCCTTTTTGGGAGAATTTATGAAATTTATTGGCGGTGAAAACAGCGTTGTGTGGAATCCGTGGCACGGTTGCACGAAGATAAGCGAGGGGTGCCGTAATTGTTATGTATACAGAATTGATGCAAGGGTAGGACGCTCATCGGTTGTACTTAACAAAACCGCGGATTTTGGACTTCCTGTTGCCAATGGACGAAACGGCTATAAAATCGAATCGGGTAGTATCGTATATACCTGTTTTTCTTCGGATTTTTTTCATAAGGATGCGGATGAATGGCGACGCGCAGCGTGGGATATGATAGATATACGCAGAGATCTTGAGTTTATTATTATAACCAAGCGCATTGACCGATTTTTAGTGTCCTTGCCTGATAATTGGGGCGACGGATATGATCACGTTTCGATTGGCTGCACTTGCGAAAACCAAGATCGAGCCGATTATAGACTTCCGATCTTCTTGAATATGCCGATAAAGCATAAATTTATTGTCTGTGAGCCGCTGCTTGAGAAAATCGACCTGGCGCCATATCTTTGTCGGCAGATAGAGAAGGTTATTGTCGGCGGAGAATCGGGAAATGAAGCGCGCGTATGCGATTTTGATTGGGTGCTTTCCATCAGAGATAATTGCGCTATGTCGAACGTGCCGTTTTCCTTTAAGCAAACGGGCGCTGTTTTTAGAAAAGGCGGTAAAACATACCGTATTCCGCGAATCAAACAATTCGAGCAGGCGAAGCGTTCAGCAATAGATATTTTCTAAAACGTACGGGGGAATAATATGCCATCGGAAACTATTATTAAAAAAGAAAATAAATCGGTTATCGTAAGTGTTAATACGGGAGAGCTTACCGCAGACGAAAACGAAAAAAGTCTTGACGAGCTTGAACGCTTGATAGAAACTGCGGGCGGAGTTGTCATAGCAAGAATGACACAAAATCTCGAAAGCCCCAATACCGCAACGGTTATCGGTAAAGGCAAGCTTCAAGAGCTTTCGGAGCTTTGCGAGAACAATGATATTGAGCTTGTGGTTTTTGATACCGAGCTTTCGCCGTCACAAATTCGCAATATAGAGGATGCATTAAAGGATGTGCGAGTTATTGACCGTTCTATGCTTATTCTTGATATTTTTGCACTTCACGCAGTTACCGGAGAGGGAAAGCTTCAGGTCGAGCTTGCGCAACTGAAATATACGGCTCCGCGCCTTATAGGAAAAGGGCTTCAGCTTTCTCGACTCGGAGGTGGAATAGGAACGAGAGGCCCCGGCGAAAGTAAGCTCGAAAGCGACAGACGTCATATTAAAAGACGTATAGCAGCTCTTGAAAGCGAGATAAAGGAGCTTGATAAAACGCGAATGACAATGAGAGCGGCGCGAGATAAAAGCGGAATAACAAAAATTGCAATCGTGGGATATACGAACGCAGGAAAATCCACGCTTTTAAATCGGCTTACCAATGCGGGAATTCTTGCCGAAAACAAGCTTTTCGCAACGCTTGACCCAACTACGCGCAAATTTAAGCTTGAAAGCGGAGAAAGTGTTTTGCTGACCGATACTGTAGGATTTATACGCAAGCTGCCCCATCATCTTATAAGCGCGTTTAAATCAACACTTGACGAGGTGGTATATGCAGATATACTTGCTATCGTCATCGATGCGTCGGATCCCGAGCACGAGGAGCAGCTAAAGGTTACGGAGCAATTGCTCAGTGAGCTTGGTGCAGGAGATAAACCGAGATTGTATTTATTTAATAAGTGTGACCTGTCGCCGCTTAAGTATTTACCTAATATAGATTGTGAGCGAAAAAATATTATAAATATTTCATCTCTTACGGGAGAGGGCATAGAGCTTTTTGTCAAGCGCGTGGAAGAAATCATCCATGAGCAGAAGAAATTAATTAATCTTGTAATTCCAAATGATAAGCTGGGACTTCTTGATATTCTTTATAAAAATTCTGCGATAATTAATATTGAATATGAAGCAGATGGCGCGCACGTAAGTGCTGTTGCCGATTCAAAGGTGCGCGGAATGCTTGCTGAATATATAATTGATGATTTAACGACTGCCGAGGAAGAATTTGATGAATAAAAAAGAAGGATATGTAACCATAAAGGATAGCGGAGTTACGGAATTTGAAGAAAAACGCTCGTTGTTTATAGGTTATTCAAAGCATATTGAAAGCGAAGCGCAGGCACTCGATTTTATAAAATCAATAAAGCAAAAACATGCGGATGCCACGCACAATGTTTTTGGATATATCTTAAATGACGGATTGACAGCGCGTTATTCAGACGACGGCGAGCCGCAGGGAACCGCGGGGATGCCCGTTCTGGATGCCATTCGGAAGTCTAATATCACCGATGCTTGTGTGGTTGTTACACGATATTTCGGAGGCACTTTGCTGGGTGCCGGCGGACTTGTGAGAGCGTATTCAAAAGCCGCGCATGATGCTCTTTTTGCGGCGGGTACGCTGATCTATGAGAGATTTTCCGAGCTTTTGATTTCGATTTCTTATTCCGACTATCAAAAATATATTTCGGAAAGCGCCCGATATGTAATTATAACCGACAATTGCGATTTTTCGGATGCCGTTAATCTTAAAATTGCGGTTAAATCAACCGAAAAAGAGAACTTTATAAAAATGATAAAAGAACTCAGCTCGGGCAGAGCAAATGTTGAAGCATGCGGCGAAAGATATGATTGTGTAAATTTTTACTCGTGATGTTTATTTTTCACTTGACAATATGACGATTTTGTGTAATAATTATTTAGAAATATAATAGGGGTGCAAAGGATAAAACCTCTGAATTTATTTTGTAAGAAAAAATTTTATGCCGCCGCGACGGCGGAAATGGAGATTGATATGATTAAGAAAATTACAGCGTTAGTTCTTGCGGTTATGATGCTTTTGGGTGTAGTAGCGTGCTCCGCAAAAAAATACGGCCCGTATGACGAAGAATTTGAGAAATATATTTCTGATTTTACTGTCATGGATATATCAGATGTCGCTGCGAATATTATGGTGTCAAAAAAAGAGTCACTGCTTGACTCGGCTAATAAAAAACCTATTGTGTCGGTAGATGACATTAACAACTTGAAAAAAACGGCATATAGCTTTAATAACGGTAAAGAGAAAGCAGTTGTTTCCAGCACAGAGGGCAGTATTTATGAAAAAGATTATTATATTTTCTTTAATGCTCTCGATTTCGGGAACGAGCTTCCGTGCGGAATAAGAAAGGGAGATACATTCAAGCGCGCTATAAAACGTCTTGGATTTGATATGGATAATTTGACCGTTAGCGAACAAAACGGTTCGATTTACAGTATAGATTCATCCGATATTTCGCAACCTGATTATCATTATTTGAATGCAAAAGTTTCTGAAAATGAAGAAGACGGCAAAAAATCGGTTGAACTCATTTTCTGCAATAAGTTTTCCGAATACGTTGACGATGACGAGTTTATCACCATTCAGTATATGTATATATGCTTTGAAGGCGCGAAGCGGTTTGAATATTCGAAGGTGTCAAGCGTTTACTTTACGGAAAAGGTAATAAGAGTATAATAGAAAACAGTAATATAATAAAAACAGAGATGCGAAGCCGATTGGTTCGCATCTCTGTTTTTGTGTATTCTTAAAAGTATTTGCTTTTTGGTATAAAAAAAGCAAGTCATCTACTTGTAAAATCAGAAAAATGTGGTATAATTAAAAAAACTTTAATTTAAAATAGAGGTGTGGTAATGGCATTGATAAAAAATGATATTCCTGTTTTGGAGTATGACGATGAACTGCGCGGCGTTATAATGCCGAATGTTCAAGAAAAATATTCATTTCCGAGCAAGGCGTTGTTTTTGTTCCTTTGCGATGAGATCGAAAAATTTGCAAAATCGAATAATGCTGTCAAGATAGGGGAGTTTGTGACGATAACCAAAACCTATAATGTATATGAGTATGAATATAAAAATCAAAAGATTTGTATGTGCCAAGCACCTCTCGGAGCACCTGCGGCGGCTCAGTTGCTCGATTTTTTGATAGCATGCGGAGTTAAAAAAGTTATTGCCGCGGGCAGCTGCGGGGCTTTGGAAAATTTAGACGAAGATGAATTTATCATACCCTGTGAAGCTTTACGTGACGAGGGAACATCATATAAATATCTACCGCCGTCAAGAACGTTAAAAATAAATGAAAAAGCCCGCGCGGCCGCTAAAAGAGCACTTGAGAATAACGGTATAAAGTATATTGAGTGCAAGGTGTGGACGACCGATGGCTTTTACAGAGAAACGCCCGAAATGGTGCTTTACCGTAAAAGCGAGGGCTTTAAGGTAGTCGATATGGAGTGCGCTGCACTTGTTGCCGTTTCTCAGCTGCGCGAAGTTGAATTTGCGCAAATACTTTTCACGGCTGATACACTTGCAAATATTGATGAGCATCAACCGAGAAACTGGGGATACGGAGCGTTTTCTCCCGCTCTTAGAGTTGCTTTGGATGCTATTTCCGAATTGGACTGAAACAATAATAAAAGGGGATGAGTCAAATGCAAAAATGCATTTGATACTCACCCCCATCGTTTTTGCTTGATGGTGTTTAGCCATCAAGCAAATTCCGAGCAAAGGGACTGCGCCAATGACGCAGTCCCTTTTTAATTTTTAAGCCCTATATTAATAATTGGAACGTTTCTTTTTTTGTATAACCTTATAAGTTATTAACGACGCGCCCGCGAGCACAATAATTCCGCATATTATATAAATTCCGTTTCCGGTAGAGCTGTCGACCTTAAGCTCTTCCCAAAGGTTATTAACCATTACAAGAGTGTCGGCAGGCAGATTGTGATAATAGGAAACATTCATGCTCGATGTGTCACTGTAAAGAATATCAAACGCATTTTCATGATATTCGCTTATATAAGAAATATAATCTGCATCGTCATATACCTGAGTGTTTGGTGAAGCGTACATAATATATTCTGCATTTGCAATGGCAATATCCTTTTGAAGCATAAAGTTGATATACATTTCCGCCTCGGCCTTATGCTCGCTTCCTTTGGGGATACACATAGAATCAACAAAAATGTTTGTGCCTTCTTCGGGGTAATAGAAAGCAAGGTCGTTATTGCCCGAATACATTGTCAAAAAGTCGCCTGCATAGTAAGTGGAAATTGCCGCCTCTCCGCCTTCCATTTTGTTGAATATTTCATCCATTACATAGCTTTGTATTAGCGGCTTTTGCTCTGTAAGCTTGTTAAGAGCAATGCGCCATTCGCTTTCATCGGTTGAGTTGACGTCAAGTCCGAGATAGAATTGCGCAGTTCCGAATGCATCGCGAGGATTGTTGATAGTAAGAATCTTTCCGCTGTATTTTTCATTCCACATCAAACCCCAGCTTCCTACGTCGGCTTCGTCAACCATGGTTGAGTTGTATATCACACCGAGTAATCCGACAGTATAGGGAACAGAATATTCATTTGTAGGGTCAAAATATAATGATTTGTATTTTGAATCGATATATTGATAATTTGGAATATTTGAAAAATCAATCTTTTCAAGCATATTCTCATCTATCATACGGCCAACCATATAGTCGGACGGAATAATAACGTCATATCCTGTCGCGCCGCTTTTAAGCTTTGCGTAGAGATCTTCGTTGCTTGAATACGTGGTATAATTTACTTTTATGCCTGTGGCTTCTGTAAATGCGGCGTTTACATCAAGAGAGTCTTCAGACCCGTCGGAAATATATTCTCCCCAGTTATAAACATTTATCGTTACGGTTTCTTGTGAGCAAGAAGCCAAAGTGAGCGAGAAAACAAATACTGCTATAATACAAAAAATATAAATATGAATTTTTTTCAATTTATCTTTTTCTCCTTTATAAATCGTTGCTTTTGGATTTTTTTCTTTTCATCTCTTGCGCTTGTAATATTTGAAAGTATAAGAAGTGCAAGCACGGCAATGAAAATAAGTGTGGAAAGTGCGTACATATCAGGAGTTACGCGCTTTTTTGTCATTGAAAAGATTCGGATAGGAAGTGTTTCGAATCCGGTTCCTATTGTGAAATAGCTTATTACGAAGTCATCAAGCGACAGTGTAAAAGCCATGATCATACCGGTAATTATACCCGACATAATATTCGGGAGCTCAACCTTGAAAAACGCCTTAAACGGAGTGCATCCGAGGTCGAGAGCCGCTTCGGGAAGATGCTTGTCTAACTGACGAAGCTTTGGAAGCACCGACATTATTACATACGGAAGATTAAAGGTTATATGAGCTATCAATACCGTGAAAAAGTTTAGAGAATTTGAGCTGCCTACAAGAGTTCCGATAAACACAAACAAAAGCATCATAGAAATTCCGGTTACAATATCCGGATTCATCATAGGAATATTTGTAGTAGATAAGATAAGATTTTTTGCATAACGGTTTTTCATCTTGTTGATTCCTACCGCGGCAGCAGTACCTATCACTGTGGCGATCAAAGAGGACGAAACGGCCAGTAATATCGTGTTTTTCAGCGCTGTCAGAGTTTGAGCGTCCCTGAAAAGCTCGCCATACCATTTCAACGAAAAGCCGGTGAAAACCCCGGTGCTGTTAGATGAGTTGAAAGAGAAGAGAATAAGAATAGCGATAGGTGCATATAAAAATGCGAAAATAAGTATCGTATATATTCTTGAAATCGACTTCATACAATCATTCCCCCTTCATCATCGCTTGAATAGCGGTTCATAAACGCCATGCTTATGAGGATAAGTATCATAAGCACAAGGGAAATGGCGGCGCCTAAATTATAGTTATATGCTGTTTGGAATTGGCGTTCAATAGTATCTCCGATAAGGTCGAAGTTTCCGCCTCCCAGCTTTTGGGAAATATAAAATGTACTTATTGAGGGTACAAAGACCATAGTCGCACCCGAAATTATTCCCGATTTTGTAAGAGGAAGTGTAATCTTGGTCAAAACATGAAAGCTGTTGCAACCAAGGTCGGAAGCGGCTTCTATAAGATTTTTATCAAGCTTGGTCATAACCGAATAAATAGGCAATATCATATAAGGAAGAAAATTATAAACCATTCCCAATATAACCGCGCCGCCCGTATTGATAATATGCACCGGCGAGAGCCCCAAATATCCTAATATTGTATTCAAAAATCCGGTATCCTCAAGAATTGCCATCCATGAATATGTCCTTATCAAGAAATTCATCCACATAGGGAGCATAACTAACATAATGAGCATTTTTTGAACATTGGCTTTTGCTTTTGAAATGGAATATGCGATAGGATATGCAATTATCAAGCAAATTACGGTTGCCAAAAGCGCATAGCTTACCGAACGAATAAATATTTCTATATAATTCTGCGAACCGAGCGCGGTAATATTACTTAACGTAAAGTTACCGTTTTTATCGGTGAAGGCATAATAAATAACAAATAAAAGCGGCGCTATAATAAAAAGTATCATCCATACCGTATGGGGAGCAACCAGAGCTTTTGTAGCAAGGTCTTTTTTTGGATTTGAATTCATCTTTATTCCTCCTCTGTGTTTTCGGAGAGCTTTTCGTGCTCTTCGCTATATGAGGAGTAGTCGCCGACCATATCGGAGAATTCGGATTTTTTCATAACGTGAATTGCGTTTGGCTCGATATAAAGACCAATGGTTTCGCCTTCAGCTACAAAATCCGTCGTTTGAATCATCCATTTATAACCGCCGATATCGACTATTATTTCATAATGAACGCCCATAAATGTAACAGAAGTGACAATGCCGCGGAGCATTCCGTCTTGAGGCGCGACAACATCAACATCCTCGGGGCGCACAACGATATCCACCGCTTCGCCTTTATCAAATCCGCTGTCAACACATTCAAATATATGGTTTGAAAACTTTACTTTGTAGTCATCAAGCATTATGCCGTATACTAAATTGCTCTCGCCGATAAAGTCGGCAACAAATGCATTGACCGGCTCGTTATATATATCCAACGGAGAACCTATTTGCTGAATAACGCCGCCGTTCATAACGACAACGGTATCCGACATTGAAAGTGCTTCTTCCTGGTCGTGTGTTACATAAATAAACGTAATTCCGGTTTTGTGCTGTATATTTTTAAGC
>JAZNBI010000066.1:0-23488 GCA_045586995.1 Eubacteriales bacterium | reverse complement strand
CTTTCAACTTTACTTGCGGTTGTTGAAAACTTTTCGCCGATTTTAGGATAGAGTTGCTTTGTTATATTATTGATAATCTCGGGGTTTTCAACCGCCATTTTAACACCCTCTCTAAGATAGTAATAACCCTTGATATGAGGCGGAATTCCAACCGATATAAAAATCTTGCTTATCTTTTCGTCAAGAGTGTTCTTCCTCTTTTCAATACCGCTATAATCCTCTTTAACCTCGGGCTTAGAAGAAAGTTCAATCAGCCTATTTTTAACTATATCACTCTTAAAAGGCTTTGCTATGTAATACACCGCGCCAGACGATAACGCCCTCGATATCACGCTTTCGCTCGTAAAGGAACTAACGACTAAAACTTTAGATTTTAACCCCTTTTCCTTAATCTTTTCCATAACGCCGAAACCGTCGATAGTTTTTAAAACTAAACCTAAAACTACGAAATCGGGCTCAATCTTTTCAATGAGCGAAAGCCCCTCTTCCCCGTCGAGAGAAACACCTGAAACCTCGAATCCGTCTATATCGCAAATTGCATTTTTTAAACTCACAATCGCGGTCTCGTTGTCTTGCAATATTACTACTTTATTTTGTGCCATAAGCCCTCTCCTTTTTCGAAAGTTGATTTTTCTTACATTATATCACGCTTTTCGTTCAAAATAAAGTGTTTTTATTTAAAATTATTGTTTGTTTTTGTTCAAATTTGTCGATTTATGGTAAAACCCACGAAAAAACCGAAAGTTTTGCAAAAAACGAAAACGTATCAAAATGCGTTTTTGTAAATTTTTATTAAAATTTGTCAATTACACGTCGGCAACGATAACCGCTTCGTTTTTAAATATTTCCGATTTTGAATATTCGTTATAGTCGGTTGCGTCCTCTATTATATCGGTTACCTTTTTATCGTAGGTCACTTCAATAACGGTATATATCTCTTGGCGATACTTGAAAGGCACGGATATTTTAAGAAAGCCGTTTTTCTTAGTAACGGTGATAGGTGCGCCCGAGCGACAACTCCAACCGTTAGTCATAGTATCGTAACTTTCCCAAGCCTTTTGGGTGTTAAACTCGCCTAACACAAAAAAACGATTGCAGATACGCAATCGTGTTTCGAATATAAATTTTGAGATTATCTCTTGGAGAATTGAGGTGCGCGACGCGCAGCTTTGAGACCGTATTTCTTTCTTTCCTTCATTCGAGGATCACGAGTAAGGAATCCTGCGGCTTTAAGTGCTGCTCTATAATTTTCATCAGCTGCGAGAAGTGCTCTTGAAAGTCCATGACGAATCGCACCTGCCTGCCCGGAGATACCTCCGCCGACAACTGTTGCTATAATATCAAACTTTCCCGCTGTGCCGGTTACGCCAAAGGGCTGGTTAACTATAAGCTTGAGGGTTTCAAGTCCGAAATAATCGTCAATATCTCTGCCGTTAATGGTAATAACACCGGTTCCGGGAACTATGCGAACACGCGCAATAGATTTTTTTCTTCTACCTGTACCGTAAAAATAAGGTTTAGAACTTGTATACATCGTTTATATCTCCCTTCCCTAATTAAAGCTCGTACGCCTGCGGCTTTTGCGCAGCATGGTTATGCTCTGAACCGGCATATACGCTAAGACGAGTAATTGCCTTGCTGCCGATTGAATTGTGCGGAAGCATTCCTTTAACAGCGAGCTCCATAGCAAATTCGGGCTTTGTTTTCATAAGTGTTTTATAATTGACTTCCTTGAGTCCTCCGATATAACCGGAATGGTGACGATAAAACTTCTGTTCGAGCTTACGGCCGGTAAGAATAGCTTTATCTGCGTTTATAATAATTACAAACTCTCCGCAATCAACGTGAGGAGTAAACTCCGGACGATGTTTTCCTCTTAAAATAGTTGCAGCGGTAACAGCAGTTTTACCCAATGGTTTTCCGGCAGCGTCGATAACGTACCATTTACGTTCAATGGTCTCTTTCTTTGCCATAAAAGTAGACATATTTAAATCCTCCATCTTTGATAATCTTCATGACCTGCACATTATATCATGCTTTGTAAAGCTTGTCAAGCACTTTTTTGCAAAAAAGTCAAATATTTTGATTTAGGACTATGCAATCTCCGTTTTTCTTCAAAAATCATTACTTTTTATCCCGTTTCCTATGTTTCAAAATAACTTTTTTCGGCTATCACTTTGATGTGGATTCCTTTTTATATTGTGAACAAATATAAAAAAATAAAAAATTCCGAAAGCATCTGCTTTCGGAATTTTTTGGTGGAGACAATTGGAATCGAACCAATGACCCCATGCATGTCAAGCATGTACTCTAACCAGCTGAGCTATGCCTCCTAAAATTGCCTAATCAGTATATCATACTTTTTTAAAAAAATCAATAGATTTTTTCATTTTTATAAAATACTTTTTATTTTAATTTTTTTGCATTTTATTGTTGCAATAAAAATAAATATATAATATAATTAGATAAAACATAAAATTAAGGAACTTTTTCTATGATAGGATTTTATAATTACACGGTACTCCTCACTTACTTGGGACTCGCTTCATCTGTAAGCGGAATTTTCGTTGCTCTTTCGGGGCATCCGCTTTTCGCCGTTTGGTGCTTAATGTTTTCGGGGCTTTGCGATATGTTCGACGGTAAAGTAGCTCGCACAAGAACAAAAAGCAATCCCGAGGAAAGGCGTTTTGGAATTCAACTCGATGCGCTTTCAGACATTGTATGCTTTGGTGTACTTCCCTGCGCTATCGGCTTTTCGATAGGTATGACATCGTATTTGTCTATTGCGGTGTTTATTACATATATTTTGTGCGCTTTAATACGGCTTGCATATTTCAACATCACAGAAGAAATTCGTCAGGATGAAAATGTAAAACGCCAAACCTATGACGGTCTTCCCGTTACTTCGGCGGCTATTATATTACCGCTTTTCTACTCGCTTAAAATTTTCTTTCCGGAAAGATTCTTTTGGTTATACGGGACTTTGCTTTTTGCAATAGCTATTTGCTTTATTTCACCGTTTAAATTAAAAAAGCCGGGAAAGCTCGCTTCTACGGTTATACTTATTGTCGGCGTAGTTGAATTTGCCTTGCTCATTATCCAAACTCTGTTTTGATTAAAAAGCATCGAAAGTCACAAAGCGTGATGTTCTTATCGTAGAAACCATAAACAAAAAATTCCCGCAGACCAAAATAAACGGTTTGTGGGAATTTTGTTTTTAAAGGCAGAAAAAACGGTGAAAAGAACGGCTCTATTGGCGTACCTGCGATAAAGCAGGTACGCCAAACTTTTATATCTCACTCAATTTTCAATTTACCACCTCTCAATTATCGAGAGGTGGACAAATCGGTAAAAACTTGGTATAATATAATCACAGACCGGTCAAGTAACAAAATTAGGAGAATGGTTTATATGACATTTGGACAAACAATAAAATCACTTCGCCGAGAAGCAAACATGACACAAGAAAATCTTGCAGAACTTCTTTCTATTTCTCCGCAGGCGGTCAGCCGTTGGGAAACAGATGTTGCTATGCCAGACATTTCTTTATTGCCGCCGCTTGCCAATTTATTTAATGTAACCACCGATTATCTGCTTGGAATGGAAACATACCAAAAGGATTTGAGGAAAGCGGAATTTGACGAAGCATTCCAAAAATATTGGGAACGCGACGACAAAGAAAAGAATTATCAAATTGCTCTGCGTGCAGTTGCTGAATATCCAGGAAATATGGAATATGTGGAATGGTTGGCATCGGCTGAGTATTACGTTGCCATTCCGACGCGGGATAACAAGGAATATGTGCGCTTACTTGATAGTTCCGCAAAACACTATAAATTGGTTTTGGATAACACCAAGGATTCAAAATTATATTCCAAAGCGTTGTTTGGAATCGTTCTTGCGCTTAGCTGTAATCAAAAAAAGGACGAAGCCAAACAATACGCTATTTTAGAAGAGAATGAGGAGAAAAGAGATGAGCTGCTTTGTTGGTGCTTGGAGGGTGAAGAACGAAAAAAGCATTGTCAGCACCTTACAAATACAAAGTTAAACATCTTTCTCTTTCAATTAAAATTCGGTCAAGACTCAATAGAAGTGTATGATGCTGTTGAAAAAATACTGAATATTATGTTTCCAGACGGTAATTTTCAGTATTATCACAATACTCTGCAATACAATTCTATTAGCAAAGCCTTTTGCTTTTGCAAAACACAACAATATGATTGTGTATTAGAAGAACTGAAAAAAGCAAGATACCATGCGGAGGAAATGACAAAGATAAACCATCAAAAGACCATAAAATTTACTGCCCCGCTGTTTTCACTTGTTGAAGAAGAACATCCTGTCACAGATTCCGATACAACAGATATTGATGATTTTATTCGTTGCTTGAACAACAATCGTTGCTTTGATCCTATTAGAGAGACTGAAGATTTTAAAGCTTTGATGATATTATAACCTAACTTTTCGCTTGTGTTGACATCACTTTTGTGTCCGCACAAGCAGTGCTTGCGAGGAAAAGCAGACGGACTTTTGGATCGCACAAACCAAAGGATCCCTTGTGTAAAGGGAGGCTCATTTCCGCCTCACAGTACACCTAAAAGGTGTAACACACTATACCTTGCAAGCAAGGAGTGTGAAAAGGAGTACAGACAAACACGTCCGTACTCCTTTTGTTGTAGGGCGGGGGTTTATCTCCCACCGCTTTATTGGATTTGTACTTTTCATAACGGCGGCAGCAAGCCACCGCCCTACGATGGTTAAGGCAGGTTCACCTGCTTTATGGAAGGTACCCCTTGCAGAGGACTTTTTGCTGATTGGCGTACCAATATTTCTCTGCAAATTGGAATTGGTTTGTTGTTTTACTTATTCAAAGTGTTGAATATTATCTTGTTATTTCTTGCAAGGTTCAATCCAAGCAGAAAAACGATAACGCAAACTGCCGCACCTATAACCGCATTGAATATACATATATCAGTCTTGTGCATATCCCCAAATGATACAAGCATTGAGCGTTGCAATGCGAATATAGAAACACAAGCATCCGATAAAGATATGTTTCGTAAAGTAACAAGCTTTGCCGAAGTGCTTTTTTGTGCCTTAATCAAGTTTATTATGGCGAGTGTAATTTTCGTAAAAGAGTATGCTGCCATTGCTATCATAACAATCTCGTGCATTACGATTCCTCTGTCACGAACAATAGCAAGTATGACGACACCGACCAGTGGCAGAGAGAGCAGCATCAGCATCACGCCGGTAAACTTTGTTATAAAGTTGTTATTTCCCTTTATTTGCAGTACAACAAATCGAACGATACTCAATATTGCATAATAAATGCCAATAGTAAACAACCACCAAGAATGTGTTATTACTCCAAATACGATATGATATGTGCAAAATGCGGCATTGAAGAATATGCTGAGAAGTGAAAGTTTAAGTGCACTATTCATTTATTTTCCGCACTCCCAAAACGCAATCGATTATCACCTTGATAATAAAATCCATATCGTCATTGCAATCGTTACCAAGCCATTCCATTACGATTGCTAATATACCCGTCAAATAGAATTTTATTACGTATGCGCGTTTTTTTAAGGGGACGCCAAATTGAACAAGGATCGGCTCAAAGATGTACTTAAACATTCTGCCGTACACCTCGTCCATATTCATTACTTGGAACCGTTTGATAGCGATCTTGAATATACGGCGATTGTCTTTAATGAAGGTTAGATACGGTACAAGGTATTCATGGGTTATGAATATCAATTCTTTACGATTACAATTATCCAATTCGCGAACCACGTCTTTTTTAGAAACATCATAATAAGAAAAATGCTTGTCAAGGATATATTGCGTTGTTTCCCTTAATAAATCATAAGTATTTTCATAGTGGAGATAGAATGTGGAACGGTTAACGTCGGCTACATCGCATATCTCCTTAATGGTAATATATTCAAAATCCTTTTTTTCAAGGAGCGACAAGAGGGCCTCGTCCATTTTGATTGCCGTATTAAAATATTTGCTTTGGTTCTTGTTCATATCAAACGTGCCTTCTTATAGCTTATTTACCTTCGCTGATCTCCCTTGCAAGCTCAACGATTTCATAAGCATATTTCTTCTTGTTGTTTTCAAGTTTTTTCTTATAAATGGGATAATTGATTCCACAACAGGTGAATCCGATAATACCGATTACAATGCCGAGAATCATAAAAGGAATTGTTCCTCCAATAACCTGCATAGCAAGGCACATTCCTGTACCTGCTACGAGCGCTGAAACAACTCCGAAAGTATAAGCGAAGATGTTGGCAGGACGTTTTGCTTTTGCATCAAGTTTTTTGAGGGCAACTATTTTGGAATGTTCTTTGGGAGCATACTCCTTTGCAATGGATTCTGCAATAATTTTGTCTGTGTTCATTTTTGTTTCTCCTTTTCGTTTTTATGTCTTTATTATAACAACGAATAAAAAGAATCTAAACAACATATTTTACTGTTTGTGTTGATTTTTGAAAATCAGCAAATCAATAAATTGTTATTCTTCAATTTCTACAAATTTTTATTTATCATTCAGTTTATTGCAAGTTTCGCCTTTGTTTTACATCGTTGCAAGCAACTCGGGCTTCAGGCAAATGTAGGCGGGGGTTTACCCCCGCCGCCTTATTGGCATAAATCTTACTTTACGGCGGGAGCCCCCACCCTACGATATCACTTCCATTATAGCACAATTCAGCAGAGGAAACAATCCTCTGCTGAATTTTTTGTGCCCGAAAATTCTCCGTTACAAACAACAGAGAATGACTTTCGGTGTTTTTTTATTTGTTGCGGAATTAATACATTCCGCCCATTCCTCCGCCCATGCCTGCGGCTGCAGCAGGATTAGGATTTTCTTCCTTCTTATCGGCAACAACTGATTCGGTAGTAAGCACAACCGAAGCGATCGAAGCCGCATTCTGAAGTGCTGAACGTGTAACCTTTGTCGGGTCAACGATACCTGCAGAAACCATATCGCAGTATGTTTCGGTATAAGCATCAAAGCCATATCCGAGCTTACCGCTGTTCATTATTTTATCAACAACGACGCCACCGTCAAATCCGGCATTTGCGGAGATCTGACGAACCGGTTCTTCAAGTGCCTTTACTACGATCTTAACACCTGTTTTTTCGTCACCGTCAACGCTGTCGATAAGCTTTGCTACTTCATTGATAACGTTGAGATAAGCAATACCGCCGCCTGCAACGATTCCCTCTTCAACAGCGGCTTTGGTTGCATTGAGGGCGTCCTCGATGCGAAGCTTCTTCTCCTTCATCTCTGCTTCTGTTGCGGCACCAACCTTAATAACAGCAACACCGCCCGAAAGCTTTGCAAGTCTTTCTTGAAGCTTTTCACGATCAAAATCAGATGTAGTAACATCGATTGCCGACTTGATCTGACCGATTCTTGCTTTGATATCATCGGAGCTGCCTGCGCCGCCGACAATAATTGTATTTTCTTTATTAACCTTGATCTGTCTTGCGTGACCGAGCTGCTCAAGAGTAGTATCCTTAAGCTCAAGTCCAAGCTCGGAGGAAATAACCTCTCCGCCTGTAAGAATAGCAATATCACGAAGCATTTCTTTTCTTCTGTCGCCAAAGCCGGGGGCTTTGACTGCGACACACGTAAATGTACCGCGAAGCTTGTTAAGAACAAGAGTGGTGAGGGCTTCGCCTTCTACGTCCTCTGCAATAATAAGCAATTTCTTTCCTGCTTGAACGATCTGCTCGAGCAAAGGAAGAATTTCTTGAATATTTGAGATCTTCTTGTCTGTGATAAGAATAACAGCGTCATCGATAACAGCTTCCATCTTATCCATATCTGTAGCCATATAAGGCGAGAGATATCCGCGGTCAAACTGCATACCTTCAACAACTTCGGAATAAGTATCTGCGGATTTTGACTCTTCAACAGTGATAACTCCGTCGCTTGTAACCTTTTCCATTGCATCTGCAATGAGTGTACCTATAACGTCGTCGCCTGCGGAGATTGTACCTACGCGAGCGATATCTTCGGTTCCGTTAACCTTCTTGGAATTTGCAATAAGACATTCAACCGCACGGTCAACCGCTTTTTTGATTCCCTTGCGAAGAACCATCGGATTTGCGCCTGCGGTAACATTTTTCATACCCTCACGGATAAATGCCTGTGCCAAAAGCGTAGCCGTTGTTGTACCGTCACCCGCAGCATCGTTAGTCTTTGTAGCAACCTCTTTGAGAAGCTGTGCTCCCATATTCTCGGCTTGATCCTCGAGTTCGATTTCCTTTGCTATTGTAACTCCGTCGTTTGTAACCAACGGCGAACCGTATTTTTTGTCAAGAACTACATTTCTACCCTTCGGGCCCAACGTAATTTTAACTGTATCTGCCAACTTATCAACGCCTCTCATAAGCGCGTTTCTGGCTTCAATTCCATAAAGAATATCCTTTGCCATATTTATATTACCTCCCAATATTATTCAACGATAGCTAAAATGTCATTCTGACGAACAATATTATATTCTACGCCATCGCATTTTACTTCTGTTCCCGCATATTTGCTTGTAATAACTTTGTCGCCAACATTAACCGTCATAACGATCTCTTTACCGTCAACAATTCCTCCGGGACCGACTGCTATAACCTCGGCTATCTGCGGTTTTTCCTGTGATGCGGCAGATAAAAATATACCGGATTTTGTTTTTTCTTCGGCATCAACGAGCTTCACTACAACTCTGTCAGCCAATGGTTTAAGTTTCATTTTTAAATCCTCCTTAATATTTTAAGTAAATATGTTTCAATATCATTTTTTGGCACTCTTTGATCGCGAGTGCTAAACTCAATGAATATTTTACACCAAAATATAGAAAAATCAATAGTTTTTTCAATAATTAACATTTATTTAACATTTATTTTTCTTGAGGCAATACAATCAACTGCTAATTTTCGGACTTATTGCATAAAAACAAAAAAATAAGTCTTTTTATTGACACGACGCGAATAAAATATAGTATTATTTTATTTTGGAGGCGGAAATTTTGCTTGAGTTTATCAATACCTATATTTTCGGAAGCATCGTTCCCATAATGCTGATAGCTGCAGGACTTTACTATATGGTTTCGTTGAGGTTTATAAATATACGCCATCCTAAAAAAATGTTTAAAGCTATTTTCAGAAAAAATTCAAGCTCCGGGGTTTCTCCTTTAAGAGCTTTAACACTCGCGCTTGCGGGAACTTTGGGAGTCGGAAATATCGTCGGAGTCGCAAACGCGATATATATAGGAGGATGCGGCGCTATATTTTGGATGTGGCTGAGCGCGCTTGCGGCAATGATTCTGAAATATGCAGAAATCGTTTTGGCAATGTCGCATCGCCGTGTAAATGAGAATGGATACAGCGGTGGAGCCATGTATTATATAAAGGACCTTTTTTCTGCCAAAAATTTCTCCTTTATCGGCACTGTAATCGCAGGCATATTTGCTATACTGTGCATAATAGACTCGTTGACTATGGGGTGTATTATTCAAGTCAATGCCATAACGACGGCATTTGAACAAACTCTGCGCCTTCCCTCCTATGCCATAGGAATAATTCTCGCTGTAATTACATTTTTTATAATAGGCGGTGGAAAAAAAGGCATTGTTTCGGTTACAAATCGACTCGTACCGATCATGACGATAGGATACGTTATTTTATCCATTGCCGTTCTCTATATCAGAAAAGACGCTCTTCCTGCAGCTTTTTATCGGATTTTTAACGAAGCGTTTAGCTTTCAAAGCGCCTCAGGCGGCGTTTTGGGATTTTTAACCTCGCGCGCAATACGTTACGGCACCATGCGCGGACTTTTGTCGAATGAGGCAGGATGCGGAACTGCACCTATAGCGCACGCGTCGTCCAATTCAAAAAATCCTGTTGAACAGGGATTTTTGGGTATTTTTGAGGTTTTTACAGACACAATAGTTTTATGTACTATTACTGCCCTTGTTATTATCGTTAACTATGAACAGGCGATTTTATTCGGGAAGGATTCAATTATGATGACTGTAAAAGCATATTCCTCGGTGCTCGGTCAGGGCGCGGAAATATTTTTTTGCATTGCTATTCTCTGCTTTGGATATGCTACCGTGGTTTGTTGGGCATATTACGGGATCGAAGCGCTTAACTACATATCAAAGAAAAAACTGTATACAACCATTTACATAGTTATATACAGCTTTTGCGTGTTTTTAGGTTCAAAAATAACAACAGATTTTGCCTGGGCCTCGGCAGATTTTGCAATAGGGCTTATGACGGTAATAAATATTATCATAATATGCCTAATGAAGCATGAGGTCAAATCCCTGACATTCTCATATTATTTAAGTTCAAAGAAGTCTGATTCGTGATTTTAATTCAAGCGGACACTCGGAAATCATCTTTTGTGCTTTTGCCTCGCTCATCTCGGGTGAAATAAAGGTCAATTTTCCGCTATCGGAAGCTTCGATAAACTCCACATCTCCGAAAATATTCTTTATCAAATCCTTTTGGCTCTCATTACCCGCAAAAACAAAGTACGAACGACAAACATATTCACCAAAATCAGCAATATCGGTTTCAGCTGCACTCCTTATGCCGATTTCCACTGAACGCGAATTATCTCTTTCAACTATATCTATAAGGTCCGAAACCACCGCGCTTGCTGTCGGAAGCTTACCTGCACCTCTGCCGTAGAACATAACCTTGCCAAGCATATCGCTGTCAACGAGTATGCCGTTAAACACATCATTAATGGTATAAAGCGGACTCGACATCGGCACAAAACGCGGAGAAACCATAGCAAGAATCCCGTCACCGAGTCGCTGTGCGTGACCGACAAGCTTAATCGCATAGCCGAGCTTTTTAGCATTGTTTATATCTTCAGAGGTGATATTTGAAATTCCTTCAACGTGTATTTTTGCGGGCTCTATCATTGCGCCAAATGCAAGCGAGGCAAGAATAACGATTTTACGCGCCGCATCCAACCCCTCGACATCCGCTGCGGGATTAGCTTCGGCATAGCCGTTTTTCTGCGCATTTTTCAAAGCACTCGAAAAATCCGAGCCATACTCGTCCATCTGAGTGAGAATATAGTTTGTAGTTCCGTTTAAAATACCGTCAATGCTGATAATATTATTTGAAGCCAAGTCATTGATCAACGGACGTATTACCGGAATTCCGCCACCTACGCTCGCTTCGAACATATACTTAACGTTATTGAGCTTTGCAAGTTCAATGAGCTCAACACCAAAATTAGCAACAACCTCCTTATTAGAGGTAATCACACTTTTCTTGGCCAAAATACACGCCTTAGAAAAATCGTACGCCGGATGAGAACCACCCATCATTTCGGCAACGATAGAAACCTCGGGATCGTTGAGAATAATATTGAAATCGTGAACGACCTTATCCGCGAAAGGGCTGTCCGGAAATTCTCTGAGATCAAGAATATATTTTATATTTATTTTCGTACCCAATTTGCGTTCGAGCAAATCGGAATTACGCGAAATAAGCTCAGCCACGCCGCTTCCGACGACGCCAAAACCGAGTATAGCAATATGTTTCATAAAAGCACCAACCTTTTTTTTCAAGTAACATTCTATAATATAATACCACACAATTTCCAATATTGCAAGAAAACTATTGAAAAAAAGATAAAAATATGTTATAATCATTGAAAAATAATCAATTGTCGAGGTAATTTATGAGTTCTGTTATAGGAAGCAAGCGAAATGTTAAAATATTTGTACTCTATTTAATGGAAAATATCAATTATCCTCTTGATTATTTTACGCTTAACGATATAGTTATGCAGACAGATTATGTTATGTTTCTTGACTTTGCCGAATGCTTCAACGAAATGCTCGACCTTGAATTGATCAAACAGGAAAAAGACGAAAACGGCGATGCGCTGTATTCTGTAACCGAAAAAGGAAGATGTGTTGCGCGAGAGCTTAACAGTGATATTTTGTCATCGATTCTCGACAAAAGTCTTACCGCGGCGCTTCGATATATAGATTTCAAAAAAAGAGGAATAAAAATTAAATGCGTTTCCGAAAAGCGCGATGACGGGAAATATGATCTCGACTGCCTATTTTTAGAAAAGGAAGAACAAATTTTCAAAATAAGCGTTGTAGTTGACACCTATGACAGAGTAGAACGCATGAAGGATAATTTCCGCGACCGCCCTGACGTTGTATATCGCGGTGTTTTGGCTTTGCTTGCGGGAAATGTTAATTTTTTGTTTGATTGATTTTCTGTAAAAATATAAAAACTTGGGAGCTTTTGCGTTGCATTTGAGCAAATATAGCATTAGCTCCTTGCTTTTATGTACCAGCGTCTGACATACAATCCCGACGCAGAAAACACGAGCGCAGAGGAGATCGCTTACGCCGCATTCGTTGGCGGTATGAGCGGTATGATCATGAGCGCGGCGCTGTGTTTGATATATCAACATTCTAAACAAAAGCGCACGAATATATGTATAAATTGTTAATTTTTTTAAGTTTTTTTCGAAAATGTTAAAAATCTATTGACATTAATTGAAAAATATTATAATATATTGAGTGTCTATATATTTGAGCTATATGCTGTTAAATCAGCTAATATTAACGGCGGTAAATTATGGGTAAAAAAGAAACTTTCAAAGAGCAAAAAATATGTGAACTTCTAAATGAGATCAGAACAGGCAGTGAAAAAGCTTTTTCTCAATTGCTCTTTACCTACAATCCGCTCATAAATTCGCTCATTAACCATTACAAAAGCGAACGAATGTCAGAGCAAGATATCGAAGACCTCAGACAAGAGGCAATGCTTGTTTTATATAATGCTTCGCTCGCATACGATCTGCAACAAGATAAAGTAGGTTTTGGTCTATACGCAAAAATATGCATTTCAAATCGTCTTATATCCCAAATAAGAGCATTTAACAGACGGCAGAGCACTGATTTTTTGTCTGCCGAAAGCCAAGAAGTACTTAATATAAGTGCTCCCGAAGAACCTTTTAACATTATATCCGCTCAGGAAAATTTGCGGATGCTGAATGAAAAGATAGAGAAATCTCTGTCATCGTACGAGAACAAGGTTTGGAGTTCCTATTTGTCGGGATGTACCTCTGCCGAGACCGCAAGAAAGCTCGGTAAGGACGAAAAATCAATCGACAACGCAATCTTTAGAATCAGACGCAAGTTGAAAAAACTTTTGTATAAATAAATCATATTAGTTATGTTAGACAATGGATAATTGTCTTTTTATGCCCTAATAGCTTAAAGCAAAAGCGTTGATTCTTCAAAGATGACGGTTGAACTCCGTCCGGGGTAAAAATATTATAACCATTTTATAAAGCGAGGAAAAAGCATGAACGACGAAATCAAGATCGAGACTGAAGAAGTTTTTCAGGACGAAACACTTGTTTGTAAGGAATGTGGATGCGAATTCGTTTTCACAGCCGGAGAACAAGAGTTCTACAAACAGAAAGGATTTTTGAACAAGCCGAAGAGCTGCAAAGCTTGCCGCGACAAAAAAAAGAACGCAGCAAAAGCTCCGCGTGAATATTTCACAGCTGTTTGCGCTGATTGCGGCGGAGAAGCAAAGATCACTTTCCAACCTTCAGACGACAGACCTGTTTATTGCAGCGAATGCTTCGAAAAGAGAAAGAACGCTCAATAACGATTAACATATCAAAAATAATTTGGTGTTGAGGTCAAAATCAATAGGCATCGGACGTTTTAATCCGATGCCTATTGATTTTATTTGTAAAACTTATTTATATTTTCTCTTATATATTTAATCATTCTTCCCTGAATATACCGAGAATTTCCGGAAAGAAACACCTTTAACTTTTCGATATCTCCGACGCATTTTTTCCTCAAATAAACAAGCTTTGACGCCATATCGCTGTCACCGTTTTTTGCAATAGCGTTGCAAACGAAATTTATTGTGATCTCGGGTGATTTCCAAAATACAATAATATTATCCTCGTTCGACGGAGCAACTAAATCGTATAACATTTTATACGCTATCGGTATGGAATAGTTTTTTCTGTCGCCGGAAATAAAGGACTCGTTGAAATATTCGCCCGTCCAAATAGAAATGCTTGTGGGACAGATGCGAGATATATACAGTTCAAGCTTGCTGTTTATATCGTTGAATGAAAGCTGAGAAATCGGTATGTTCTTCCCTTGTCTGCTGTCGTACAGAAAATAATTTTTTCTGTCCTCTTTCATAATGTACAACAAATAAACCAAGAGGATATCTAAAATGAGTATCAAAGCCGAAAGGACCAATAAAAACACTGCGGTAACGGTTGATTTGGCATTAAAGAATCCGATACAGCCAACCCCTACGGATACTCCCGCAAGAACTAATATTGCAATCCACACAAGCAGGTCGAATCTTTTGACTTTTTTCAAATTTATCATATTCATCCCCCAAAATTTAATCAGGCAAATTTGTTATGAATATATTATATATCATTTTCAACTTATTTGCAATAGTTTAAGTAGCTAAAATTTAAAAGAACTTATGAAAGCATTTTTGCTTTCATAAGTTCTTTTAAATTTATTGATCACTTTTAATCAGCCCTGAGTTGAATAGTTCGGTGCTTCTTTTGTAATGCTTATGTCGTGCGGATGCGATTCTCTAAGACCTGCGCCCGTAATCTTTATAAAGCGCGCATTCTTTCTGAGAAGCTCGATATTCTCTACTCCGCAATATCCCATACCGGAGCGAAGACCTCCGATGAGCTGGAATATTGTATCCGAAACATGTCCTTTATACGGAACACGTCCTTCAACGCCTTCGGGGACGAGCTTTTTATTATTTTCCTGGAAATATCTGTCCTTAGAGCCCTTCTCCATAGCGGCAAGCGAGCCCATTCCGCGATATACCTTAAATCTTCTTCCCTGATAAAGCTCTTCTTCTCCGGGGCTTTCATCGCAGCCCGCGAGCAAGGAACCTATCATAATAGAGCAAGCGCCTGCGGCAATTGCTTTCGTAAGGTCGCCGCTGTATTTTATACCTCCGTCCGCAATGACCGGAACGTTGTATTTGTCAGCAACCTCCGCTACGTCGGAGATCGCCGTTATCTGCGGTACACCGATTCCCGCTACAATTCTTGTAGTACAGATTGAGCCGGGGCCTATTCCCGCTTTAACGGCATCAGCTCCCGCTTTAATAAGGTCCTCTGCGGCTTCGCCTGTGGCAATATTTCCCGCAATAAGCTGACAATCCGGGAATGTATTTTTTATAAGATCAATTTTCTTGATTATGTTGTTGGAATGACCGTGAGCGGAATCAAGCACGAGAAAATCCGCTCCCGCATCAAGCAATGCTCTCGCGCGGTCAACCGCATCCTGTGTGACACCGATTGCCGCTCCGCAAATCAAACGGCCTCTTGAGTCCTTTGCGGAATTCGGGTATTTTGTTGTCTTCTCGATATCCTTTATTGTAATAAGTCCTTTAAGCTCATTTTTATCATTTACTATGGGGAGCTTTTCGATCTTATGACGTCTGAGAATCTCTTGGGCTTCGTTCAAGGTAGTTCCCACGGGAGCTGTAACCAAATTGTTCTTGGTCATAACGTCAGCTATGCGAACATTATAGTCAACCATAAAGCGCATATCGCGGTTTGTCAAAATTCCTATCAATCTCATCTTGTCATCGCAAATCGGAACACCCGAGATCCTGAATTTTCTCATAAGGTCATCGGCTTCGTATACATAATTATCCGCGCCAAGGAAGATAGGGTTGGTAATGACCCCATTCTCACTTCTTTTTACTCTATCAACATTATCGGCCTGCGCCTCAATAGACATATTTTTATGTATAGTACCTGCTCCGCCCTCTCGCGCTATTGCAATAGCGAGCTGTGCCTCTGTAACCGTATCCATCGCCGCGCTCAAAATCGGAATGTTAAGTGTGATTTTATTTGTCAAGCGTGTTTTCAAAGAAACGTCCGCAGGCAAAACATCACTTTTTGCGGGTACAAGCAATACATCGTCAAAGGTAAGTCCTTCTTTTTTGAATTTATCGGTGTAACTCATAAACTTCCTCCATGGTGTGTTATTAATTTTATATTATACCAAAATATAGAAGTTGTGTCAATAGAAATTTCAATACAATATATATAAAAATTTGTTTGTCTTAATACAATAAGTTGTATACGGAGATTGGAATATTTAATTACGGTTTTAAATAATAATTAATATAATTACAATACAAAAATTTTCGGAGGTTGCTTTGTATCGCTTAAAAGGAAATAACTCAAAAAAATTCGCTCTGAATTTTATGCTTTTTTCCGTTGTTTTTATACTCGTATCCGCAATACTTTATTTCGGGGCGCAATGGCTTTTCGCTGTACCTACATTGCAAAATATAGATTCGCAAATGCCTTACACGGTCATAATCGATGCAGGTCACGGCGGAGAGGACGGCGGCGCTGTAAGCAAGAGCGGTTTGCTCGAAAAGGATATAAATCTGGAGATATCCTCAAATATATATGATATGCTTCGGTTAAACGGAATAAACGTTATTATGACCAGAACCGAAGATAAAATGCTCTACGACAGATATGAAAACTATTCGGGGCATAAAAAAGCTTTTGATCTGCGCGCGCGGCTTGACATTGCAAAGGAAACTGAAAATCCGATTTTTGTAAGTATTCACATAAATTCTTTTCCGCAGGAAAAATACAGCGGCCTGCAGGTATATTACTCAAAAAACACAGAATCCTCAAAAGAGCTTGCCGACATTATACAATCCAACGTAAAATCATTGATACAAAAAGAAAACGAACGCCAAACAAAGCCCGCTACATCAAATATATATTTGCTTGACCGTATCGAATCTACAGCAGTGCTTGTAGAGTGCGGATTTATTTCAAACGAAGCAGAAGCCGCGCTCTTGTCGGATGCAAATTACAGAAAAAAACTCGCTTTTGTTATTTCTACGTCAATATCCGAGTATATTTATTCTCTTAGCGCTTGATTAAAATATCTTTTTATTGTATAATTAGTAAAGATATAAAATTAAGCTCAAGGGAGATACTTTTCAAATGAAAGGATTAAAAACGGTTTATAACTGTTCGGAATGCGGATATACCACTGCAAAATGGTTGGGAAAATGCCCCTCTTGCGGCGCCTGGGACTCTTTTGTGGAGGACGTTATCGACGTTTCGACAAAAAAAGATGAGCAAAAAAAGAATTCCGCCTTGTTTCACGAAAGCAAAGGCGCGGTATCCTTTGCCGACTTGGAAATGCCCGAATATATTCGATTTTCTACCGAGCTGAACGAATTTGACCGAGTACTCGGAGGAGGTCTTGTCAAGGGCTCAGTGGTTTTGATTTCGGGAGAGCCGGGCATAGGAAAATCAACGTTACTTATGCAGGTATCCGATTCCCTTGGAAAAAGCCGCCGCGTGCTGTATATATCCGGCGAAGAATCGGGCGCGCAATTAAAATTGCGAGCAAAGCGCTTGGGCGTTAACGGAAACAACCTCTATATATTGACAGAATCCGATATAGATAATATTATAGTCGAAATCGAAAAGGTCAAACCCGATATTATCATTGCCGATTCTATCCAAACCCTTTATAATAATAAAATTTCTGCCACTGCGGGAAGCGTTTCACAAATCAAGGAATGCGCCATGACACTTATAAATATCGCAAAAGCAAAAGGAATTTCGGTTATACTCGTTGGGCACGTCAACAAAGAAGGCGGAATTGCAGGTCCTAAAATACTTGAGCATATGGTCGATGCCGTTTTATATTTCGAAGGCGACCGCGAGCAAATATACCGTATCATTCGCGCCATAAAAAACAGATACGGTTCAACAAACGAAATCGGCGTATTTGAAATGGCAGACAAAGGACTTTTGGAGGTTCCAAACCCGTCCGAAATGCTTCTCGAAGGACGTCCTACGGATATACCCGGAAATTGTGCCGTATGCGCTCTCGAGGGCACACGCCCTATCATCGCCGAAATACAGGCTCTCGTTTCTTCAAGCGTATTCCCTGCTCCGCGCAGAACATCAAACGGTATTGACTATAACCGTATGTGTCTTATCTTGGCGGTGCTCGAAAAACGACTCGGATTGAGATTTTCAGCAAACGATGTATATCTCAACGTCATCGGCGGATTACATCTTAACGAGCCCGCGTCAGACCTTTCGGTGGCGCTTGCACTTATTTCTTCAATAACCGACCGAGTCATTCCCGACGAGTTTATCGCCATGGGTGAGCTTGGACTCTCGGGCGAATGCCGCGCCGTGTCCTGCATTGACCAAAGAATAAAAGAGGCAAAACGCCTTGGCTTTACATCGGTTATAGTGCCTTCAAGAAATCTCGCAAAATATAAAGAAAACATTCCAGGAATTAAGATCATACCTATTAAGAGTGTGTACGATTGTCTGAAAATACTAAAGCCCAAAGAAGAATAAGGATGTTTGTCAAGACAAACCCGCTTATCCTATTCTGCCGCAAGGCGGATTTAATTGAAAAGGGGCTGCGTCATTGGCGCAGTCCCTGCGAAAAAAGCCGACGATCGGCTTTTTTGATGCTCGGAATTTGCGTTTTTGCCCGTTTTTTGGGGGCAAAATGATGGCGTTTAGCCATCAAGCAAAAAAGATGGGGGTGAGTATCAAATGCATTTTTGCATTTGACTCATCCCCTTTTGGCCCGTTCTGGGGGATTCGAACCCCCGACCGTCGGAATCGGAATCCGATACTCTATCCGGCTGAGCTAAGAACGGATTTTTACATTTGCTTTATTATACCACTTATTAAACATTTTGTAAAGTTATTTTCAACTATAAAAAATATTTACTTGCAGTATACTATAATATGTGATATAATGCATTAAAACGATTTTACGTTTTCGCTTGTTTTCAAGCAAAGGAGAAAAAATGTTCAAGAAGTTTTTTTGCCGCGCCCCGTCGGGTGACGATTGCCAAAATACCCCGATAAAAAAATCCAAAGCGGCAATCATTCTATCAATAATTTCATTTACGCTTGTCGTGTTGACAGGTATCGGCATTTTGCTTATAAAAAAATATTTTTCCGATGAAAATATTTTTAAAAACTTTGTGGATGAAAATTATTTTTTGGGAGCAATTACATTCATATTAATATGCTCGGTTCAGGTAATAGTGGCCTTTATTCCCGGTGAGTTGCTTGAAATTGCGGGCGGATATGCTTTTGGTTGGTTGTGGGGAGCGATTTTTTGCCTTGTAGGAATAATGCTTGGCAGCTCAATCGTACTGTTTTTGGTAAACCGATACGGCAGAAAGCTTGTAGAAGCTTTTTATCCGCGCGAAAAAATAGATTCAATTAAAATTTTAAAAAGCAAAAAGGGGCGAAACACCCTTGTATCGATCGTTTTCCTTATCCCCGGCACTCCAAAAGATTTTTTGACATATCTGATAGGATTGACCGATATGAGCATCCCTCTTTATTTGGCATTAACATCAATTTCAAGACTACCGTCAATTATTATTTCAACAACAGGCGGACACGCTTTGCAAAATAATAATTATATCTCTGCGTTATGGATTTTGGCAGCTTCTATAATAATAAGCGGAATAGGTCTTCTTATTTATAAAATCATTAATAACAAAAAAAATTAAACTCTAAAAATGCGAGTGCTGAAGCACTCGCATTTTATATTAAAACAATTCTATCATTTCTTTTGGCGACGATGCAAAATTTTTGCATCCGTCCGAATTTACAATAACCATGTCCTCAATGCGGCAACCGTATTTACCCTCTATATAAATTCCCGGCTCAACCGTAACGACCTCGCCAACCTTTAACAGCTCGCCTTCTGCGGCACCGGGCGAAAGCCGCGGCGCTTCGTGTATATACAAGCCCACGCCGTGTCCGAGTCCGTGACCGAAGCATCCTTCATACCCCGCATTATATATTATATCCCGTGCCACACGGTCTACCTCTCTGCAATTAGCGCCCGCTCTAATGCAATCAAGCGCGGAAAGCTGTGCGTTGAGTACAGTGTAATAAAGCTTTTTCATTTCAGCATCGGCTCGACCGAGCACGACCGTTCTTGTCATATCCGAGCAATATCCGTCAACCACCGCGCCAAAATCCATTGTGAAAAAGCCCTTTTCAAGCTTTTGATTGCGCGGTACACCGTGAGGAAGCGAAGATGCGCTTCCCGAAACCGCAATAGTATCAAACGAGGTTTTTGATGCTCCGCGCTTACGCATAAAAAATTCAAGCTCTAACGCAACCTCTTTTTCGGTCATTTCCGGCTTTATAAACCCGAGTATATGGGCAAACGCAGCATCTGCAATATCCTGCGCGCGCGCCATTGCCTGTTCTTCCTGCGCATCTTTGTAAAGACGAAGCTCCTCAAGTATAGCCGAAAGCCCCGACGAAACCGTTATATTTACAAAAATATCATTGATGCTCTTAAAATTGTCAACCGAGAGTGTCTTTTCTTCAATCAAAATACTGTGTATATCGTTTTCGTTGAGCAAATCATATATAGTATAGAAAAGCTTTTTTGTATGAGTAAGCACTTCAAAATCATTCGCATCAACGACTGCCTTTGCCGCTTCAATATATCTGAAATCTGTTATAAGATACGCATTATCCCGCATAACTAAAATGGCACCGTCGGAAAAATCAAAGCCGCTAAGATAAAATTGCATCGACTCACACAAAACAAGAGCCGCCTCCGCATTATTTTCTGCAAGTGCATTTTGAAACTTTTTTAAATGTGTCATATACATACCCTCTATCAATTAATATTTTTTTAATGCTTCAAGATACTGATTTTTCATCGTCAATGCATCCTCAGCCATCGTTCCATCGGACTCACATATAATACGAGGTGTAACCTTCTCGGCTGCAATCGCCTCCGCCAACGGCTCAAAGAACGGTCCAAAGGTGGTATCGGCAAATGTAAGATGCTTTTTTTCTCCTGCACCGGTATATTCTATTTGCGAAAAATGGCAATGCAAATTATTTGCCTTTTGGTCGCCAAGCTCATTTGCTATATAATCGAACACTCTGCGATAGTTATCGACACCCTCAAAATATCCGCCTCTGTTACGGGCATTAAGATGTCCGAAATCAACGACCGGAGAAAGCCGCTCGGAAATTTTACAAAGCTCTACCACCTCCTCAAGCGTACCCAGTTGATTTATTTTCCCCATTGTTTCAAGTCCGAGATAAACGCCGGTATCCTCAATTTCATCTAAGGTGCGGTAAAGAGTATCCGCTGCAAGCTTCATCGCTTCCTCTCGAGTTATTTTTGCCGCGCTTCCCGTATGTATAACTACGGTATCAGCGCCGAGTGCGCTCGCCGCATTTACACTTTGTCTTATATAGTGGATGCTTTTCAGCCGTTTTTCGGTTTCAATCCCCGAAAGAGATATAAAATACGGTGCGTGTATAGACATCAATATGCCGTTTTCTTTTGCCTTCGCTCCGATTTTAGAAAGAGTTTCAACAGATGCTACAAGACCGTTTCCCGCTTGATATTCATAAGCATCCAGCCCACGGTCCTTTATCCAACGAGGCGCATCTAAAGTAGATTTAAACCCTTCGTCGTAAAATGACTTACTGTTCCCTCCCGGGCCAAAAGTTGCAAATCCCATAAAAGCTTCTCCAATCAAAAATCTATATTATGCTCTTCCTTGAATTTTTTGATTATAGGAAATTCAAGTGCTCTTTTAAATCTGAAAAACAAGGTTTTTTTATCCTTTATAGGCGGAACTATAAACGTTGTTAAACCAAGGCGCTTGCCCGACACAACGTCAGTGAATATCTGGTCGCCTAAAAATGCCGCCTTCTTTTTCGAAGTGTTTATAGAAACGAGCGCCTTTTTTAAGACCTTTATTCGCGGCTTTTTACATTTTGGGTAAGCGGCAATTCCAAGCGACGCGCTGAACTTTTCAACTCTTTGCGCATTATTGTTTGAAACCAGCGCAACCGAAATACCTGCACATTTCAACGATTCAATCCAAGCAACAACATCTTCCGTAGGAATCGCTTGCTCATATGTAGCAAGTGTGTTATCTATATCCACAAGAATTGCACCGATATCCATAGAAGCGAGAAACTCCGAAGTTATATCGTCAAATTTACGAAACATATAGTCCGGCATAAAAAAATTCGGCACAACTATATCCTCCAAATAAGTGATATAATATTTTATCACAAATACGCTTCAGTTTCAATACTTTAACAAAATAATAATTTTTTACTGTTTTTTTATTTTTCCTATTGACAAGCTCGACTAATTATGATATTATATTAGAGCAGTTAAAAACTTGATATATGCGAGTGTAGTTCAATGGTAGAATTCCAGCCTTCCAAGCTGGTCGCGTGGGTTCGATTCCCATCACTCGCTCCAACAAATGCCGACTGAAGTCGGCTCTATTTGTGCCTTTAGCTCAGCAGGATAGAGCAACTGCCTTCTAAGCAGTAGGTCAGGGGTTCGAATCCCTTAAGGCACGCCATACGGTGGGTGTAGCTCAGTTGGTTAGAGCGTTAGGTTGTGGCCCTAAAGGCCGTGGGTTCGACTCCCATCACTCACCCCATAAGATCACCGAGCGCTTGCTCGGTGATTTTTTACATTCAAAAAACCAAGCTCCGATGCTATCGGAGCTTGGTTTTTGACTATCTGTTAATTTAATTTTTATGACAAAACATTGTTAATTAGTAATCCAAATTTATTACCGAAGGCGGTCCCTCAAGCAAAGTGGGATTTTTCAGATATGCCCTTATTTTTTGGAAAGCCGCAGCGAAATAGCTTCCGGAGCAGATTCTTTCATCCATAACCACTCCCAAAGGCAGACATCTCTCAAATACAATATCCTTTCCTTTACGCTTCGGAACCTCTCTGAGATTACCCATAGTTATAATTACACTCGTCGTACCGAAATCATAACAATGGTGAAAAATATGGTTGGTTCGAATACTTGCGAGATTTGAGATAACCATGCTTGTGTGGAAAGGACTTGCATCAATAATTTTTTTCGGAAGCATTCCGTATCTGTCCATAACTTTAAAAAGTCCTACTCCGACATTGACAAGTCCCGGAATTTTCAAAAGTGTTTTTATAAGCTTGTCGGTAGAATTGGTTTCACCGACTTCTCTGTTTGCATTTACATAATCATTCAATTTTTGCTGGACGGTAAAAATATCATCGGTGCGTTCAAAATACATTTTATTCATTGTACCGTCGGTTTCTCCCGGCTTTAAGACAACCATACCAACCGCAATTTCGGTTCTTGCGTATATACGCTTATTTACAATAAATCTATTCAATGACGGAAACTCCGCCAAAGTACGTAAATACGCCGCTATAATCAACGCCAGATGAGTTACCGTAACCCCTTCATTCCTTTTGTTGTTTATATATGTCTGCATTGGAGCGAACGGAATATCAAGCTCAATCATATTTTGAGCATCATACCTTTTATCCATAATATATGATGCAACCGT
>JAZNBI010000065.1:0-34620 GCA_045586995.1 Eubacteriales bacterium | reverse complement strand
GCAAAATGCATTTGTTGAATAGCGATTACGATACTGCATATACAGCACTTGACAAAGCAGCAAAAACTGCGTGTGAAATGTTTGCATGGGTAAAAGGAAAGACAAAGGATAAGGAAGTTTTGGCAGATTACAAGTTCTTTGCTGAGAAAACACCTCATTGGTCATATAGCTTTAGTGGCTTGTATTCAAGCAAAGATAACGATTTTACAAAATCGGAACGATATAAAAACGCAGTTAAAGAAATTGAGAAAGTTCTTTGTGATACCTAATATTTGTGCCCTTAATTAGTAAGTCTATAAAACAAACACCGCCGAGAGCGACCAAGCTGTTACTCTCGGCGGTATAATATTATTCCTTAAAAAACGGCGTATTTCTGATATGCGATTGGAAACTATATGCTCCCTTATAGCCAATCTCTCTTGTCATCAGCAATACGGCAAGCAATTTGTGGCTGGGTCGAGAATAATACAGAACGCGACTTTCACCGTTAATTGTAAGTTCCTGTTTCCTTATTAGCTTTAGCGTCAACAGATCATCTATTACCGCGTTGATCTGATCATTTGCGATCTCGCAATCTTGCTGGAGCACTGCGCTCTCAAAAACATAATTCTCCGCTTTATGATACAAATAGATCAAAGCGTTCATTGTATCCGTATGAGACAGTGCAGCAAAGATCTTTTGCAGATCGTCCTTGTCGTTCAAAAAATGTCCGTATCCCTCTTCCGGTTGCGGAAACACGGAGAAGAAAGGCTCTTTTCCATTCGATACGATTGTGAATCCGTTATCGTCAAGAATGTAGGATGCATTTTTTTGATTCTTGATTTCATTAGGATCGTACTTCTTTTCTATCTCCATACGGCAGTTAAACAAACCGCGCTCGATCTGCCAACCGATATCACGTGCAACATTGAAGCGCTCGGTTGCCTCGGTGTTATGAATCAACTTCACGATTTTGGACGAAATATCCGCCATAGTGACAGAATCATTTCCAAAAAGCTCGTCAAGAGATACCTCAAGCTCATTAGCAAGAGGAATAAGAAGCGCGCCATCGGGATAAGTTTCGCTCGTTTCCCACTTGGATACTGCTTGTGCTGATACTCCAAGCTTTGTGGCAAGCTGCTCTTGTGTCATATCCTTTTCAAGACGCAATCTTTTAATATTAGCCGATAAACTCATATTATTTACCTCCGATCATTTTGCATCTTCCGTTAAAGTTGTAGTCATATGATTGTCTACCGCACATTCTCTCAAAAGCAATAGCAATCAAGGACAAGACTATACCATCGCCGTGACATTCATAAACTCTGACTTCGCCTTCGGCAAGGTGTGCAGTGACCCAATGGCATGCGCCAACGGAACAGAATTCATCGAGGATTTCTGTAATGCGTTCTTCTTTAAGTCCCGTATTACGCGCAACATAGTCCGCTGTGAAACTTTCGGAGCAGTTTGTAGAATGGACGTAATAAAGAACGGCAAGCGTATCTTCATTCGATAAAAATTTGAATATTTTCACGATTTCTTTTTGTTTGTTCGGATCGTTCATCCACGCAAAGTTAGCCTTGTTTCTGAGCATCATCACAGCTAAGTTCACATTTTCAGAGCTTGCGGTAAACTCAAAGAACTCATGGAGTGAAATTGCGGAACGGTATCCATGTGACATGCCTGTCGGAAAAACGTTTTCTTTATCATAAGCGTCATCGTAATATTTAGAAACCGTTCCATACATCGTAGGAACAAGAGCTCTTATTGTTTCAAAAGCTTTTAGCACAGATTCGCGGCGGTCAAGACCTTCAAACAAAGAACGAATCTCTTCCGCAGTGCTTTGCTTTTTGTCCTCGGAAAGTCCGAGAAGCGTGTCAGTGGTGACACCATAATATTTTGCGAGTTCTATAACCATAGGAAGATCGGGTGTCGAGGCACCATTCTCCCATTTGGAAACCGTTTTATTTGAAATAGATAGACTTTGAGCCACGTCCTCCTGCGTTACTCCCTTTGAAGTGCGGAGCTCCGCCAATTTTTCTGCGATCTTACATTCGTACATGTTTTTCACCTCTCGAAAAAATTCAAGTTCCGGAGCTTGTGACTATATTATACACGAAACCAGCAGTAGAGTCAACAGAGCGATATTTTATTATTTCTCCGAAACAGAGATTTATTGAAGAAACAGCAAAATGCCAGTTGAAATCTCAAGGCGTATAATAATATACCGCCGAGAGCACCAAACGATCACCCTCGGCGGTATTTGTAAACATCCTTATGAGAAGCCCCGTAACGATGCTCAGTTTTTCATTTTAGTTATACCCAAGATCAGATCTTGGAAAAGAAATCAACGATAATATTCCAAACAGGTGTGATCTCAACGAGCACAGGAACCAGAATAAGCGCGATCACCGACATAAGTTTAATAAGAATATCCATTGCGGGACCTGCAGTGTCCTTAAGAGGATCTCCAACGGTGTCGCCCGTGATAGACGCCTTATGCGTATCGCTTCCCTTTCCTCCAAAATTACCTGCCTCAACAAATTTCTTTGCATTGTCCCAAGCGCCGCCCGCGTTTGCCATAAATACCGCAAGCATTATTGCAGAAACAAGACCACCTATGAGAAGACCGCCAAGTCCTGCCGGGCCGAGCACAAATCCCGCAACTGCAGGAGCAAAAATTGCAAGAAGCCCGGGCGCAATCATTTCGCGTAAGGACGCCTTAGTGGAAATATCGATGCAGCGATTGTAGTTTGGAACACTCTTACCCTCAAGGATAGCGGGATCATTTTCAAACTGAGAACGAACCTCCTCGACCATCTTGTTCGCCGCCTTGCCGACGGATGCGATAGTCATAGCCGAGAACAGATATGGAAGCATTGCTCCAACCAACATACCGACGAGCACGCGAGGGTCGTTAAGTCTTATCTCAAATCCGGGAACCAGCTTGGATACAGACTCTATAAAGGAAACTATAAATGCAAGTGAAGTAAGTGTTGCAGAACCTATGCAGAATCCCTTACCGATAGCTGCGGTGGTATTACCTACAGCGTCAAGCTTATCGGTGATACCGCGAACCTCCTCGGTAAGATGCGCCATCTCGGCGATGCCGCCGGCATTGTCGGCTATAGGGCCGTATCCGTCAACCGAAACGGTGATGCCGACTGTACAAAGCATACCGACAGCCGCAAGTGCAATTCCATATGCGCCTCCAAAGAAATAAGAAAGCGCGATGGCTGCACCCAGACAAGCAATGGTAAGCCAGGTGGACTTCATACCAACGCCAAGTCCTGCGATGATATTTGTTCCGTGTCCCGTCTGGGATTCCTTCGCGATCTGCTTTACGGACTTGAACTTATCAGATGTGTAAATCTCAGCAACAAAACCAACGCCAACGCCTGCCAAAAGACCTGTGATAACGCTGAACATATACTTATACTCGCCAAGATAGAAAATCGAAAGCAATACAGACGCCACTACAACGAGTCCCGTTGCGATATAAGTCGCTATATTGAGCGCCTTGTGGGGATCTGCCCACTTTCTCGCTCTTACGATAAGTACGGATATAACGGACGCGAGTATTCCCACGCCGCAAACAAGTATCGGGAACAAAATATGCTTAAAGGTAAGACCCGTAAAGAGTGCCATAGTCAAGCAGGAAATGATAGAACCGACGTAAGATTCGGTAAGATCTGAGCCCATTCCTGCGATGTCGCCTACGTTATCACCAACGTTATCTGCGATGGTAGCGGGATTTCTGGGGTCGTCCTCGGGAATGCCTGCCTCAAGCTTACCGACAAGGTCAGCTCCAACGTCAGCCGCCTTTGTATAAATACCACCGCCAACACGCGCAAAAAGAGCTATAAGCGAGCATCCAAGACTATATCCCGTGAGTATCTGAACGGGAGCGTTAACGTCGTTCGTAATAAGGTATACTACAAAGAAAATACCTACAAGTCCCAAAAGGCCAAAGCCCGAAACGGAAAGACCGAGCACCGCGCCGCCGCCGAAAGCGGTCTTGAGCGCACTCGACATTCCTTCTTCCTTTGCCTTCATAGCAGTTCTTGCGTTAGCTTTGGTCGCGATAGCCATTCCTATCCAGCCTGCCGCTGCGGAGAACAGCGCTCCGACAACAAAGCAAATAGCCGCCTGCCAACCGATACCCTCAGCGCCTTGCAACGCGGGTATAAAGCCAAGCACAGCCAAAAGCGCGCCAACGCCAAAAACGAACGGAATAATAATCTTGTATTCACGCACAAGGAATGTCATTGCTCCTTGGTGAATATAATTTCGGATTTCCTCAACCTTCTTATCCGCGATCTTTATGCGAGAAACCCTGCGAAAAAGCACGAAAACGTAAAGCAGAGTAACTACCGCTGCAAACGCGACTAACAGAAGCGGAAGATAAACGTTTTGATCCATGATGATCTCCTTTTAATTTATTAGTATTTTAATTTTTAATTTTTTACCATTGATGGATATACGTTGATTTGCCAATCGAGATAGTGTATTTTTCTGACCCGAATGATTTATTTTGTATATATACTGGTTATTATACTACTTTTTCACAAAGATTTCAAGTTGAAAACGTAAATTTATACATCCATATATACTATTTTATTAACAAGCATAATATGCTTCTTTTTCTTGTACGTATCAACCGTTTAGAATTAAAAAGCAAAAATACCCAAGTTTAAACTCGGATATTTTTGTCATATACACCTATTTTCGCACTTTTTATCACCGCGAGATGAAATTAAAAATTTCGGAAGATCTTTAATCAATATTTTTTATATAACATCTTCTGCGTTTATGTTGCTCTTTTCGGAACATATTCCACTGGGTAAGTATTTTGGTGTTGATCTCTAACTGAGGACCTGTTTCGGCATATTCAATGCCGTTTTTCAATGCGTTTTCGAAAACATGATTTAAAATAACGGCGTTAAGCCCCGAGCTTTGCAGGTTCGGATTCACCGCAATAAGAAACATATCAAGCGCATTGTTTTTGTTAAGAGAGCGCAGTACTCCTATCCAGCCGGTCGGGAAAAGGCGGCCGCGAGATGCCTTTAATGCCTCTGCCATAGATGGTGCGCTGACACCAAAGGCAACCATATTCTCGTTCTCATCCATAACAAAACAAGTATAAGCCGGATTTATCAGCGGAATAAACTTTTTTGCATATCTCTTTATCTGCTTTTCATTGAGCTCAACGACGCCGTAAAGCGGGGCATACGCCTCGTTTACAAGCTTGAAAACCTTTTCAACGTAAGGATAATACTCTCTGCGATGCTTTATCTTGGCAACGTGAAGATTTTGATGCCTTATAGTACGGTCTGAGAGGCGTTTCAGAAAAGCCGCCTCTTTGCTGTCGGCTTCGGGTCTGTATACCTTATATTCCAACCAATCCACGTCTTTGGCAAATCCGAGCTTTTCAAGATGCTCGTTATAGTAAGGATAATTATAGTAGGTTATAAACATACTGCGCTTGTCAAAGCCCTCTACGAGCATTCCCTCGCGGTCAAGGTCGCAAAATCCGAGCGGACCGTGCAGCTTTTCGCAATTACACTCTTTGGCCCACTTTTCAACCGCCGCAAAGAGAGAGGAAGAAACCTCATGATCATCAATAAAATCAACCTGAGAAAATCTCATCTGATTTGTTCCCCATTTTTGATTGGAGGCATGATTAAGAATTGCTCCGATCCTACCTACGATCTTACCGTCGCGATATGCCAAGAAACACTTTGCATCACAATATTCGAATGCGGGGTTTTTCTTTCTGTCCCAGTCGGACATGTCATCGCCAAACAATGCGGGGACAAAATTCGGCTCGTTCTTATAAAGTTGATTTGGAAAATCCACAAATTTTTTAAGCTCTTTTTTTGATGTTACTTCTTTTATGGTTACCATCCTGTCCTCCCAAGCAAAAATCTACCAAAGATTATACCACTTTATCATAAAAAAGTCAAGTTTCGCTCGTTTAATCAAGCACATGCCAAAAATTTACTGCTTTTGACAAAATCAAACAATGCGATTTGCCCAACTTCTCATAAGGAAGTTGGGCAGTTTTATTCGCCTGCGGCGAGTTATATTGCTTCGCAGTGATATTCGGCATATGCCGAGTGATATTTGCTTCGCAAGTTTCGGAGGCGAATAAAATATCACTGAAGCCGTAAGGCTTCAATATCACTATTGCGATAGCAATAATATCACTCCGACAAAGTCGGAATATCACTATTGCTTTCTCTGCCGATTTATGATATAATATCATCAGAATTATAGGGGCATGGGCTTAGCCCTATGCATTTGTAATACAAAGGCGAAACTGGCGCGATAAAACCAAACGATAATTTATCGAGCCCAAAACTGGAATATTGGCGTAATTTGGACATAACACTTTATAAAACGATACTTGAGATATTTATGACAACACACATTACTTTGAATAATGAGGTAAAAGAATGATACTTAGCCGTGATTTTAATGACATTAATTCTATATATGACTTTAGTGAAGGAATTATATGTGACATTTATTGGGATGATAATCTAATTGATTTATTAGTTACAGTATATTATTATTTTGATGAACCTCGAGATCTTAAAGATAAAGATGTTACTATACGTTTTAAGAAATGCTCTACTGTCAATTTTGATTGTAGTAATATGTTAGCTTCTATGAAAGAGTATAGCATCGTCGCTCCTCACCCTACAATTGAGCACATTCTATTGAAAAAGAACAGTTCTTCTATGAATGTCGAAATCGCTACTAATTATGCAAGTCCAATGATTTCATTGACATGTGACGAAATATGGGTTGAATCTATTGATAAAATGAAAGAGTAATTTATTATTTTATAATTAAATGGTTTATAAATCTCAGTTAATTGAATACAAAAAACCGACAGATCATCAAAATCTGTCGGTTTTTCAAACTTCCTTATGAGAACCTGCCCTTAGCGCATATCTTTTTTTGAAGGAACGGATTTTTCAATATATTTGCAAAGCGGTGTTGAAACCAAAACCCCCCACAAAATCGATATAACGAATGATTGAGCAAGGCATACGATAAGCTCCTCGCAAACCCTCGGAATCAAAAGCACCGTAAAAAGTCTGCCCTCCCATTGCGGCAGGAAAAGCTGCAAAACAAAAGTATTTATAGTTGTAACAAGCAAACCCGAAACACATGTTGCAAGTGCAATTTTAAGATATGAAACCGTGCCGTTACCGACACCTTTATTTCCAAAGCGTGCAAGCAAATAATTCAAGGCAATAAAAAGCATACCCAAAAGCGAAACAAGCTCAAGTCCCGCTGCAGCGAAGTTTGTATACCCCGACAAATATTTGCGAAAGGTATCCGAGCTTGCAAACGAAAATTTTTCCGAAGAAAAATTCTTGTTGTTTATACCTTCATCCGTAACAGACGAAAAGCTTAAAATCTCGCGCTCTTCCGAAGAATCTATCAGCTCAACATGAATCCCCTTGCTCTGCGCAAATTTCTCGGCGCTCGAGCCGGCTACCGTAACAATAGTTATATTCGAAGCGTCAAGCTCTCCGAAAATATCATCTGCTATAGTTTTATAATTGCCCAAAATCTCGACACGTACTGCGCCAAAACAATTTTCAAGTGCTTTTGAGGCGATTTTCGTAACCGTAAAGGTATGGCCGTCTATATTGATTTTTGACGGTAAAGCGACATAATCTTCTTCCGAGCCGTTAACCGATTTAAGCGTTATAGTATCATTATTATACCTAGCAAGTCCGACAACGAAGCTTGAAGCATTAGAAAGCTCTTTATTCTCGATCTGTCCCTTGGTGGGCACCGTCTGCTGTGTTGTAATAATTTCACCGTTTGAAATTATGCCGTCGTTAACGAGGTTAACGTGAAAGGAGCCGCCTATAATACCGAGGATCAGAAAAAAAGCGAGCATTGAAATTCGAATTTTATTGCGCATTTCATGAAAAACAAGCCGCCATATAAGTCCCTTTACAAAGCCGCCGATAAAAGCCGTCACCGTCAGCCACGGTATATAAGAATCGGTCGGTGCTATCAAATAGCCGAGAATGTCGGTAAGCGCGCTGGCAACTCCACCGTATACAGGACCGAACAGCGCTGCGGGGAAAAACGTAAAAATACCGCCAAAGCTGATTTGCATACCGCCCGCACCAAATGCCGCAAGCGGTATTTTGGTGATAGACTTTGTTGCCACAGCCAATGCGACAAACATCGCTGTCATAGTTGTTTTTCTCAGAATCGCTCGATAACCTTTAATGTTTTCATTCATAAAAAAATCCTCCTTTTTAAACAGTTTTTTATCCTGTGTGACAAAGGAGGCGCAAAAATGCGAAATGATCCGTTTGCAACAGCGGGATGCGACAAATGTACCGCGAAATAAATTCCTTCGTCCGCAAGGCAACTCCCCGTCCTTGCGGCACTTTACGCACAAATGCCTACTCTGTTTATTTAATTCCCGATAATTATACCACTATCCCGACCGTTTTGCAATATATTTTTTGATATTTATTGACACAAACAAAAAATAATGGTAGAATAATTGCGTTTTCGGGTGAGTTCGAAACCATCCTCACCCCGCTTTAAAAGCAAAACAAAAAAACTAAGGAGAATAAAAAATGAAAAAAAACACTATGTATATGTGCCGCGCGGCTATCATCGCCGCTGCATATGTGGTCTTAAGTTACGTTTCGTCCGTATTGGGAATCGTTTCGGGAGTGATTCAATTTCGGCTCTCGGAGGCATTATGCACGCTTCCTTTTTTCACAGCGGCTGCAATTCCGGGAGTTACTATCGGCTGTTTAATTACCAATTTGCTCTTTGGCGGCAATATTTTCGATATTATCTTCGGTACGCTTGCCACGTTTTTGGGCTGTGTCGTAACCTACGCTTTGCGAAATCGAAGCAAATTCCTTGCGGCGCTTCCGCCCATCTTCTTTAATGTTCTCATTATACCTTTCGTGCTTTCGTATGCTTATAAAGTAGAGGACGCTATTTGGTTTATGCAAATAACAATATTTTTAGGTGAATTTGTCACGGCGGGAATTTTGGGTACTTCTTTAATATTCGCGCTTGAAAAAAGGAAAAATATCCTTTTCAGATAAAATCGGGACGCTTCGTACTAAATAACAAAAAAGTCAGAGGAACGGACTTTCGTCCGTTCCTCTGACTTTTTATTAGATTTTATCATTTTTTCCCACTTTTATTTCACCGTGCTTTTGTTCGTATTTTTCAATACATTCGCGTATAAGTATCAATATTTGGCTGTTTGCGCTTCTGCCCTCATAGTCGGCAACGATATGCAGTTTGTCGAGCATTTCCGATTCTATTCTGATAGATAAACTTTTTATAGCCATAAAATAACCTCACATTTAATATATTATGTATTTACTTTAAACTTATTTTGTGTTATTATGTTGTGTATAGATACAAAATATATTCAAAATATGTTCAGAGGTGGGTATGAAGATAGCTGTTATAGGTTCAAGAACGCTTAATATTGAAAATATCGGCGCGTATATTCCCGAATATTGTCAAGAAATAGTATCGGGCGGCGCAAAAGGCATCGACAAAAATGCCGAAGAATATGCGCGGCGGCGCGGTATAAAGCTCACGCTGTTCCTCCCCGAATATTCACAGTTCGGCAGGTTTGCGCCGTTGAAAAGGAATCAAAAAATCGCCGAATATGCAGACGAGCTGATTGCTTTTTGGGACGGACATTCCAAGGGCACGCTTTACACTATAAACGCCTTTAAGCTTCTCAATAAAAAAGTGACCGTCATAGATATACAGTCGCTTGGCTTCGCTTTTTAAATTCAAAAAAGTCAGAGGAACGGGCTTTCGTCCGTTCCTCTTACTTTTTATTAGATTTTATCTTTCGACTTCTTCCATGATATAAGCTTCGAGAATATCTCCCAGTTTTATATCGTTAAATTTATCCAAGCCAATACCGCACTCGTAACCCTGAGCGACCTCGCGGACGTCATCCTTGAATCTGCGCAAGGATGAAATTTTATCCTCAAATATAACTACGCCGTCGCGAAGCACGCGTATAAGCGATGCTCTTGTGATCTTACCGTCCTGAACGTAAGATCCTGCAATAGTGCCGACGTTCGGAACACGAATGGTCTGGCGAACCTCGGCGCGGCCGAGAATGGTTTCCTTATATTTCGGAGCAAGCATACCCTTCATAGCGGCGGTGATTTCTTCGATACACTCGTAAATGATACGGTACGTGCGAATTTCAACGCCTTGACGCTCGGCAGAATCTATTGCCGCTTTATCGGGACGGACGTTAAATCCGACGATGATCGCATTCGATGCCGCCGCAAACATAACATCTCCCTCGTTGATTCCTCCTACTGCGGAATGAATCACGCGAACCTTAACTTCCTCGTTGGAAATCTTTTCAAGAGATGCCTTGACTGCCTCGGCAGAACCGCCGACATCTGCCTTAACTATAATGTTAAGGTCCTTAACACCATCGGAAATCTGTGCGAAAAGGTCATTAAGACTTGCTCGTGCATTTGCTTTAAAGCCCTCCTCTTTAGCGTTTTCCTTGCGCTGCTCGGCGAGAGCTCTTGCCATTCTTTCGTCTTCAACCGCGTTGAACTCATCTCCCGAGAGCGGAACGTCTGAAAGACCTATAATTTCAACAGGAACGGACGGCGCGGCAGACGACAAAAGCTTTCCGTTGTGGTCTGTCATAGCTCGAACACGTCCGACAGAAGTGCCCGCAATAACAATATCTCCGTTTTTAAGAGTTCCGTTTTGTACCAGAATCGTAGCAACGGGGCCTCTTCCTTTATCGAGTTTTGCTTCGATAACGATTCCCTTTGCGCGACGGTTGGGATTGGCTTTAAGGTCTTTAACCTCTGCTACAAGCAAAACATTTTCAAGCAAATCGTCAATACCCTGTCTTGTAAGTGCCGAAACCGGAACGCATATAACATCTCCGCCCCACTCCTCGGGAACGAGATCGTATTTTGTCAGCTCTTGCTTAATGTTATCGGGGTTTGCAGTCGGCTTATCTATCTTGTTGATAGCTACGATAATATCTATTCCTGCTGCCTTAGCGTGATTGATCGCCTCGACCGTCTGAGGCATAATACCGTCATCGGCAGCAACAACAAGTATTGCAATATCGGTTGCCTGAGCGCCTCTTGCACGCATAGCTGTAAACGCCTCGTGACCGGGAGTATCAAGGAAGGTAATATCCTTTCCCTTCACCTTTACTCTGTACGCACCTATATGCTGTGTAATACCGCCTGCTTCTCCCGCAGTAACGTTTGTATGTCTTATTGCGTCAAGCAACGAAGTTTTTCCGTGATCAACGTGTCCCATAACGCATACGACGGGTGCACGCAAGGTCAGATTTTCTTCGCTGTCCTCGGTTTCATCAAAGAGCTTTTCTTCAATGGTAACCACGACCTCTTTTGTCACAATAGCGCCCAATTCGTCGGCTACCAAATATGCGGTATCATAATCTATGACCTGATTTACGGTTACCATAAGTCCCATCATCATCAAGCGTTTTACGACCTCGGCAACGGTAATTTTCAAGCGCGAAGCGAGCTCGCTGACGGTGATCTCATCGGGTATGGTAATATTAAGCGGCTGTTTTTTTATCGGTTGAGCCGGAGCCGACTTAACGTTTTTCTTATTTCCTTTTGAGGCAGGAGGAATCTGACGGTTGCTTCCGAGCTGTTTTTTAACCTTTTGGTTTCCTCCGCGAAGGTCATTTTCCTTTTCGGTAGCAAAGCTTTCAAGACGCTCGTCGTATTTTGAAAGGTCCACCGAGCTGCCTCTTGTATCTACAATACGGGTAGCGCCTCTTTGGGATGCAGAAACTACCGTGCCCGGTGCGGTCTGAGAACGCACGATGATCTGGGGCTGGAATTTTTCCTTCGGAGCTCTTTGTTGATATCCCTCGTCCTTATCCTTAAACTGACCCGACATATTTCTCTTATCCTGTTGCGGGCGGTTTTGAGGTCTTTGCTGAGAATATGGCGCCCCACCCTGCTGATAGTGTCCGAATTGCGGATTAGCAAATTGGTTACCCGACTGTTGCTGATGTTGCGGACGAGAATTTGCATTTTGATCGCGGTATGTGCCGCGAGCTTGCTGCGTTTGCTGATTCCCGAAGCGCTGATTCTGCTGTGAGGCGGGTCTGTCATTTGATGCTTTGTTATTGTTATATGACGGCTGAGGTGCTCTGTTCTGAAATTCGGGCTTTTTCTCAAAAGCATTCTTTGGACGCTCCTGATTTATCGGACCCGACGTATTTATATTCTGCGGTGCCCCGACCTTTTCGATCTTTTTCACGGGCTCGGTTTTCTCTTGCTCCGATTTTGCCGCCTTTTCTTCATTAAACACTTCGCTTTTGATCGGCTCCGACTTTTTCGCGTTATCAACGCTCTCTGACTTAGAAGCAGAAACGCTTTCGTCTACCGTCTTTGGAGCTTCAGCGACTTTTCCTTTATTCGAATTGATCTTTGACGGAATATAGGTTATGCCGTCTATATAATCCTCTATGTTGGTAATCTGATTTGAGCGTGTCAAAGCTTCCCAAAGTATATCAAACTCTTTGGGCTCCAATGTTTTTTGCGTTTTTACTTCAATCCCTTTTGCAGAGAATATATCAATTATATCCTTGCTTTTTAAGTTCAAATCCTTGGCGATTTGATTTACCTTGAATTGAGGGTTGTTTGCCATACTTTCTCCTTGTTTCTTTACCGAGCAAAGAAACTTCCTTTCGTTATATCGAATTTTGTTTTCTCCCGTTATACATGAATAAATCACTCAATGTTTTCACTTGTATCTTCGGGCAACAGATTATCTATTGCTCGGCTTAATTGTCTATCGGTAATTCCAACCGCCGCAAGCGGTGAGCTCTTGCCAACCGAAGCGGCAAGCTTTTCGGCGCTTGTATTCAGTTGAAAATGCCGTATACCGTAATATTTACAACGGTCATTGATCCTCTTATGTGTGTTTTCGGATGTGTCGGATGCTTCAAGCACAATAAATGGTATGTTTGACTTGCCGCGCTTCAACGCTTCGCAAATCAAAGCCACTCCGTATATAAGCTTTCCCGCCTTGGCGCACAGTCCAAGCGTCGAACAAAGACGTTTTTCGGTTGCATCATTCAACGTCGTTTTCAAATTCATTCTCCAATAAATCGTATATTTCTTCCGGAATTACGCAATCGAGATTATGCTCGATGCGACGACTCTTGCGCGCCCTTTGCAGGCATTTCTTATCCTTGCAAATGTATGCGCCGCGTCCGGATTTTTTGCCTTTAAAATCGAGTGAAATTTCCCCGTCGGGGCTACGAACCACTCTGATAAGCTCGGCTTTCGGCTTGTGCTCGTTACATCCAAGGCACTGTCGCTCGGGTATCTTACGCTGTTTTTTAACCATCGCGATTGCCCCCTTTCGAATTATTTGAAAAAATTATTCTGTCTTTATATCCACCTTAAATCCGGTAAGGCGCGCCGCAAGTCTTGCGTTTTGTCCTTCTTTACCGATAGCCAGCGAAAGCTGGTCGACATCAACAACGACCTTGCACGAACGTTCGGCGATCATTGTAACCGAATTGACCGTTACGGGAGCCAACGCGGATGCGATATACTCCTCGGGAATCTCGCTGTACTTAACAATGTCTATTTTCTCACCGTTAAGCTCGTCGACGATGCTTGCAATTCTCATGCCGTGGTTACCTATACAAGCGCCAATCGGGTCGACGTTTTCATCTCTCGAGCATACTGCGATCTTGGTCCTTGAGCCGGCTTCTCTCGCAATTCCCTTGATAAGAACGACTCCGTCCTGAATTTCGGGAATTTCGAGCTCAAACATACGTCTTACAAGACCTGCGTTGCTTCTCGAAAGCGTAACCAACGGGCCTTTGATATCCTTGTTAACTTCCTGAACGTAAACCTTGATTCTGTCGCCTACGTTCAATATCTCACCGGGGATCTGCTCGCTTTTAAGTAAAACCGCATGGCTCGTGCCTGTTTCGAGCACAACGTTTCCGGTTATATCGTCAACCTTGCTTACGGTTGCGGTGATAATTTCCTCGCGCTTGCTTTCATACGCCTGCTGCATCGCCTTACGCTCGCCCTCACGGATGCCCTGAATAATAACAGACTTTGCCGCGCCCGCGCTAAGACGTCTGAAGTTTTTCGGCTTAACCTCATTTTCGATTATTTTGCCGAGAGTATTACGCTTACTCAGCTTTTTAGCATCCTCAAGCGAAATTTCCGCCTGCGGATTTGTAACCGTTTCAACAACCTCTTTCTGCTGATAAACGCGCACGTCCTCTTTTTGGGGGTCTATGCTGATGCGGACATTCGTATTTGCTCCGTATTCCTTTTTATACGCTGAAACCAAGGCGGCCTCTATCTTTTCAAGCATATATTCCTTCGGTATTCCCTTTTCCTTTTCAAGCAAATCAAGAGCTGCAAAAAACTCCTTATTCATTTTTTGTATTCCTTTCAATATCAATTAATTCGTATTGGTTTTCAAAAATCGTATGCGGCGTTGATCTTAGCCACCGAGCCGCGTTCAAAATACATTTTCTCTGTGCCGACGGAAATACATATTTTATCCTCGCACAGTCCCTCGAGAATTCCTCTGAATGACTTTGAGCCGTTTATAGGAGCGTAAAGCTTAAGCTCAACATCCCAGCCCGTGCATTTCTCGATGTGTTCGTCGGTTTTGATCTCCCTCTCGACCCCGGGGGAAGTAATTTCGAGATAGTATTGCTCTTTTATCAGATCCGCTTCATCGAGAATCGGATCGACGGCATCATTCACTTTCTCGCAATCCTCCACAGTAATACCGTCGGGAGAATCTATTGTGATCCTTAAATATTTGCTTGCGCCCTCCTTGACGAACTCGACATCCCAAATAGAATATCCAAGCTCCTCGGCTATCGGCAAAATCATTTTACGAACCGTAAAAGCAATGTTTCCTGTTTCTTTTTTCATAAAAATCACCATTCCGGCAAAATGCCAATTTAACAATTAAGAGTGGGTGCAACCCCACTCTCATCATCTTGCTGTATAATAACGGTAATAGTATAACACACATTTTTACAATTTGCAATAGTTTTTTTAAATTTTTTTGCACTTTAGATATATAATTAGAAAAATTTTGTTTACAAATTACCATTTATATGTTATACTACTATGGTAAATGCTAGATGATATCGTAGAAAATTATCCCTTTGATGGTTTTCGGAAAGGAAATGAAAAATGACTCAAGAGAAAGATCTCATAAAAAGCGACGGTAAAGAGCAAAAACCGCTTTTTATAGTCATGCTTTCTATTTTGATGATCGTATTTTCGGTGTTTTTGGCAGTACCGAGCTTTTTGCCTTATTCGGCTGCGGTTATAATACTTTCGCTGCTGTTCGTATTGCTTAAAATGCGTTCCGGCTCATTTTTCGCATTCGTGCTGTTTTCGTACATTATGCTTTTTGCTCTCACGGGTACATTGGTTGTTCCGGCACTCCTTGCTTCGCTGTTTTTATCAAGCTGCATCGGAGCGTATCTAATTATTTCATCGCGCTCGGTTTGGCTCGCGGCAATTCCGATCATAAGCTTCACGCTGGCATTCGCGCTTACGTCTTCTTTTTATTCTGCATTGTCAGTGCTCGTCTGCCTTCCCGCGTCTGCGGTCTTGGCTTTTGCAGTCTTAAAAAACCGCACACGGCTCTTTGCTGTTTGCGGCTTTTCGGCGGTATTCGGAATTTGTTCCTTACTTCTCGTTGCGGCTTTTATGTACGCTTCCGAAGGAAAGCTCGATTTTACCGCCGTTTGGGATACTGTAGAGCAATACAGACAAACCCTTGTCGAATATTTTTCGGAGTTTGAGCTTGCCGTGGGTGAAGAGACAATAAAGCCCTTTTCGGAAGATTTAGCAAAAATTATTGTCGGCGCGGTTTTGAATATTATTCCCTCAATTATAATAACCGGCTTTAATGCTATCGCGTTTATATCGAATCTGTCGCTTTTAAAGCTTTTGTCTGCAGACAATAACTCGGATTTACTTACAGAAGAAACCGCCAGCTTCAGAATGAGCGCCGTATCCGCAATATTATTTATCGCGACATATATAATCATTATGTTTACGGGCGACGTTTCATCATTGTTTATCGCAGTGTGTAACAATATTAACATAGTACTGTCATTTGGCTTGTTCGTTGCGGGCTGTGGCTCTATATACTCCAAATTCGTCACGCACCCCGAGAAAAGAAAATCTTTTATTATAGCAGCTGTAATTATTTTTGTTACGTTCGCTTCGTTGGCGTTTACACTCGTTACGCTTGTCGGAGCTTATACAACATTATCATATAGAAAAAAATCTTCAAAACAATGAGGAGAATCTAAATGCAAAACAAGAAGCTAAGTAAAAATATACCCAATGCCGACCTTTTCTTTTGGGCTTGTACTCTGCTCGGCGTGCTTTTTATTGCCGCTCAAATACTTGTTTCGGCTCTAACCTCGATTCCCAAAGAAATATTCGGAATAGCTTTAATACTTGTGTATATCGTCATTACGTCAAGTATATACGCACGCAACCGCCACAGATTTGCGGAGCAGCCGCAAAAAAAAGAAAGCGATTCCATGAACACGGTCATGACCGATATGATTCAAAAAATAAATATTCCGGTCACCATTACCGATGAGTACGGAAAGATCATTTGGTATAATAATGAATTCTCAATAATAAGCGGAAGACCGGGAACTCTTTTCGGTGCAAATTTAAATGAATTTTGTCCGGTTTCGTTGCCCGAAATCATTTTTGCAACCAAGGAAAACCGTATCATATATTATGATGAAACGCAAAGGATATCACAAGAATATGCATCCGAAAATATGTCGGGATATGTAATCCCCATTGATAAATCCATATTTCTCGCAAAAACCTATGATATGACGATTGCAAAAAGGGCTTATTATATAACGGTGCTCAACAACGTATCCGAATTTTTTGCACTTCAAACCAAAATGGAAAAAGAAAACACCGTCGTTGCATATATTGTGCTCGACAACTTAGAGGAGCTTGCACAGTACGTTAGGGTAAGCTATCGCTCGGCCGCAAATGAAATTGAAAATATGCTCAAAAACTGGGCTGCTTCTCTTGATGCCTTGATCCAAGAATATGACCACGACAAATATTTGATGGTATTCACGCAAGAGCAGCTTCAGAAATGTATTGACAATAAATTCGAAATTTTGGATAAGATACGCAGCACCAACCTTGGCGACAGCAGTATGCCGGTTACCGTTTCCATGGGAATTTCCTACTCGGGCGAAAACATGTCGGAGCGCGAGAAAAACGCAAGCGCCGCGCTTGATATGGCTTTGCAACGCGGAGGTGACCAGATCGCCATAAAGACCGACGAAGGAATGGACTTTTTCGGCGGCAAATCCAAGGGCGTACAAAAACGCACCAAGGTGCGCGCAAGAGTAATTGCAAATCAGCTGACGTCGCTTATTGAAAAATCCGGCAACGTTCTTATTATGGGACACTTCAATCCGGATTTCGACTCAATAGGAGCGTGTATAGGAATTGCGCGTCTTGCGATGTTCTGCGAAATTGACGCAAAAATAATTATCGATAAAAAATCCGAAAGCTTTCGTTTGTCAACCGCGCCGCTCAAGGACTTTGAAGAATACAAAAATATGTTCATAGACGGCGTCGAAGGGCTTGACCTTATTCGCACAGACACTTTGCTGATTCTTGTTGATGCCAACAACTTCAATATTTTCGAGTCGCCCGAAATAGCTAAAAATGCGTATAATATAGTCGTTATCGACCACCATCGTAAAGCGGCTGAAAACGATTACGAGCTGCTTTTGAGCTATATCGACCCGTCTGCGTCTTCCACGTGCGAGCTTGTTACGGAAATTATCGAGCAGGTATTGCCTTCCGGAGTTATGTTGAAGGAAGAAGCGAATATTATGCTTTCGGGAATTATGGTAGATACCAAAAACTTCACAAAGACCACGGGAACGAGAACCTTCTCGGCGGCGTTGTACCTGCGAAGCGAAGGAGCAAGCTCCGAAGCGGCACGCACATTCTTCAACGAAAACTTTAACGACTATATTGCAGAGGCGAAATTCGGCTCAAGCGTGACTATCTACCGCGATCGCATTGCCATTACCACAAGCGACGGAGCCCCCGACGCCGACAACCGAACCGCCGCATCCAAGGTCGCGGATAAGCTGTTGGGCGTTAAGCACGTCGACGCATCCTTTGCGCTTGTTATTGCGAATGACAATACGATCCACATTTCCGCTCGTTCAAACGGAAGTATAAACGTTCAGCTCATTCTAGAGGATCTCCACGGAGGAGGACATTTTGATTCGGCAGGCGCGCAGTTAAGCAACAGCTCTATGAAGGATGCGCTTATACTGCTAAAAGAAGCCATAGACAAATATTTAGATAACAAATAAAAATCCCAAAGCAGCAGAAAGGAAAAACCCATGAAAGTCGTATTATTACAGGACGTAAAAAATCAAGGAAAAAAAGACCAGATTATAGATGTATCCGACGGATACGCAAGAAACTTTCTCTTTCCAAAAAAGCTCGCTATCATTGCGGACTCAAAAGCGGTGAATGAGATACAAAACAAAGAGGCATCCGTAAAACACAAAATAGAGCTTGAAAAAGCCGAGGCAAGGGCTATTGCAAAAAAACTGGAATCGATCACAGTTAAAATAGTATGCTCCTCAGGCGCAGACAACAAGCTTTACGGTTCTGTAACCTCCAAGGATATCTCGGAGATGCTCGAAAAAAGCTTTTCGCTCGTTATAGACAAGAGAAAAATTATAATTCCAGAGCCGATAAAAGCATACGGTACGTATTCGTTAGACGTTAAGCTATATCCCGAGATCACAGGAAAAGTAAATCTCGTTGTATCCGATAAATAAGCCGTTAAATCAAAATCAAAAGAAAGGCATTGATTCAAAATGAATGAAGAACTGAATCGCAAGCTCCCATTTCTGCTTTCTGCCGAGCAATCACTGTTAAGCTCTATTTTGATAGACCCCAATGTTATCAATGATATTGCCGACACGCTGAGCTACAGTGATTTTTACTTAGAGGAGCATGAGCATATATATCTTGCAATGCAGGAGCTGTTCAGAGCTAACCGTGAAATCGACGCTGTCACGTTGCTTGACCTTCTTGTGCAAAAAGGGGTTTATAATCAATCCGACGGAAATGATTATCTGCGCACGCTTATTGAAATCGGAGCAAATCCGGGGAACGCCAAGGATTATGTTCAAATCATAAAAAACAAGAGCATTTTACGCCAGCTCATTGATGCTTGCGGAGAAATTACAGAAACCGCATACAGCGAACAGGAATCGGTTCCTTACATGCTCGAATATGCCGAAAAGCGCATATTTGATATTGCTCAAGGGAGAGATACGAAAAACTTTCAAACAATTCGCGAGGTGCTTCTCAAGGTAAACGCGCACTTAAAGGATCTGTGCGACCATAAGGAATCCTCGCAAACAACGTCAACCGGATTTTCGGCGCTCGACTCGGTTCTTGTCGGTATGGGTAAGTCCGACCTGGTTCTTGTCGGAGCGCGTCCCGGAATGGGAAAAACCAGCTTTTCTATGAATATTGCAACAAATGTTGCAACCATGACAAAAAAAGCCGTTTGCATTTTTTCACTTGAAATGTCTGCCGAGCAATTAGTCACGCGTATGCTTTCAAGCGAAGCGCTTATAGACAGCAACCGTTTGCGCGCGGGAACACTCAACAGCGAGGACTGGCAAAAGCTTGCTCAAGCATCATCAACACTCGCGGGATGCGATATACTTATTGATGACACGTCCAATATAACCGTCACGGGAATGAAGGCAAAGCTCCGCCGAGTTAAAAACGAAATCGGTCTTGTCGTTATCGACTATTTGCAGCTTATGCAAAGCGATAAACGCACCGACAACCGAGTTCAAGAGGTTGCCGACATATCCCGTTCGCTCAAAATAATGGCAAAGGAATTAAACGTGCCTATCATATGCTGCGCTCAGCTTTCGCGTAACCCCGAAGCGAGAACAAGCAAAAAGCCGATGCTTTCAGACCTTCGTGACTCGGGAGCTATCGAGCAGGATGCGGATATCGTTCTTTTCCTTTACAATCCCAATTACTATGAAGAAGAAAAAAATCACGAGGCAAGCACTATCGAGGTTATAGTCGCAAAAAACCGTCACGGTGCGACCGATACCGTAAAAATGGGATGGATTCCGGCATATACAAAATTCCGTACCATCGCTCCCGATGCGCTTACTCCGCAATAAAATACAATCAAGGAGGAGCATTGTGATTCCGTAAAGCTCGGAACGCATATAGTTTTCTTTGAATGAATATTTCAAATTCTTTCCCAAATGGATTTTGCGAGCCGCATTTGCTCTCGTCCCTGCCTGCCGATTCGCCTATTTTAATTGCGTTTTCGGGCGGCTCGGACTCCCGAGTGCTGTTAGAGCTGCTTTGCCGTTACCGCGAACGTTATAAAACACCGCTCTTTGCCGCGCACGTAAATCACGGAATTCGGGGTGACGAGGCGTTGCGAGATCGCAATTTTTGCATTAGCGAGGCAAAGGAGCACGACATTCCGATTTTCGTTCTCGATGCCCACGTACCTTCAATTGCCGAGAAGAATTCTCAAAGCTTAGAGGAGGCGGCACGCGAAATCAGATATTCCTATTTTTCAAAAATAATGTCGGAGAATGATATACCGATTTTAGCAACGGCGCATAATGCCAACGATAATCTCGAAACAATGCTGTTCAATCTTACTCGAGGAAGCGGTCTGCGCGGTCTTTGCGGTATTCCCCCCTCTCGCAATTTGACATACGGAAAGCTCGTTCGTCCTATCTTAAATATGAGCAAATCCGAAATTCTGTCATTTTGCGAAAATAAAAAATTACAGTATGTAACCGACAGCACAAACTCGGACGTTGCGTATTCAAGAAATCGAATTCGCGCGAATATAATTCCCGAGCTTTGTAAAATCAACGAAAATCTGCTGAATACAGCATCAAAAACATCTTTGCTTTTGCGCGACGCGCTCGATTTTTTGGAAATCAACGCACTTAACATAATAAATGAAAATAAAATTTCGAATTCCTGCTCTTTGGACATACCGAAAAGCATGCCGAGAGCATTGGCAGCATCTCTGTTTTCTCATATGTTCCGCGCCGCAGGCGGAAGCCGTATGCTCGAATATGTGCATATCGAATCGATTTTAAAGCTTGTGGAAAACAGGCGGCAAAATTCCGAAGTTTCGCTCCCCGAAAATATTTCAGCAAAAATTTGCGCTGAAAAATTAGTATTTTCAAAGAGCAAAGCAAAAAAAACAAAGAGCGAAGGATATATGATTCCGCTAAAAAACGGAAAAAATCCTGTACCGAAAAGCAATATGTGTTTGCTTTCACAACAAAACTGTCACCTAAAAAACACAAAAAACCATATAAATATTTACAAAAAAGAAACATTGGCTTTCATATCTTCTGATAAAATAGTAGGAAACTTGTATATGCGTTCGCGACGCGAGGGTGATAAGCTTTTGATAAACGGAATGCATAAAAGCATTAAAAAATTAATGTGCGACAAAAAAATCCCTCTCGAATTGAGAGATTGTTTGCCTATTGTCTGCGACAGTTCCCTGCCCGATGAGAATTCTGTTGTTTTCGTGCCGTTTTTAGGTGTGAAGGATGGTATGTCATCCCAAATCAACGAAAAAAACGCTGTTTCTATTGAACTTATCTTTGAAAATTTTACTTAAACCGAAAGGCATTCTAATTATGAATCAAGACATTGAAAAAATTCTTATCACCGAAGAAGAAGTAAATAATATCGTCACTCGTATTGCAGATGAAATAAACCGCGATTATGCAAATTCCGGTCATCCCGTTTTGTTGCTTTCGATTCTCAAGGGCTCTGTTATGTTTACTTCTGAGCTTATGAAAAAAATAAAATTGCCGGTTGAAATCGATTTTATGAAAGCATCCTCTTATGGCTCGGGAACATCTTCCAGCGGTCAGCTTAATATAATTCTTGATTTAAACAGACAAGATATCTCCAATCTGGACATAATAATTGTTGAGGATATAATAGACAGCGGAAGAACGCTTTCCTATCTTGCCAATTATTTGAAAAAAAAGGGCGCGCACAGCGTACGCACCTGCACAATGCTTGATAAGCCATCAAGACGCGAGGTGGAATTCGTTCCCGAATATTGCGGTTGCGAAATACCGAATGAATTCGTTGTCGGCTTCGGACTTGATTATGATGAAAAATATCGTAATCTTCCATATATAGCCGTTTTAAAACCGGCTGTATATTCAACCCGATAATCTAATATAGTAATAACAAAGCTTCCAATTAGAATTGGAAATTTCAATTTAGAACTTCTGACGAACGGAGAAGGTAATGAAGAACAATTTAAAAATAATTATTTTTTACATTCTGTTGATCGGTGTTATAGTTTTCACCGTTTCAAAATTGCTTGATACGACAACAGAAAAGCCACTGACCTATGATCAGGTAGTGCAATATTTTACGGAAGAACAGGTCGCAGAATTCACTATTGACGAATCGAATCTTCTGACCGTAAAATTAAATGACGGTACAATAAAATCCTACCACCTGCGAAGCTTGGATCTCTTCCATCGTGATTTGGGGGATCTCATTACCGAGCAGATGGCAAACCATACCTTAAAGGGAGAGTATGAACCGCCCACATCGGTACCGTGGTGGGTAAGCTTATTGCCTTATGTAATAGTAATAATACTCTTTATTGCGCTTTGGGTTTATATGGTAAATCAAGCCGGGGGCAAGGGTAAAGGAGGACTCAACTCCTTCGGAAAAGCAAAGGTTAGAACCGCAGCTCAATCAGGAAAGGATAAAGTAACGTTTGAAAACGTTGCGGGCGCTGACGAGGAAAAGGCAGAGCTTCAAGAAATAGTTGAATTTCTTAAATCTCCGTCAAAGTTCTCGGCACTCGGCGCGAAAATACCGCACGGCGTGCTTCTTGTAGGCCCTCCCGGAACGGGTAAAACCCTTTTGGCAAAGGCGGTTGCCGGAGAAGCAAATGTTCCCTTCTTCTCTATTTCCGGTTCTGACTTTGTGGAGATGTACGTCGGTGTAGGTGCTTCAAGAGTTCGTGACCTTTTCGATACAGCACGTAAAGCTCCCGCTTCTATCGTGTTTATTGACGAGATAGATGCCGTAGGTCGTCACAGAGGCGCAGGACTCGGCGGCGGTCACGATGAACGCGAGCAGACGCTCAACCAATTACTTGTTGAAATGGATGGATTCGGCTCTCACGAAGGAATCATCGTAATTGCCGCAACCAACCGTCCCGATATTTTAGACCCCGCGCTTTTAAGGCCCGGAAGATTTGACCGTCAAATTACCGTTGGATATCCGGATATTAAAGGACGTGAAGAAATACTTCACGTGCACGCAAAAAACAAACCGATGGAGTCTGACGTTGATTTCCACAGAATCGCTCAAACCACCGTCGGATTTACAGGCGCAGACCTTGCAAATTTGCTTAACGAGGCAGCGCTTCTCGCAGCGAGGCGCGGTAAATCCTTAATTGGAATGGACGAGATCGAGGACTCCTTTATGAAGGTAATTCTCGGTCCTCAGAAAAAGTCCAAGATTCGCAACGAATACGATAACAAGCTCACCGCATATCACGAAGCAGGTCACGCCGTTGCGGCATTCTTCTGCCCGAAGGCGGACCCCGTTAAGCATATAACTATAATTCCCGCAGGAAATGCGGGCGGCGTTACGCTGCAGGTGCCCGAAGAAGACCGCATGGTCGTTTCAAAGGGCGCGATGAACGACCGAATCGTCGTTTCATTGGGCGGACGCGTCGCTGAAATGCTTATTATGGACGATATTTCGACGGGAGCGTCGAGCGATATTCAGCACGCTACGTCGATTGCGCGCAGAATGGTTACAAAATACGGTATGAGCGAAGCTCTCGGAACGGTGCTTTACGGCAGCGAACACAACAGCGACGAGGTGTTCCTCGGACGCGATTTCAGCTCGGGCAAGAATTATTCGGAAAAGACCGCGGCGGTTATTGACGACGAGATACGCGCTATCGTAGACGCGGCATACAAGAGATGTAAAAAATATCTTGAGGAAAATATCGACAAGCTTCATGCGGTCGCAAATTATCTTTTGCACAATGAAACTGTCGATGCAGACCAGTTTGAAGCTATCATGAACGGCTCTCCCACATTTGAGGAGCTTGACGCTATGTTAGAAGAAAAAAGACGCAAGAGCAAGGAAGCCAACGAGGCGAAAAAACTTCTTGATGAAAAAGAGAAAAAGCTCCGCGCGGAGCAGGAGCGTCTTGAAAGAATCGACCGCGAAAACGGTAATGATGACGATAATTACAAAAACGACGAGCTTCCGCACTAAAATAAAAATCAATGGGATGCTACAATTATTTTGTAGCATCCCATAATAACGGAAATAAAACGGAGAATAAAAAATGCAATTCATACTTGCTTCAAAATCCCCAAGACGAAAAGAAATTCTTGGAAATATAGGGCTTCCGTTTACCGTAATATCGGCTGACGCCGACGAAAACTGCTCTGAAAAGGACACGGGAAGATTCGTCGAGGAGGTTGCGCGCCGCAAAGGCATTGCGGTAAAAGAGCTGTTGATTCAAAACAATACATACAAAGATGATATGGTTATAATATCGGCAGATACGGTGGTTGAATGTAACGGTGAAATATTCGGAAAGCCGCACGATAAGACCGACGCGTACCGTATGCTCTCAATGCTTTCGGATAACTCTCATTACGTTTACAGCGGAATTGCGGTCACCTACCAAAATAAAACGGTGTCTGCATTTGAAAAGACTGCGGTTTCTTTCAAAAAAATGAGTGAAACCGACATAAATTTTTATATCGAATCGGAAGAACCGTTTGATAAAGCAGGTGCATATGCGATTCAGGGGCTCGCATCGGTTTGGATCGAAAAAATAGACGGCTGTTATTTTAACGTCGTCGGCTTACCTTTAAACCGCCTTTCGCTTTTACTGAAGGACAGCTTTGGAATTGATTTGGTAAAATATATCAAATACTCAAAATAACCGACTATGAAAATAAAATACAAACATACCGTAATAGCTTGCTGTATAGCCACGGCCACTCAAGCCATCGCAATAAATCTCCCACCCTTGCTTTTTTTAACCTTCCAGCGAAGCTATGGGCTTACGCTCAGTCAAATAAGCTTACTTATTGCGGTTAACTTTATAGCTCAACTTTCGGTTGACATATTGGCGTCAAAATTTTCAAACTATATAAAACTACGCTCCTGTGCGCTCTGCGCCTCGATCTTTTCGGCGGCAGGATTACTGATCATATCAGTATTGCCCGATATATTGCCAAATCCTTTTGTCGGATTGATTATACCGACAGTGATCTACAGCATCGGTACAGGTCTTGTTGAGATTTCCGTAAATCCGATTTTAGACTCATTCCCGCCTGAAGAAAAGGGTGCGTCCTTTGCTATAACCCACTCATTTTATTCGTGGGGACACGCATCGGTAATATTAATATCTACATTGTTCTTCCTGCTTTTTGGTACAGAAAACTGGCAGATCCTGACGGCGCTTTGGTCAATCGTTCCGATTTGCGGAGCAGTTGCATTTTCATTTGTGCCGATTGGCGAACGCAAGGATAAAGCTTTGCAGGACACTCAACAAAAAAATCCGCTCTTTTCGAAAATCTTTGCTGCATTGCTTATAATGATATTGTGCGCAGGTGCTGCCGAAATGGTAATGTCGCAGTGGGCATCCGAATTTGTTGAGCTTGGACTCGGCATCAGTAAAACGCTCGGAGATATATTCGGCCCTTGTCTTTTTGCGGCATTAATGGGGCTTGCGCGTTTGCTTTATGCAAAATTCAGTCAGCATCTCAATATATTTAAAATAATGTCTGTCAGCGCGTTGCTTTGCGTCATTTCATACTTGACCGCCGCGCTCGCTCGAAATCCCATAGCTTCTCTTGCGGGGTGTGCACTTTGCGGCTTTGCGTGCGGAATTCTTTGGCCGGGCGTGGTTCAAATAGCATCACAAAAAATTCCTTACGGCGGGGTCCGTATGTTCGCATTGTTGGCGGTAGCAGGTGATGCAGGGTGCCTTATAGGTCCGTTTGCGGCAGGACAACTTGCAGATGTTTTTAATGATAATATACGTTATGCTTTTTACTTTACGCCTGTTTTTCCCTTTATAATATTAGTATTGTTATATCTCATCAAAAAACCAAAAAAATGCACGGAGAATGTGTAAATATGAAAAACATAATCCTTATAGGTATGCCGGGATGCGGAAAAAGCTCTGTCGGTAAGCTTATTGCTGAAAAGCTCGGACTTGAATTTATTGATACCGATACGCTGTGCGAAAGAATTTCGGGACGCGCGATCTCAAAAATTTTTGAAGCCGACGGCGAAAAGGCATTTCGCGAAATCGAGCACGAAGCTATTATGCAAGCCACAAAATCAAACGGAGCAGTTATAGCTACGGGGGGCGGTGCAGTTACCGTACCCGAAAATTATCAACCGCTGAAGCAAAACGGTATCGTAATATTTATAGATATCGACCCCGCAAAGCTCCAAAACGGCGACCGTCCGTTGCTAAAGGTAAAAACCAATGAACAGCTGTATAACGAGCGTATAGAGCTATATCGCAAGTGGTGCGATTTTTCGGTGCAATCGGATTATTGCATATCCTCGGTTGCTGATAAAATTTTAAAAATAATAAAAGAAAAAGGGCTTTAAAAGCCGATTCTCATAAGGGAGTTTACCCGTTATGGCGCGAATTTACTCCGCAGTAAACAAATAATTGGAGATGAGTCAAATGCAAAAATTAATTTGATACTCACCCCCATCGTTTTTGCTTGATAGCTTTTAGCCATCAAGCAAATTCCGAGCACAAAAAAAGCCGACTGTCGGCTTTTTTTGTATTCGTCGTGTATACTACAATTCAAATATCTTGACCGTTAAGTTCTTTTTTAATGATTACTCCTTTTTCTAACTTCATATATCCATTTTCTTTGTAAACTTCCGGAGAAAACGGCACGGGCGTTGCTTTTTCATCATGATTCCAATAACGATAATCAAAATTTCTTCCTATGCTTAAAATGCCACTGTAATTTATAGAAATATCATCAAAAACAAAACGACTGTTTTTTTTCTGATTATCTTTCTTTGCATCAATACCTAATAGTTGAGATTTCTTATTCCAAAAAGAGAGTCGAGCATCAAATCCACGAAAAAATATTTGACCGTCCTTTAAGACATAACGCAAAATATAATCATAATGTTTTGAGCGTCTTATTTTCATACCGTGTTCTTTAAAGTCAAACGATAAATTTGGTGTACTACCAAAGACAACAATACTATCATCCTCGTCGGTGATTTCAACTCCATACCGAAAACCATATTTGTCAATACAATAATGTCGGCTACTTTCCACAATCAAATCCTCACAAATTCTAATCTATTATTATGTTTTATCGTCAATTTCGCCTTTGTATTACAGCGTTGCCTACAGCGCCGGCATCGGGCGAAGCCCATACCCCTATTCTCCTGTATATAATTCGTCGTAGTACCAACGGAGGGGATTTTTAAATGCTCCTCATAATCCTGACGGTTGCGTATGATATGATCGTTGGAGCGATATTGCCAAATATTCGTGCCGTATTCCTTGTTACAAAATCTTTTGAACGTAGACACAAACCGCGAAGGAATGGAATTTTGCACCGCAGGGACCGGCGTCCCCGACGGTCCGTTCTCTTCGCCCTTGACCCATAACATAATATGAATATGATTTGGCATAATCACATAACTCCCGACCGATAGGTCATTGTAAAAATCATTTAATTGGTGGATGTATTTATCTGCGATTTGTCCGTATTTTGTCAATTCGATTTGCGGACCGTCGAGGACGCCGGTCCCTACAATACGCGAGAGGATGCATCGTCTTTCTTTCGTACATATCGTTAGGAAAACAGCTTGATTTCGATTGTAGTCCGCTCCCGCCAATCGAGTGGTTTTTCGCTTTTTTAATTCTTCCAAATATCACCCATTTCATTATAACACAAATCGGCACTTCAAACAAGGTCTCTCTGCCGAAATTTGTTGGTGTGTCCGTAGGAGCGATTCACGAATCGCCCCGACAGTATAAACATCCTTATGAGAACCGGCCTAAGCCCTTTTTCTTTTATTACATAACCATTTCGATGGTAACGGCACCAAGCTTTTCGGATACCAAGCTATTTACAGAGCTAAAAAGATGATGAATACGGCAATCGCTTTTATTATCGCCCTTCATTGAGCAACAGGTGCTATCTCCCACACACTTACTGATAGCAATAGGACCGTCAATAAGATTAATAACGTCAAGCACCGTCACGATCTTAGGGTCGGACTCAAATCTATATCCGCCGTTTGCTCCCTTATATGATCTAACGATACCGCCAATAACAAGCTTATGCAATATTTTCAAAGCAAATCTCGGAGTTACGTTTACAATATTTGAAATTGTGCCCGCATCTATGGTTTTATTTTCCTTTGCAAGCAAGCAAACAATACGCAACGCATAATCCGATTCTTGAGTTATAAGCATCCTACACCCCCGAATGTATACAAAATAAGTGTATTATTATTATAGCCCTTCCAATCTCAAATGTCAACCGCATCAAAAGATAAATTTCTGATTTTTTCCCTTATGTTAGCATAAATTTTAAGCACATACTCAAGTCGGCGGTATACCGTGCGTTCGTCACAATAATTTTGAAGCGCAAATTTTCTCACTCGCATACTGATTTCATTTTTACGTATAATACGCGCAGGGCAAGTAAAGTATATCTTTTTCACTGCTATCAGCGCATCATCTTTCCCTGCTGTTTTCAAAAATTTAAAGGTTTCGTGTACCGCCGCTAAATCAAGTGCCTCGCTTTCGCTTCGTGAGCACCCGCGAATTGCCTGATAAACACCAAATGTATTCAAATTATGTCGGTATAGCCCCAAACGGGAATATTTTTTAAAGATATTTATTATTTCGTCGCGTTCGGTGTTATTTTTCATAATCCTCCTAAATGTAAAATATTGGATATGACAATTATAGAACAAATGTTCTGAAATGTCAATATCTTTTGGAATTTATCCGACATTTTTTACCAATAATTTCAAAATAGTCATAAAACATTTACACATATCTAAATAAAAACTGTTGAAATTTTTATCCGATTATGCTATACTTATACCAATAAATAATTTTTAAAGGAGTTAAAACTATGAAAGAAGTAAAAATTAACCTTTCAACTATCGCTGATGTGCGTGATTTTGTAAACATTGTTTCCTCTTTTGACGGCGAAATTGACCTCGCTTCGGGAAGATATATAGTAGACGGTAAATCCATTATGGGTATTTTCAGTCTTGACCTTCTCTCCCCCATCACAGTGACCGTAACAGGCGGAAACGCAGAAGAGCTTTACGAAAAAATTGCAAGATTTATTATTAAATAATAAGCCAAGCAAAACACAAAAAGCAACCGTTTTGAACGGTTGCTTTTTGCATTATTTATAATGAAGAAATAAACTCAATCAATTCCTTACGGCAGCCGACCTCATCAGCCAAATAGGAAAGCCCGTGCTCGGCTTTGGGAACTATTATGAGCTTCTTCTTTTGAGAAACGCTCGCTTCATAATTTTTCAAGGTGTTTTCAACAGGAACGAACGTATCGGCTTCACCGTGTATAAACAGAATCGGAATATCTATTATTTTTACCGCGTCAAGTGTTGAAACGTCTGAAAATCCAAACTTTGCGCGACGTCGCGCAATTAAATCTGCAATATCAAGAAAAGGAAAGCGAGGCACTCGCATATCATTCTTCATAACGTGAACAAATTCATCTCTTGGAGTTACATATCCGCAATCCGCTATAATTCCTACTACATTTGAAGGAATTTCGGGAAGAGCCGCAGCAAGCAGCACGGTAGTACAACCCATCGAAATACCGCCAAGCAGGATTTCGCAGTCTTTATCCTTTGAAACCAAATATTTACACCAATCGCAAATATCCTGTCTTTCTTTAACTCCAAATGTAATATACTTCCCTTCGCTCTCACCGTGCGAACGTTGGTCAACGATCAAAAAATTCAATCCAAGCGAACGGTACAGCTCAAAAACGCACGCAAAATTGTGTTCTCCAAAGCTTTTATATCCGTGTACAAGCACAATAGTGCGCTTGCTTTCGCCGTTTTGATAAAATTTTGCGTGTAATTTCAATCCATCAAAGCTTTGTATATAAACGTCCTCATATGAAAGCGTTGCGAGATAAGCGCGTCCCTCAAATACACGCTCATCAATATTATACATTCCATCATCCCGCAAGCGCAGATAAGATTCCTCACGCGTCTTTTTTTCATCACGATCGCGAACAAACGACATATTAAAAAAGTAAATTGTAATCAAGTAAATTGCCAAAAGCACTATGAGCAAAATGCCAAGTGCCCATAAAATCCACATAAATGTCACCTCATATAACATTATATAATCACTTGACACAAAAATCAAGTGGGAAGCGAGCAAACCTCACTTCCCACGAGTAATTTGTTTATGAATTTATTATACGGCTGCCCACGCTCTTTCAAGCAGATCCATTGTACGTTCAACCGTATATTCGGGTGTCTTGCCCGGGAACGGAGTCATTTCCATAATAAGAGGTTTTCTGTTATCCTTCGAGAGGAATCCAACCTCCAAAAGCGTGCGAAGGATCACAACGAGCTTATCGTATCCGATCTCTCCGCCCTCCAATTCCATCGGAGGATGCTTGTCACCGTAAAGCGGATGGGTGGTATCCTTCAAAACACAGTTTCCGAGGTGAACGCGTTTGATGCGATGACCGCAACGTCTTATTGAGGATTCGAAATCCTCGAACATAAGCGGAAGATGCGCCATATCCAACTCGATTCCGATATTATCGTATTCCTTCGAGATCTCGTCGATAAGCGCAACGCAATCATCGATCGGGCCGTAGAGAAACTTCTTGTCGATAGTTCTGTCAAACGGCTCCAAAAGAGCTGTAATATTGTGCGGAGCGAGCTCTGCACAGAACCAACGGCAAAATTCCTTGAAGGATTCCTGACCCGCAGCTCTGTCTTCGGGAATATCCGCTCCCGACACGAAAACAAATCCTGTTGAGCCGATAGCGGCAGCCATATCTATTTGGTCCTTTATAACCAATTTTGTGAGTTCCTTTTCTTGAATATCAAGAGTGGAAAGCGAAATCTTTCTGCACGGGAAAAGATGAAGCGCATAGCTTACGTCCTTGCCGCAATTTTTAACTATGGGAATGAGCTTCTCGCGGCGGCTTTCGCCGTAGGGTATGCAACAGTCGAGAGCTTCGATATCGGTCCTTTTTACAAATTCCGCAAGAGTGTCGGTATGAAAATCCGCATCAAACGTGCAGTGAGGATAAAGCAAATGGTGAACAAGACCAAGCTTTGCATAATTTCTTATGTTCTCTGTCATAGTAACTTTTGAACCTCCAATTTATTCTTCCAGTATTCTGCCCAGCACTCGAGTGCGGTGTTGCGTACGATCACGGGCTCGCCAAACATCTTGCGATATAATTTTGCGTATTGTGTATCAAAAAATTCGAACTCAAATTTAACAGGTCCGTCACCGCATTTGTAAGGAAGTGCTTTCGTACCGTTTTCTGCAAGATCCTTTGCTGCATTGTAGATCCATTTGTACGTTTCGGTCACAGGATAGCAAAGAGCACCAAATTCACTCAGCGATTCCTTAACAGTAACGCCGACCGTTCCGGGAACAAGCTCTTTTGCTTCGCGTATACCCTCGGAATCTCCGGTAACGATTGCCAACGGAACGTCAAACTGACCTGCTATAGCTGCCTCGACACCGATCTCTCCAACAGGAACGCCATTGATTCTGATTGCCTTAATATCCGGCTCGTAGCTATGGTTGAGAAGCGCGTCAAACGTATCTCTCATAGAGTGGAATCCCAAAAGGATCAAGCCGTCAAAGCTCTCGTCAAGGCCTCCTGCCCAGTTATCTCTGTACGGGGGCTTGCCGCAATATGAGAATACCTTTTCTCCTACTGCGTCAAGGTCGATATTTCTTCCGTAGAAATGCTCGTCGTAAATATGTATTTCATCTGCGCCACCGTCTCTAAGACCATTAATGAGCGCCATAAGATCGGACATAAACCACTTCTGCCCTATTGGAAATTCTGCTTGTGAAGGATCGGCTTGTTCATAGCTTACAACACCGCTTACTCCTTCAATATCACTGCGAATCATAAATTTTTTCAACTTGAGTTCCCCGCTTTCTTTAATAAATTTTTGTATAGTATAAATTTTAACATTATAACACTATTTTACCACATAATACAAAATAGGTAAAGTATGAATTTTGCGGAAAAATAATCGTATTTTGCTTTTTTTGCAATTTTGACTGTTTTTTGCAAAAATAATATTTATTTCAGATGAATTTATTTTCCGTAAGATTATCCATTTGACGATTTTGCTTTGCGTATGTATTAGGTGTCTGACCCTTGTACTTTTTAAACATACGGATAAAATATGATGTGTTCAAATAACCGAGCTCTGCACTTGTTTCCGAAACAGAACGCCCCTGTTCGAGAAGCTTGCAGGAATATCCGATCTTAATATAGTTAAGATACTCGTGATATGTCATACCTGTCGTTTCTTTAAACCAATGGCAAAAATAGTGCTCACTGTACCCAACGAACTTAGCGGCAGCACGTGTTGAGATTTGTTTGCTTCCACGCTGCGCCTCTGTCCACTCGATAAGCTTTTTCAAGATAACATCGCTGTTTGCCTTTACGTTAACCTGACTGTTGTTTTCGGATACTTTAAGATTTTCGCGAATATAATCAAACATCTCAATAATTGCAGTCAAACGCTTGAACGCGTCGGAATCGTACTGAATAAATTTTTCTATAATATCAAATACGGGCAGGACGTTATTCATCTCAAAGGGACAAGCGTTTATACTGCACTTCTCGCTGTTTAAAATCGTTTCAATATTGATTTGCTCGGTAAGAAATTCGGGAGATATTTTCAACACGTACATAACTCCGCTGTTTTTCTTAACGTAAGTGCTGTGCATATAATTGGGGGAAATATAAAAAAGCTTTTTCCCGCTCAGATCATATTGATTATTGTTTATTTTTATATGTCCGCTCAAACCATTGCAAATAATTATTTCGATGGAATTTGCATAGTGCGGCAATGTAATTTCGTCGTTTGCAAATTTTTTGACAACTAAAATATATGGATAATCACCCGTATATTCGATATTTTCGACAAATGCAGTCGGTGCAAGATGATTTCCGTTAACTATTCGGTTCAAAACTACGCCCCCTAAAAAACGATACAAAAGCAAAATCGTATCATTTGCATTAAAAATAAAAATACCCTTATATTCAAGTATTATACTATGCAATTGCTGTTTTGTCAATAAAATAAGAAAATTTTATATATTTAAAATCGCAAAAAATGAACATTTTAGCTTTTTTCAGATTATAACTTTTTTAACGCAAAAAAGCATATTCATTTTTTGAAAAACTATTGACAATATAAATTAAATCTGCTATAATACAGTTTGTTATGCGGCATCGCCAAGCGGTAAGGCACCAGACTCTGACTCTGGCATTACCTAGGTTCGAATCCTAGTGCCGCAGCCAGAAAAAAGCACATCTGCGTTGCAGATGTGCTTTTTTCAGTTATATTCGCCTGCGGCGAGTTATATGCACAAGTGCGTGATATTGCCTTCGGCAGTGGTATGCGCTTCGCGCGTTGGAAGTGACAAGGCGAATATAATATCACTGCGGAACGAAGTGGAGCAATATCACTTTTGCGTAGCAAAAATATCACGCTGACGAAGTCAGCATATCACTCAAAACTTGACACTCTGCCTCTTTTATGCTATAATAATCTCGGAAAGGCGGTGGAGATATGACCAACTTACAAATAATGAAAAAACATTTGGAGGCAAGTATTATTCAACCGCTTCTATCCCAAGGGTTTACAGGAAAATATCCGCATTTCAGACGAGAGAAAGAAAACTGCATTGAACTTATTGCATTTCAAACAAACAAATACGGTGGTTCATTTACGGTTGAGGTATCTGCAATTTTCCCCGACAAGGAAAAGAAAAATTTTGTTTTGGACAATGGCATGACCGTCGATGATGTAAATGTTTGGTATACCAACAACCGATACAGGTTAAAGGGAATGTACGACGGTTGGTTCTATTACCGTGATCTTTACAGCAAACATATTTTCGGATTTAGGAAAGATTATGTAGATGTAAGTGAAAACAATTATAATTTTGCTGTCCCAAAGGGGTATAAGCTTGTTCAACAGTTCAATGATGATACCGCCAAGCAGATTTGCAAAAAAGTCAATAAACAACTTATAAAAGCCTTTAAGTGGTTGCATACATTCGAAAAGAACAATATATAAGTTTGGCATCTTTTCTGTCAACGCACCTAAAAAATCCCGATTGCTCACGCAATCGGGAT
>JAZNBI010000064.1:0-2184 GCA_045586995.1 Eubacteriales bacterium | reverse complement strand
GTCAAGGCAGAGGCGGATATCTGAAATATATTGCAACCCGTGACGGCGTGGAGCTGTTGCGAAGCGGTATGGTAAATTATATCGGAGAAAGAAAAGGCTCAAACGGATTATTTTCTGACGAGGGTGTAAGCATTGATCTTGCGAAAATAGGGAATGAAATAGACACACATAACGGAAACGTATGGGGGCTTATCTTCTCGCTGAAACGTGAGGATGCCGAGAGACTTGGATACAATACGGCAGAACAATGGATGAATCTTCTGCGCTCCCGACGGAATGATATCGCGAAAGAAATGCATATTGCTCCCGAGAATCTTTGCTGGTATGCGGCGTATCACAGCGCAAAGACACACCCGCACGTTCATATGCTTGTGTGGTCGAAAGATCCGAAAGAACCGTATCTTTCAACAGTAGGTATTCACAACATCAAGCACACGATGGCGGGAGATATATTCCGTCAGGATATGATATCTATCTACAAAGAGCAGACCAATATCCGTGATGAATTAAAAGAGATATTCCGTCAAAGGTTAGAGGATATCTCGAAAAAGCTTCAATCTTCTTCTGCGGATATCTCTCCCGAATTCTATGAAAAGTTCTCGGAGCTTTGCGAGAAAATATCTTCTCATAAAGGTAAAAAGGTGTACGGATATCTTGATAAGAAAACAAAAGATATGGTTGACGGTATCGTAAAAATGATTGCAAACGATAAGGATATATCGGATGCCTATGAGATGTGGTATCAGCTTCAATGTGAGACCTATCGCACCTACACAGACGAGATGCCCTCAAAAACTCCTCTGGAACAAAACAAAGAATTCAAGTCGATACGCAATCAAGTTGTAAGTGTGGCGGCAAATATAAAAATACCGCCAAAGCAACCTTGGCGAGACGTCTTTTATGACTACGAAGACCTGCGGGATAAGAAAGATGATATCTATTACCTTGAAGATCTTGCCAACCGAGGAAACGTGATGGCGATGTATCGTGTTGGCAGATATTATTACGACAAGACCGATGATATGGACGAGGCACTTTATTGGTTAAAGAGTGCCGCTGATGAGGGAAATATCCTCTCTATGTATCTCGTTTATAAAGGCTACCGTGACGGAAGATTTAAAGAAGATCCAAGTGACAAAATGAAATATCTTCTCATGGCAGTAGACAAAAACTTTGGATATGCCGAATATGAATATGCTCTGATGACAGATAAAAAGATGCCAAACGTTAAGCTTTCCTATCTGCTTCGTGCGGCAGAGCACGGATGCGAACAAGCGGAGTATGAGATAGGCAGACTCTATTATGAGAACGGACAAACGAAACAAGCTCTTGAATATTTTGAAAAAGCCGCGAGGGGTGACCTATGGGTACAGACTCGTTTGGGGCTTCTTTATTGCTACACACTTGGTGATTGGGAGCACGGAATGGAACACCTCAACAGCGCATCTGATGAAGGATATGCCCCTGCAAAAGAAGCGATAAAGGCGATCAATAATCACCTTAATGCTCAAATCGTAATAGGCGTTTGCGACCTTCTGTACTACGCTTCAAACATCATTGACGAGCGTGCCGAGGACTATTATTCCAAGCCCGTATTCGACGGTATCGACAAGAAGCAAAGACGTGAAACACAGGCAAAGAAGAACGCGCAGGGACACACGATGTCATGGTAAAAGTAATTGATAACAAATTGATAACTCTTGGCGATATCACTGGATATTCTCTCGAACCTGTGGTATCGTTGTGGTACGAACAAAAATCTGAAGAAAGGAACAAAAATTATGGCAAATAAACGCAGACCTCAAGGTGATGGAACAATTCGCAAACGCTCTGACGGACGGTGGGAAGCCCGAATTATTATCGGACACAAGAACGATGGCTCACCTATGTATAAATCGGCATTCGCAAAGACACAAAAGAGCGCACTAAAGCAGCTCCATCAGCTTCTCGACCTATACCATGATGTCGACCACACCGAAGAATGCCGAATGACACTTGGCGAGTGGATGGATAAGTGGATCGATGAGTATATGATATTCACCGTAAGAGAAAGCACACTTGATGGATACCGTGTACTCTCCGAGCATCAGATAAAACGATATATAGGCAGCATACAACTCGCCTATCTCACTACCGCCGATGTGCAAAAATTTTATAATAAAATTAAGAAGGAAGGCAGAGTCA
>JAZNBI010000063.1:0-29613 GCA_045586995.1 Eubacteriales bacterium | reverse complement strand
AATTGAATACGTCGGGATCGGATATTGGAATCCTCTGCCGTTTGCATCACCCTCGATCATGGTTTCGATAAACGCCTTGTTTACCATATCCATTTCTTTTTTACAATCCTTGTACTTAAAGTCCATTTCCTTGCCGCCTACGATAGCGTTAAGCTCTGCAAGGTCATTGGGCACTGTCCAGTCAAGTGTAATATTTGAGAAGGGCGCTTGTGTTCCCCAACGAGAGGGAGTATTTACGCCGTAAATAAAGGATTCGATACATTTTTTGACCTGACTATAAGAAAGGTTGTCCACCTTTACGAAGGGAGCAAGGTAGGTATCAAACGAAGAAAATGCCTGCGCGCCGGCCCATTCGTTCTGCATGATTCCGAGGAAGTTTACCATTTGGTTGCAAAGTGTTGCAAGGTGGCTTGCGGGAGATGAGGTTATCTTGCCCGGAATTCCTCCAAGACCCTCTTGAATAAGCTGCTTAAGCGACCAGCCGGCACAATATCCGGTGAGCATAGAAAGGTCGTGAACGTGTATGTCGGCGTTTCTGTGGGCGTTTGCAATTTCGTCATCATAAATCTCGGACAACCAATAGTTTGCTGTGATAGCACCCGAGTTGCTGAGAATAAGACCTCCTACCGAATACGTAACCGTTGAATTTTCCTTAACACGCCAGTCTATTTCTTTAACGTATTTATCGACGACCTCCTTGTAGTCAAGGATGGTGGATTTCATATTACGGAGCTTTTCGCGTTGTCTGCGGTATAAAATATAAGCTTTTGCTACATCGGCATATCCTGCTTCGCCGAGTACGGTTTCAACGCTGTCCTGGATATCTTCGACGCCTATAACCGAGTCTTCTATCTTCGGCTCAAAGTTTGCGGTGACCTTAAGAGCGATAAAATCGATCAAATCGGGATTGAACTGTTTTTCACACGCCTCAAATGCGAGTGTAATTGCATCGCTGATTTTGGATAAGCTGAAATCTACGGTTTTTCCGTCTCTTTTTCTGACTTTGTACATAGTAGTTCCTTTCATTTTTTAACATTTATTTAAACGCTGATAATTTTTCGTTTTTTGAGAGCTGACACTGTTATTATAACACTGCGTTTTTTGTTTGTCAATAGAAAAAACACAATATATTGTGTTTTTTTGAAAAAATAATCGCAATGGGTTGTTTATACGCCGCGAAGCTGTGCGGAAGGAACATACTGCAATATACTGTCCAGCATCAGCCGCATTTCCTCGGGATTAAAGCTTTCAAGCCCCGTGCTGTCAATGACATCTCCCGAATTTTTATAGCTTTGAAGAAAATACGCTTTCGCGCCCGAAATCCATTTTCCGATATCTACGATATCCTCTAATGTGTGAATATTTTTGACAACCGTGGTTCTGAATTCATAATCCACAGTATTCTTTTTGAGGAATTCAACGCTCTTGCATATATTGTCAATATTAAGATTTTCAATCCCTACGGTTTTGGTGTATTTATTCGGCGAATTTTTAATATCCATTGCGACATAATCGACCAGCTTGTTCTCGACCAAAGCAATAAAACGCTCGGGAAAGCTTCCGTTTGTGTCCAGCTTTACTGCATAGCCCATATCGCGAACCTTTTTCATAAAATCACCGATATCGCTTTGAAGAAGCGGCTCGCCTCCTGTGAAGCACACACCGTCGATCAAGCCCTTTCGCCTTTTTAAAAACGAGAGCACCTCATCTTCGGAAAAATTCGGGCATCTTTGAACATTAGTCACTAAAGACGCGTTGTGGCAAAATGGGCATCTGAAATTACAGCCGCCCGAAAAAACCGTGCACGCCGTACGCTCGGGAAAATCGAGCAGAGTTAGTTTTTGAAGTCCGTCAATACGCATTTTACCCTCCGCGGTTCAAAATTAATACAGTATTAATTATACATTTATATTGTCCTAAGTCAATGCAAAAAATAAAGTCATTTTGAACAAAAAAAGTTTGTCGATTTCTTGTAAATCTGCCGCAAAAATACAAAGTATAGTTGATTTAAAATAATATCATTGATTTTTGTTTATGCAGAAATTGGAATTTTGTCGATGCAATCAATAAAAAGTCATTTGATGAATCAGATTGTCAATTTGATGTTGATTTTGTGCAATTTGACATAAAAAATAAAAAATAAAATATTTAACCTATTGATATCGGTAATATTTTGTGATAAAATATAAAAATACAAATAGAATAATATGAGGTAACTTGATATGAAGATTCTACTTACCGGCGGCGCGGGCTATATTGGCTCGCATACAGCGCTTGAGCTGATTGACGCCGGATATGATATTATCATCGTTGATAATTTTACAAACAGTTCACCGTTGGTCATTAAGCGCTTGGAAAAAATATCCGATAGGAAAATCAAAAGCTACAATGCAGATGTTGCCGACGCCGAGGCGCTTGATAAAATTTTTGCGGAGAATGAAATAGGTGCAGTTATACATTTTGCGGGACTTAAATCGGTTGGAGAATCTGTAAGGATTCCGTTGAAATATTACAGAAATAATCTGGATACTACGTTTACATTGCTCGAAACGATGGAAAAATATAATTGTTCCAATATTATTTTCAGTTCGTCGGCAACGGTATACGGTACTCCCGATGCCGTTCCCGTCAGCGAGAAAACTCAAAAAGGCGTTTGCACTAACCCTTACGGTTGGACAAAGCATATGATAGAACAAATCATTTCGGATGCTTGTGTTGCCGATTCAACGCTTTCGGCGGTATTGTTAAGATATTTCAATCCAGTAGGCGCTCATAAAAGCGGTCTTATAGGCGAGATGCCAAACGGAATTCCAAACAATCTTATGCCGTATATTTCACAGGTTGCCGTAGGAAAGCTTGAAAAGCTTTCGGTTTTTGGAAATGACTATCCGACGCACGACGGAACAGGCGTGCGTGATTATATTCACGTGGTTGACCTTGCAAAAGGCCACGTGGCTGCGTTGAAATACTGTCTTTGCCATAAAGGTACTGAGATTTTCAATCTCGGTACGGGCGTAGGATACAGTGTTCTTGATATGGTAAAGGCATTTGAGAAGGTAAACGGTATAAAGATACCGTATATAATTGCCGACAGACGTCCGGGCGATATAGCAAGTATATACGCTCACCCCGAAAAGGCCGAGAAGATCCTTTCTTGGAGAGCCGAGAAGACCTTGGAGGATATGTGCGCTGATACGTGGAGATGGCAGAGCACTAACCCTCAAGGATATGTCGATTAAGTTTATGCAGTTTATATATTAATTTAATCAATACGGAGAGAGGGAAATAAATGGGAAAGTATTTTGGAACAGACGGATTCAGAGGAGAAGCAAACAAGCAGCTTACGGCAGACCACGCCTATAAAATCGGTAGATTTTTAGGATGGTATTACGGTCAACGCTGCAAAAAGAGCGCAAGCATTGCCATAGGAAAGGATACAAGACGTTCGAGCTATATGTTCGAATACGCCATAGCAGCGGGCTTGACGGCGTCGGGAGCCGATGCATATTTGCTTCACGTCACGACAACGCCGAGCGTTTCATTCGTAGTTCGCCAGGAAAATTTCGATTGCGGAGTTATGATTTCCGCAAGCCACAACCCGTATTTTGATAACGGTATTAAGCTTATCAACGGTTTTGGCGAGAAGATGGACGAGGAAACGATATTAAAGATTGAAAACTATATCGACGGTAATATTTCCGAGTTTGGTATTGAGGGTGATGACATTCCTATGGCGCTCGGTCAGTTTATAGGCCGAAGCATAGACTACGTTGCCGGACGAAACCGTTATGTAGGATACCTTATTTCTCTCGCATCGCACTCATATAAAGATATAAAGGTAGGACTCGATTGCGCTAACGGCAGCGCGTGGATGATTGCAAAGAGTGTTTTCGATGCGCTCGGAGCAAAGACCTACGTCATCAATGCCGAGCCGAACGGTTTGAATATTAATAAGGACGCGGGCTCGACTCATATAGAGGTGCTGAAGAAATTTGTTAAAGAAAATGCGCTTGACATAGGATTTGCATATGATGGTGACGCAGACAGATGCATTGCCGTCGATGAAAACGGAAATGAGGTCAACGGCGACTCGATACTGTATATTTTGGGAATGGGCTTAAAGAAAGAGGGCTCGCTTAAAAATAATACCGTTGTGACGACCGTTATGTCGAATATCGGCTTATATCGCGCATTTGACAAGGCGGGAATTTCTTATGTAGCAACCGATGTCGGAGATAAGTACGTTTACGAAAACATGACAAAAACCGGAAATTGCCTTGGCGGCGAACAATCGGGACATATTATTTTAAGTAAATACGCGACAACGGGTGACGGAATTCTCACATCTATAATGATTATGGAAACTATGCTTGAAGAAAAGCTTCCGTTGAGCAAGCTTTGCAGTGCCGTTGTGATATATCCTCAGGTTATGGTCAACGTTAAGGTTCTTGATAAGATCGCGGTTATGAACGACCCAGATGTACTTGCAAAATCCGAGAAGATCAATGCAGAGTTAGGCAAAGAGGGACGTATACTTATCAGAAAAAGCGGTACTGAGCCCGTCGTTCGCGTTATGGTAGAGGCGAAGGACAAGGATATTTGCAATAAATATATAAATCAGGTTATAGAGCTTTTAAAATCCAAGCATTATATGATATAAAAATTTAAGGAAAAAGCCCCGACTGCAAATTTGCACAAGTTTGTTTTTAACGCACTTGTGCAAAGGCAATAATCGGGCTTTTTCTTTTTATTGGATGACGAAAGTTTTATTTGTGTTTGTTGACAAAGGGCGAAGGTGATGATATACTAATCATATATTTTTGCAAAGCAAAAAATCGGAAAGGAAGTTTTCGTAGAACGAAGGCGTGGTCGTAATAATGAGTAACGGTAAAAAAAAGCTTTTGGTTATTGACGGCAACAGCATATTGAATCGTGCTTTTTACGGTATCAGATTGCTTACTAACCGTGATGGGTTATATACAAATGCCATATACGGATTTATAAATATTATTTTAAAGCAGACAGAGCAGCTCTGTCCGGATTATTGTGCCGTTGCATTTGATTTAAAAGCTCCGACGTTCCGACACGAGATGTATGAGCAATACAAGGCCGGAAGGAAGGGAATGCCCGACGAGCTTGCGGTTCAGCTTCCGTATGCAAAGCGGTGTATTGAGCTTATGGGATATACCGTGCTGGAAAAAGCGGGGTATGAGGCGGATGATATTCTCGGAACGCTCGCAAAGGATGCGTCATCGAGCGGATGCGAGGCATATATACTCACGGGTGACCGAGATTCGCTTCAATTGATTGGGGAAAATTCCTTTGTTTTGCTTGCAACAAACAGCGAAACGATATTATACGACGAATCAAAATTTTTCGAAAAATATGGAATCAAAACGACGCAATTTGTTGATTTGAAGGCGCTTATGGGCGATTCATCGGATAACATTCCCGGTGTTGCCGGTATAGGAGAAAAAACAGCAATAAAATTGATTTCGGAGTTTGGTTCTTTGGACGGTCTGTATGACGCTCTGCCGAGTGACAAGCTTTCAGCTCTTGTAAATTCCAAATTGCAAAACGGAAAAGAAAACGCATATCTTTCTCAAAAGCTTGCCAAAATTTTCGACGAGGTTCCCGAAATTATCATGGCTCTTGACGATATTGCGATCAGAGAACCGAATAAAAAAGACCTTCTTTCGCTCTTTACCGAGCTTGAATTTTCGGGATTTATCAAGCGGTTGAATCTTTCGGATCCCGAAAAATCTTCGCGGGATACGCTGAAAATAATTGATATCGACATACCGTATCTTTTGAAAATCGATTCCGAAAAAATATTAGTGCTTGATATAAGAGATGGCGTTCTTACGTTATGCGACGGAGATGCAGTGTATCGTTTGAGCGCTCCACTCGAAGAAACCGAAAAATTTTTTGCATCCGACAGAAAATTTATTTGTTACGATTGTAAAAGGATATATAAGGAGCTCGAAAAATTCGGAGTTCATTTCAGAAATTGTATGCACGATGTAATGCTTGGGGCTTATGTGCTTAACCCTTCGGAGGGGTCTTTCGAGCTTTCTCGATTGGTGATGCAATTTTTATCCGAAACGGTCAATGAAGAAACGCCTTTTGTACAATATATATACGAGCTTTATCGTGTCATAGAGGCTAAGATAAAGGACTTCGGTATGGAAAGCTTGATGTACGAAATAGAAATGCCGCTTGCCGCGGTTTTGGCTGATATGGAAAAAATCGGCTTCAAGATTGACAGAGAGGGCCTTTCTAAATACGGCGAGGAGCTCGTTCAAATGGAGAGGGATTTAACCGAGCGCATATACTGCTATGCGGGATTTGAGTTCAATATAAATTCTCCGAAGCAGCTGGGCGAGGTGCTTTTTGAAAAGCTGATGCTTCCCGCATCCAAGAAAACCAAGACGGGATATTCAACGAATGCCGAAATTCTTGAGAAATTGGTTCCGTATCATCCTATCGTTGCGGATGTTCTTGAGTACCGTATGGTTGCCAAGCTGCGCAGCACGTATGTTGACGGGCTTTTGAAGGTGGCGGATGCCGACGGCAGGATCCATACTACCTTTAAGCAGACCGGAACTGTCACAGGACGGCTTTCTTCTGCCGAGCCGAATCTGCAAAACATCCCGATACGTACCGAAATGGGAAGCCGTCTGAGAAAATATTTTGTTCCCGAAAACAAAAACTATTTGCTTATTGATGCCGACTATTCGCAGATAGAGCTAAGATTGCTTGCGGATATTTCAAAAGATGCTAATATGATAAAAGCGTTTAATGAAGGAGAAGATATACACACAGCAACCGCCTCGAGTGTTTTTGGAGTTTCGCCTGACGATGTTACACCCGAGCTCAGAAAGAAAGCTAAGGCGGTAAATTTCGGTATTGTATACGGTATCGGAGAGTTCTCCTTGGCGGCAGATATAGGGACTACCAGATTGCAGGCGAAAAAATATATAGAAAATTATCTTGCGGGATATCCCGGAGTAGATGCCTATTTAAAGGAAGTGGTAAAATCCGCCTATAAGGATGGATTTGTAACAACCTTATTCGGACGCAGAAGGTATATACCGGAGCTTGCGGGACAAAATAAAAATATGAAAAATTTCGGCGAAAGAGTAGCAATGAACAGTCCGATTCAAGGCACAGCGGCAGATATAATAAAAATTGCCATGATAAACGTTCACCGTAAATTAAAGGAAAGCGGGATAGATGCCCGTTTGATACTTCAGGTTCACGACGAGCTGCTTATCGAGGCAGAACGCGGCTGTGAGGAGCAGGCACTTGATATTCTTCGCTATGAAATGGAAAACGCCGTACAATTATCAATACCGCTTGATGTTGACGTTAATGTCGGCGAGGATTGGTACCAGCGTTAATCGTTAATTCGGAAGGGGTTTGAACAATGAAAAGAGCAAGCGGAGTTTTGATGCACATTTCAACGTTGTTTGGAGATTATTCAATAGGAAATTTTGGAGATGAGGCAAAATATTTTGTTGATTTTCTTGATGACTGCGGATTTTCATATTGGCAGGTTCTGCCATTTTGCATGACGGACGCGAATAACTCTCCGTATAAAGCATATTCCTCATTTTCTCTGAATCCTTATTTTATCTCTCCCAAAAAGCTTTTTGACAAAAATTTAATAAGTGCAGAGGAGTTGGGTACGTGCTGTCAAAAAACGCCGTATGTTTGCGAATTTGAACGTCTTTCAAAAGAGCGGTTGTTATTGTTGAAAAAAGCATCGCTTCGTGTTGAAAACAGGGAAGAGGTAGAGAAATTTGCGCAAAATAATCCGCACATCAAGAATTTCTGCGAATTTATGGCGCGAAAAGATGCGAATTTAGGTGCTCCGTGGAATAAATGGACAACATCAAAAATCGATGACGAAGAACTTTTTATGTGGAAATTTATTCAGTACGAATTTTTTTCGGAATGGAATGAAATAAAGCAGTACGCAAATTCAAAGGGTATAAAAATTATCGGTGACATACCGATTTACGTTGATTATGACAGCAGCGACGTATGCAACAATCAAAAATATTTTCAACTTGATGAGAAGGGAAATCCTAAAAACGTCGCAGGAGTTCCGCCGGATTATTTTGCGTCGGAGGGGCAGCTTTGGGGAAACCCTTTGTACGACTATGACGAGATGAAAAAGGATAACTTTTCCTTTTGGAGCGACCGCATAAAGCATAATCTGCGACTTTTTGACGCCGTAAGAATAGACCACTTTCGCGCGTTTGATACGTATTGGAGCATACCCGCTTTGGCAAAAAGCGCTAAAGAGGGCAAATGGATACAAAGTCCGGGAAAAGACATTATAAATTGCATTTCCGAAATTTCCGAAGATAAGCTGATTATAGCAGAGGATCTTGGGGAGATTACCGAAAGCGTCAGAAAGCTTGTAGATTACAGCGGCTTTCCCGGTATGAGGGTCTTTCAGTTCGCGTTTACGGGGGATTGTGCTTCTCCGCATTTACCTCATAATTATATCGAAAATTGTGTGGCATATACGGGAACGCACGATAACAATACTCTACTTGGTCACATTTGGGAAATTGATGAAAAAACAAGAGAGAAAATTTTTTCATATTGCTCATACAGAGGTTCTGATTGGAGCGAGGCGTGCGGTTACGTTGTCGAAGAATTGCTGCGCAGCCATGCAGGTCTTGCGATTTTGCCGATACAGGATCTACTTGTATACGGAGCGGATACAAGAATGAACGTTCCCGGGTGCGCAGACGGGAATTGGGGCTATCGCCTGACTCGCGAACAGCTTGATAGCATAGACCGCGAAAAATATAACAGATTAAACCGTCTGTTTGGAAGAAAATAAAAACATGTCGAGATATAAAGCATAAAAGGGCTTTCGCAATTTGTCGGTTGTCCTTAACGGAGGATTTATATGTACAAAATTTGGGCAGAGATATTGTTTTCTCTGCCGATTTATGTTATAATGGATACACTAAAGCTTTGGCGGAGCAAATATGTCGCTTGATTATAACAAGAAGAATATTACTCTTGCCAAAAATCTACGTAAAAACGCAACTCCACAAGAAAATCATTTATGGTACGACTTTTTGTCAAAATACGAAGTGAGATTTCAACGCCAAAAAGCAATCGATAATTTTATAGCAGACTTTTATTGTCATAAAGCAAAATTGATTATAGAAATCGATGGTTCACAGCATTATACCGAAGAAGGCAGACAAAAAGATGAATTTCGAACCGAAATCCTTGAAGGATATGATTTGAAGGTGATTCGATTTACAAACAGACAAATCAATACCAACTTTCGGGGTGTCTGCGAGTATATCCATGCCGCCGTGAAAGCCTCCCTCCGAGAGGGAGGGGGACCGCGTTAGCGGTGGAAGGAGCCTGCGTGACTTGAAGTTTAGATTTACTTCATTGTAACGCACTCTCCCTCAGTCAGCTTCGCTGACAGCTCCCTCCCAGAGGGATCCTTAGGTACGTGCAACCTTATGGGTATGGGCTTTGCCCATTGTAAGCAACGCCGTAATACAAAGGCGAAACTGGCGATAAAACAGAGCGTTAAATAGGGATTTGAAAATTAGATGGTTTTTGATCCTACGCTAATATCATTTTTATGATGTAATCTTGATTATGAAGGAGTTGACAAAAATGCAGATGTGTCCTTTTTGTGACAAGGTATATGATGAATCTGAGTACAGCCATTGTCCTTATTGCTCTGGAGAATTAGAGGAGGATGATGAAGAAATCAGACCTTGCCCTGAATGTGGTGGCTGTTTACACTGGGATGGCGATGAATGGGTTTGTTCCAACTGTGATTACACCGAAGAGGATTAAGTACAAAAATGATTTTTTATAAGATTGATGATTGAAAAATCTACCAATTCCAATTTATTGAATACGCAAATACCCCGACAGACATTAGAAAATCTGTCGGGGCTAATCATTTGGTTTACTGCGACGCAAATCTACGTCATATGGGCAAACTGATTTGTGATTTCTCCGATAAGAACATCACGCATTTTGCGAAAGCCCTTTTAAAAATTTTTATTTTGTTTTATTATTCGTAAAGCGGGAAAGCTTTTGCAAGCTTTGCAACTTCTTCACGAATATAATCTGCACTGTTGTCAAAATCGGTAGCTGTAAGTAAGAACAGATGCGCGATTTTTTTCATTTCCTCAACTCCCATACCGCGAGAGGTCAGCGCAGGTGTTCCTACGCGAACGCCCGATGTGATAAAGGGTGACTGCGGGTCGTTGGGGATAGCATTTTTATTGACCGTGATATGAACTTCTCCAAGGCGGCGTTCAAAATCCTTACCCGTAATGTTCATAGGACGAAGGTCAAGCAAAATGAGGTGATTGTCTGTTCCGCCGGAAACAAGGCTGAATCCGTTTTCAACAAGTGCTTGTGCAAGTGCTTTGGAATTGACAACTACGTTGTGCTGATATTGCTTGAATTCGGGGGAGAGTGCTTCCTTTAAAGCCACTGCTTTAGCGGCAATAATATGCATAAGAGGTCCGCCTTGAATACCGGGGAATATTGCCTTGTTTATCTTTTTGGCAATTTCCTCGTCGTTGCAAAGAATCAATCCGCCTCTCGGTCCGCGCAGAGTTTTGTGTGTAGTTGTGGTGACTACGTCTGCATAGGGAATGGGGCTCGGATGCTCGCCTGCGGCAACAAGACCTGCAATGTGAGCCATATCAACCATGAAATAAGCACCGACGTCATGTGCGGTTTTCGCCATTCTTTCAAAATCGATTACTCTCGGATAAGCAGATGCACCGGCAACTATAAGCTTAGGGCGACATTCCTTTGCCATTTTATCGAATTTATCATAGTCTATTACGTGTGTTTCGCTGTCAACACCGTAGGAAACGAAATTATAGTACAAGCCCGAAAGGTTAACGGGACTGCCGTGTGTAAGATGTCCGCCGTCGGCAAGACTCATTCCCATAACAGTGTCGCCCGCCTTGAGAAGCGCGACATATACTGCGGTATTTGCCTGAGATCCGCTGTGCGGTTGAACGTTTGCAAATTTAGCTCCGAAAAGCTCCTTAGCGCGTTCAATAGCCAAATTTTCAACGACGTCAACGCATTGACAACCGCCGTAATAACGCTTTGCGGGATATCCCTCTGCGTATTTGTTTGTCATAACAGAACCAGCAGCAAGCAATACGGTTTCCGATACAAAATTTTCAGAAGCAATCATTTCGAGCCCATTTTGCTGACGTACAAGTTCATCTGAGATTGCATTCGATACTTCGGGGTCGAATTGACCGATTTTAGAAATCATTTCTTTAATCATTAGCGTTACTCCTCAAATTTAATATAAATATACAATATATTATACACAAAAAATTTCAATGTTGCAATAGTAATAATATATTTCTGCGTTTTATACTAAAAAATATAAGTTTATATCAAAATTTTACAAGAAAATGTAAAAAATGCGAAAATATTTTTTATTTCTTTGCGAGCAAATTCAATCCTTCGGATATGATTATATCGCGTTCGCAAAATGGCAATTTAACTCCGTTAACAAGCTGATGCCTTTCGTGTCCTTTACCCGCAATCAAAAAAATATCTCCCGGCTTTGCGAAGGATACGGCATATTTAAGGGCTTTTTCTCGGTCGCATATTATCGTGTATTTTGAACTGTCATCAAAATGCGACGCTATCTCGGCGGCTATTGCTTCGGGGGATTCAAAATTGGGATTATCCGAAGTGATTATACTGAAATCGGCAAGCGCGCAGGCCGCTTTTGCGAGATCTGCGCGGCGCATTTTCGTTCTTTCCCCGACTGTACCGAAAAGGCATATAAGCCGTGACGGATTATATTTTCGCAAGGACTCAAGCGCTGAACGCATGCTTGAGCCGTTGTGCGCGTAGTCAATTATAAAAGAAGAATACGGCAAAGCGTTTATCGGCTCAAAGCGTCCCGATATCCGTACGTTTTTCAATGCCGCGACGATATCGCCAACCTCAAATCCAAGCTCGCGGCAAACCGATATTGCGGCAAGCGCATTGCTGACGTTTATATATCCCGGCATGGGAATATCAACGGCGATTTTTCCCTTGTCGTATGAATAAGTAAAGGATGTATAAAGAGTTGCTCCCGAACGGTGAAAAAATATATTCGATGCCATATTATTCGATTTTTTTTCAATGGAATAGGTTGTTTTGTTTCCCGAAAAGCTTGAGAATATTTCCTCGGAAACGGCGTCGTCGGAATTTAACACCGCGGTTTTAACTCCGTATCTCTCAAAAAGCGATTTTTTACAGCTTTTATAATGCTCAAAGGTAGGATGCTCAAACTCGCCGATATGGTCGGGAGAAATGTTTGTGAAAACGCAAATGTCAAAATCAATACACTCAACACGTTTTAAAAACAACGCCTGCGATGAAACCTCTAACACCACGCAACGCACCTGACTGTCTGCCATAATACGCATATAGCGCTGAAGCTCGAGCGCGTTGGGAGTAGTATTTTCGGTATCAAAATGATGATTTAAAAATTCTACGCCGTTTGAACCTATATATCCTGCGGAAATTCCGCTTTGGCTGAGAACATTGTATATCATAAGCGATGTAGAGGTCTTACCCTTTGTTCCGGTAATACCGATAACAGACATTTCGCGCGAGGGATGGTTATAAAATTTCGCAGAAATTTTGGCTAAAGCATCAAGGGTATCCGAAACGTATATAACAACAGAATCCTTCGGCAATGAAATCGGCTCGCTGCAAACAAAAACTCGGCAGCCCTTTTTATACAAGGATTCGGCATATGAATGTCCGTTACATACAGCGCCTTTTATGCATACAAATACGCTTTGCGCACTGTCAAACTTTCGGGAATCGATAAAAACCGAATCTATATCAACATCTCGAAAATTTCCGCAGGAATATTCGATTTCAGATAAAAGCACAGATAAAAGCATATTATTTATCCTTTCCCGAAATTAAGTTTCAATCTCGAAGTTAACGTCGGAAATAATGAAGCTTTGTTCAAGTGATGCGGCGTTTTCCGACACAAGCTCCTCATATTCCTTCGTACAGGGGATGAGAACGAGCGTGTAATCATTCATTTTCGTTGAAAAATCAATTAACTCCATAATCAAAAAATCACAAAAGCACGTCGGCTTTATTTTGTGAAATCTCATATAAACCGAAAATAGCGTATCCGCGGAACGCGAGGTATCAAATATGTATGATATCATGGAATATTTTTTGTAAAGTCGATGCGCTACCGTTCGGGATGTCGCATTTGAACCTAACAAAACAGGCAACATTACCGTTTTCGGGGCAAATTTCATTTTTGTCCTCCGCGAATTTTTCAATGTATTTAAAAATATATTTAATTATATCATATTTTTCGAAAAAAATAAACTCAAGCGCTCAAATTTTATAAAATTTATTGAAAAAAATTACTCCGTGTATTATAATAGAAAAGTCTTATTGAACTTTATCTTTAAATAAGAGGTTGACGGTTTTGAAAAAAGAATCGATTTACAGAATATTTTCGCACCTCCCAGAGTTGCGTACCGAGCGACTTTTGATGAGAAAAATGCTGGTTTCCGACAGCGCGGATATGTATCAATACGCCTCACGAGCCGACTGTACGAAATTTTTGTCGTGGAGCCCGCATATAAATCAAGAATATACAAAAGAATATCTTGAATATATAGGTTCTCATTACGCGATGGGGGATTTTTACGATTGGGCGCTTATATATCTTCCCGAAAATAAAATGATAGGTACGTGCGGATTTTCTCGCTTTGATTTTGCTAATAATATCGGCGAGGTGGGCTATGTCATAAATCCTATTTACAGAGGTAGAGGAATTGCTCCCGAGGCGCTGAATGAGGTTATGCGTTTCGGATTTGAACGCTTATCTCTAAATCGTATAGAGGCGCGCTACATAGACGGAAACGCCGCTTCCCGACGTGTTATGGAAAAGGTTGGAATGACGTTTGAGGGAATACACAAAAAATATATGTTGGTCAAGGGCGAATATCGCGATATCGGTATGTGCGCAATATTGAAGGACGAATATTATAATCAATTACAGGAACGGAAAATTCAATTATGAAAATGCAATTTGTTGCCACGTGTCTTTTCGGGCTCGAAAAATTTCTTGGCGAAGAAATAGATTCGCTGGGATTTAAGAGAATAGAAACGATAGACGGCAGAGTGACCTTTGAGGCAGACGGAGATGGAGTTGCCGACGCTAACGTAAATTTTCGCTTTTGTGAGCATATTTTTATAAAGCTCGGAAGCTTTCCCGCGAGAACGTATACAGAGCTTTTTGACGGAGTTCGCGAACTCGAATGGGAAAATTTCATCGGTAAAGAAGATGCTTTTCCGGTAAAGGGACATTGTATAAAAAGCACCTTGTTTTCGGTACCCGACTGCCAAAGTATTATAAAAAAAGCAACGGCAGACCGACTTTCTTCAAAATACGGAATAAATTGGCTTCCCGAGGACAGCGGAATAAAATATCAAATAGAATTTTTTATATTCAAGGATATTGCAACGCTGATGATAGATACGAGCGGAGTGCCTCTTCACAAAAGGGGATACCGTCCTGCTGCAGGAGCTGCTCCGATTCGCGAAACGCTTGCCGCCGCGCTGGTGCGGTCGGCTCATTTGCGTGATGATATATTGCTTTGGGACCCTTTTTGCGGCTCGGGAACTATAGCCATTGAGGCGGCAATGATGATGACCTGCCGTGCCCCCGGACTTTATCGGGATTTTGCCGCCGAAAAATTTAACTGTTTTTCCGAAAAAATTTGGAAAAATGCTCGTGAGAAAGCAGAATCAAACATAAAATATCAATCCGACTTTGAAGCTTTCGCCTCGGACATTGACGAGGCGGTTCTGGGTTATGCATCCGAAAACGCAAGGCGTGCCGGAGTTGATAAAAATATTAAATTTTTTCGTGAGGACGCTACAAAAATAAAAAAGCCGGACAGACGCGGAACTATTATCTGCAATCCTCCGTACGGTGAGAGAATGATGAATATATCAAGCGTCCGAGAGCTTTATCGAGGCATGGGAAAAACCTTTTCGGATTTTTATCCTTGGCAGATATATATCATCACCTCGTGTGAAAATTTTCAGGAGCTGTACGGCAAGCGAGCCGACAAGGTTCGAAAGCTTTATAACGGTATGGTTCCTTGTAATTTTTATCAATTTTTCAAGCCAAAGGATAAAAAATAAATATATTTTTAAAAAAACGAAGTCAGCCGAGTAAATTTTTTACTCGGCTGACTTCGTTTTTTCTTATTTCTAAAAATAGCAAAAAATAAAAAATAGAGGCAACATATTTCGTGCATTTTTAACGTATCCTTTTAATATAATGATTATGTTTGTATATATAGTTCAAAATAAATTTCAAAACTATTAAAAGAGAGGGAAAAATGAAGTTAAAAAATAAAGCTGCGGTGAATAGCGAAAGCAAGGATGCTTTTTATTTTCACGAGGGTACAAGCACACGCGCATACGATTATCTGGGTGTTAATAAAATCACTGATGAAAATCGATATTCGTATACGTTCAGAGTATTCGCTCCCAATGCTATATATGTAGATATTGTAGGTGATTTTTCGGATTGGAAGGGGATCCCTATGATGAAGGTTACCGAAGGCGGTGTTTGGGAGGCGTTTATAGAGTCGGAAAGCTCCTTGGAGGGAATGAAATATAAATATAAGATAACGAGCTCGAAGCGCTCGGTTCTCAAAGCGGATCCTTATGCTAAACAGAGTGAATGGGGGTGCAATACTGCATCGGTAATATGCACGGAAAATTCATATTCCTGGCAGGATGAGGAATGGATTTGCAAGCGAAAGGAAAAATTTGAAAGCAAGCTCGGTTTTTACCCTTTTCCGTTGAATATATACGAATTTCACGTTGGCTCGTGGATGAAAAACGCAGACGCATATTTAAATTACCGCCAAATTGCAGATCTTTTGGTTAAATATGTGACCGAAATGGGATATACCCACGTTGAGCTTATGCCTATTTCGGAATATCCTTATGACGGCTCTTGGGGATATCAGGTGACGGGGTATTATGCACCCACATCGCGTTACGGAACTCCGGATGATTTTCGATATTTTGTTGATGCCATGCATAAAGCGGGAATAGGAGTTATTCTCGATTGGGTGCCCGCGCATTTTCCGAAAGACGAGCATGGGCTTGCGGATTTTGACGGCGGACGCTTATATGAATACGTCGAGGATGAAAGATTTGAGAGCGAAAATTGGGGAACAAGATATTTCAATTTGGGAAAAGCAGAGGTTAGATCCTTTCTTATATCAAACGCTTTGTATTGGTTCCGTGAGTTTCATATAGACGGACTCCGTGTCGACGCTGTGGCATCAATGCTTTATTTGGACTATGACCGCCGCGACGGAGAATGGAAGCCGAATATATTCGGCGGAAATCAAAATCTTGAAGCAATTGAATTTTTTAAAAAGCTAAATACGGCGGTTTTTGGGGAAATGCCTGACGTACTGATGATAGCTGAAGAATCAACTGCATGGCCGATGGTGACCTGTCCCGCATCCGCAAACGGGCTCGGATTCAATCTTAAGTGGAATATGGGCTGGTCAAACGATATACTCGAGTATATATCGACGGATTTTTCGCAAAGATGCTCTAAATATAACAAGCTCATTTTCTCAATGACCTATGCATTCAGCGAAAATTTTATATTGCCTGTTTCACACGATGAGGTAGTACACGGCAAAAAATCGCTGATTGATAAAATGGCGGGAAACTATGAACAAAAATTCGCAGGTGTGCGTACATTTTTCGGTTATATGATGGCGCATCCCGGTAAAAAGCTCGGATTTATGGGGTGTGAGTTTGGTCAATTCAGGGAATGGGATCATCAAAATCAGCTTGAATGGTTTTTAAAGGATTATCCGACGCATAGTCAGCTTTCAGATTATATTAAGGAACTCAATAAATTTTATCTTTCAAAATCGGCATTTTGGGAGTTGGATTTTTCGTGGAGCGGATTTTCATGGATAAATGCATCGCTTTCTGAAAATTCTGTGCTTGCTTTTCGCAGATATAATTCTCGCGGAGATGAAATTATATGTATATTTAACTTTTCGGATGCACCATATACGGATTTTGAAATAGATGTTAATCCGATGAATAAGTATTATATATGCTCGTTTTCAAGTGATTTTCATAAATACGGGGGAGCATCGGCAAATAAATCTGAAAATATACCTGTTGCCGGGGAACACGGAAGATGCTTTATAAAATGCTCGATCCCGCCGCTGTCGGCAAGCTTTTTCGAGGCGGCGCCTTCCTTTAATATGATCATAGAGGACGATTTAACAATATCAAGTAAAGAAGGGGGATGATACTATCAATACAAGATGCAAAAAAGAGTGCGTGGCGATGCTGCTCGCGGGCGGAAAGGGCAGCCGACTGTCTGCACTCACCGACAAAAACGCAAAGCCGGCGGTGGCGTTTGGCGGTAAATATAAAATAATTGATTTTACGCTTTCAAACTGTGTTAATTCGGGAATTGACACGGTAGGGGTTCTCACGCAATATCAGCCGTTGGCGCTTAATGAATATATCGGAAACGGACAGCCGTGGGATTTAGACAAAAATTGCGGGGGCGCGTTTATTCTGCCACCCTATCAGGGAAAAAAGAAAAACGGATGGTATAAGGGAACCGCAAATGCTATCTATCAAAACTTTGATTTTTTGGATAAATATTCACCCGAATACGTTTTGGTGCTTTCGGGAGACCATATATACCGTATGGATTATTCCAAAATGCTGGATTTTCATAAAAAACAGGGGGCGGAATGTTCGGTGGCGGTTATCGACGTGCCTTATGAGAGTGCCTCGCGCTTTGGAATATTGAAGTGTGACGATTCGGGAAGGATACGCGACTTCGAAGAAAAGCCAAAGAAGCCCAAAAGCACCTTGGCTTCAATGGGTATATATATTTTTAACTATTCTATATTAAAGGAATATTTGATATCCGACGAAGCGGATGCCCGTTCTTCCAATGACTTTGGAAAGGACGTTATACCGAAAATGCTTTCGGATATGGTTAAATTATATGCATATCGGCATAATGGATATTGGAAGGATGTCGGCACGCCCGAAAGCTATTGGGAGGCGAATATGGACTTGTTGGGAGAAACACCTGTTTTCGACCTATACAGCTCGGATAATTTGAGAGTTTTTTCTCGCAACGCTTCGTTACCTCCTCAATTTATAGGAGAGGAGGCAAGTGTTTGCAACTCTATTATCACAGTGGGCTGCGAGGTGCTTGGCAGAGTGGAAAATTCGGTTATATTTGAAAATGTTAAAATTGCCGAGGGCGCGTATGTAAAGGATTCTGTCATTATGAGTAATACGGTTATAATGCCGTGTACCTCGGTCTATTATTCGATTGTGGACAGTGACTGCACAATCGGGAAAAATGCTCAGATAGGAAGTCCAAGAGAAAGCGGCGGAAAAATATGTGTGATAGGAAGCTCTGCCGTAGTGGATGACGGAAAGATCGTGTGCGGCGGAGAGCATATTTTTGCCGATGTATCCGAATCGAGGTCGGGAGGTAAACGAAATGAATAATGTAGCGGGTGTTATTTTTTCAAATATACACGATAAAAGTATTCCCGAATTGACAAAAAACCGTACTATGGCGTCGATACCATTTGGCGGTCATTATCGTCTTGTTGACTTTCCGATTTCAAATATGGTAAATGCGGGAATAAATGATATAAGCGTTATCGTTCATCATAATTATCATTCGCTTATGGAGCATATCGGCTCGGGCAAGGATTGGGATCTGGCAAGACATTCGGGCGGTATAAGAATATTGCCGCCGTATATAACCTCTTACGCCAATTTTTCAAACGAGCTGTATACCTCTCGGCTTGATGCGCTCAAGAGCATATATGCCTCGCTTGCGGATATAAGACAGGAATACGTGGTTCTGTGTGACTGCGATGTGGTTTGCAATATAAATATAAAGAAAATCGTCGAATATCATATAGAAAGAAATGCAGATATAACCATGGCAGTTAAAAGTGTCGAGCTTTCGTCACTTGATTCTGCTGACCGAGAGGGTATAAGCTCAAATCAAGAGGGCAGGATATGCGATATATTCAGAATAACCGGCGACGGTGCACAATGTGGCAAAGTGTGTGACGTTAATCTTAATATTTGGGTGGCAAATAAAAAATATCTCGTCGAAAGAGTTGATGATGCTATTTCGCATGGATATCAATCATTTTCAGAAGATATTATTATGAAAAATATGAAGTCCGACAAATTTTTTATATATCGCTATGCAAACAGCTTTATGAACGTAAGTTCTCTTAGGGAATATTACCGATGCAGTATGGAGTTTTTGAACAGTAAGTCAATACGCGATGAAATATTCTGCAACGAAAACGCTCCGATATATACAAAGGTTGAAAGCAGACCTCCGGCAAAATACGGCAAAGAAAGCTTTGTGCGACATTCGATAGTAGGCGACGGATGTATAATAGAAGGCAGGGTGGAAAATTCTATTGTTTTCGGGGGCGCTCGAATATCAAAGGGCGCAGTAGTTAAAGATTCCATTGTATTCAGAAACACATATATCGGTCAAAATTCGTCGGTGTGCTGTGCTATTGCCGATAAAAATGTAAGTATTCGTGACAATATAAATATTTCCGGACACGCCTCCGTTCCTATTTATATTGAGCAAAATACAGTAGTATAATAACGTCTTATTTTATGAAATCGGAAATCAGGTGGATTATATATTCGAACTGTAAAATTTAAATTAAAATGACTGCTGCATTGCATAGTGAGCATTTGCGGCAGTCTTTTTTAATATTTTTTCTTTTTTACTTGACTAATGATATTTTTTGTGTTAAAAATAATATAGAAAAGCTTGGAGTTGAATTATGGATAAATACGGGAAATTGTTATCGAATACGTTTATTATAGGGCTCGGAACCTTTTCGTCAAAGATATTGGTGTTTTTAATGATGCCGCTATACACCGCATATCTTTCCACGGGAGAGTTCGGAGATGCGGAGCTTATTTCGCAAAGTGCCAATTTGTTGATGCCTCTTGTGTGCATCGGAATTTGCGATGCTATATTTCGCTTTACATTTGACAGAGAGATCGACAAGAAAACGGTTTTTTCATCGGGTATAGGAATAATAATTTTTTCATCAGTTGCTTTCTTTGCCGTTATGCTTGCGATTTCATTTTTCTTCGATTCCCGTGACAGCTATAATTGGCTTATTTTTTTATACGTCATAAGCGCCAATCTTCATTTGGCGTGCGCTCAGTTTTTGCGCGCCTGCGGTCACATCAAGCTTTTTGCCGTGCAGGGTATAATAGGAACCGTACTCACTATTGCATTTAACATTTTATTCCTTATCGGCTTTTCCATGGGAGTTGTGGGTTATGTGCTTTCGGTCGTTGTCGCAGATATTTTAGTAACCGCTTTTTTGATATTTTACGCAAAGCTTTATAATTCATTTGATATCAAAAAAATATCGACAAAGCTTTTAAAGCAGATGCTAAAATACAGTATTCCCATGATACCGACCTCTGTATTTTGGTGGGTTACAAATGTTTCGGACCGTTTTCTTGTGGATAGAATCTGCGGAGAGAGTATAAACGGACTTTATTCTGCGGCGTATAAAATCCCGACAATAATAACGCTTATATGCGTCGTTTTTATTGAGGCGTGGCAGTTTTCGATTATGTCGGACGCCGAAGAAAAGGAACGCTCCGAGTTTTTCGGAAGAGTGTTTGACAGCTTTTTGTCGATTTCATTTTTTGCCTGCTCGGGACTTATCGTGCTTTCAAAAATATTATCGCGCATACTCTTTAACGAAAGCTATTTTTCTGCGTGGCAATATATTCCGATATTGCTTTTATCAACAGTATTTGCGGGCATGGTAACGTTTATGGGCAGCGTTTATGTTCTTCGCAAAAAAAGCATTATGTCATTTATTACCTCCGCAATCGGCGCTTTTGTTAATATTTTGCTCAATGTATTATTGATACCTGTATGGGGCGCTCAAGGCGCGGCGGTCGCGACATTTGCAAGCTATTTTATCGTTTATATAATTCGTATGCTTGATACGAGAAGATTTATACACTTTGATACTCATAATTTTAAGGTGTTGCTTAATATTATTATTACAACGGTACAGGCGCTCATTATGGTTTTTGAAATTCGATATTGGGTATTATGGGAGCTTCTTATAATTCTTTTAATTACAGCCGTAAATGCGGGGGCAATTATAAGAGGAATAAGAATTGCATTTGGAATTGTAATTAAAAAAATAAAAAAATAAAAAACTATTGCAAAAACAAAAACATTGTGGTATAATACACTCAATGTGCGTTTTTGCGCAATTAAGAACAGTCCTCTGCGATGCTCTGCATGAATGTTCTATTTTTAAGGAGGGCCAAATTATGGATGCAATTAGGGCTTTTACAAGTGAGCAGCTTAAAGAGAATGTACCTGTTATAAGAATCGGTGACACAGTACGTGTTCACAACAAGATCAAAGAGGGTGCGCGCGAAAGAATTCAGTTGTTTGACGGAACCGTTATCGCAAGACACGGTGGCGGAATTTCCGAAACATTTACCGTAAGACGTGTTTCTTACGGTTGCGGAGTTGAAAAAACATTCCCGATTCATTCGCCCAACGTTGAAAAGGTTGAAATTCTTCGTGTCGGTAAGGTTAGACGTGCAAAGCTCTTCTACCTTCGTGACAGAGTCGGAAAAGCTTCCAAGGTTAAGGAAAAGATCTGATTTTAAAGAATTTACAAAAAGATGCTTGCAATACTCATACGAGTTATTTTGCAGGCATTTTTTTGTTTTTCCAATATCTTGCAATGCCGAATTTTTGAATATTTTTTGGTGGGTTAAGTCAATACTTTTAATGGCAAATGCCATTGGGAGATTGATATGTATCATAATAAAGTTGAAATTTGCGGTGTAAACACCTCGAAACTCAAGCTTCTCGACGACGCAGAGAAAAAAGAACTTCTAAAGAGAGCAAAATCCGGCGACAGCGAGGCAAGACAGATATTGATATACGGAAATCTTCGCCTTGTGCTCAGCATCATACAGCGGTTTACGGGGAGAAATGAAAATCTTGATGACCTTTTTCAAGTCGGGTGTATCGGATTAATAAAGGCGGTTGACAATTTTAACACAGAGCTTGACGTCAAGTTTTCCACCTATGCCGTTCCTATGATAATAGGTGAAATAAGGCGATATTTGAGAGATAACAATGCAGTTCGCATCAGTCGCTCTGTGAGGGATACAGCATATAAATCCTTACAGGCGCGCGAAACGCTTGAGGGAAAGCTTGAGCGAGAGCCGACAGTAGACGAAATCGCTCGCTTTATAGGAGAAAAAAAGGAAAATGTTATTCGGGCAATGGAGGCAATAGTAGACCCTATTTCGCTAAATGAACCCGTTTACAGCGAAAACGGCGATTCTATTTATGTAATCGACCAATTAAGCGATACGAAGGATTCGGACGAGATGTGGCTTGAAAGTATGGTTTTGCGCGAGGCAATGAAAAAGCTTTCCGAGCGCGAGCGAACTATAATTAATCTTCGCTTTTATAAAAATAAAACGCAGATGGAGATTGCAGAGGAAATAGGAATTTCGCAAGCGCAGGTATCACGTCTTGAAAAGGGTGCGTTGGAACGCATAAGAAAACAAATTTGATGTAGACGCAGCAAAAAAAATCATTACGGGCACGCACGATAAGCAAAGTTTGAAAGCTTGATTATCGGGCGTGCCCGTTGATTGTATTTGTTTAAAAAACAACATTTTATTATAAGAGCAGATTTTTCGAAAAGTTGTCGGCGGAGTTTTGCTTTTTCGAATGATACGGTAACAAATTGGGTTGCTGCCTTATTGCAATTTTATAATTTCGTCAGCGATATATTCCAGCATTTCCGAATTGTGCGTAACGAGTATAATCTTTTTGTTTTTGCCTTCTTCTTTTATCAGCTCTGCAACCCTTTCGGCAAGCTCATTTTCAAGCTCCTTGAATGGTTCGTCAAACAGAATAAGCTCAGCGTCATAGGCAAAAGCGCGCGCCAAAGAAACTCTCTGCTTCATTCCTCCGGAAAGCTCGGAAGGGTACTTGTCAATGTCGTTTGACAGCCCGACCTTTTCGAGTGCGCTCAGCGCTTTTTTTCGGCTGTCAGCGCTCTGATTGCCTTCGGGCAAAACCGCAGCTACGTTTTCGAGTACCGTTAGCCAATCAAAAAGCCGCGGCTCTTGAAATGAATAAGCAATAGATTTATAGCGGTTTTCGATTTCCCCCGAATCGCACGGAATAAGCCCCGCTATAATATTTAACAAAGTGGTTTTTCCTCGTCCCGAATTTCCAGATATTACGGTTATGCCTTTTTTTGAAAATTCGTGTGAAAAATTCTCGATTATTATGTTTTTGTCAAAGCTTTTTGAAACGTTGATGAGTTTTAACATTATTTGTCCTCCGATAACCTTTTCATTCCTTGACATTATATTTTTTGCCGAGCTTTTTGAGCAAATTCATAAAAACCGCTTCAAGTAAAATGCTCAAAACAATAACGACTGCCGTCCACGCAAAGAGATTTGTGGTTTCAAGGTAAAGCTTGGATTCATAAAGCTCATTTCCGATGGAAATTTGCGGACGCACCAACACCTCCGCGGCAATACCCGCTTTCCAGGCAAGCCCGAGCGAGCTTTTACAAGCAGCGATAAAGTACGGCATAACAGAGGGCACGTACAGCTTAAGCATTTTTTTTGAGAAGGAAAAATCGTAAATCCTGGCTACCTCCAAAAGCTGCACCGATATATTTTTAATTCCCTCATACACATTCGTATATGCAACGGGGAAAACGATAAGAACCGATATAAACGACGGCAAATAATCGCGTCCTATCCAAATTAAAGCAAGGATTATAAACGAGGCGACGGGCGTTGATTTTATCACGGAAACGATAGGGAACAAAAGCTCATACACTATTTTGGTTTTTGATGAAAGCATTGCCAAAACAGCACCGAGAACTATTGCGAAAAGAGTTCCGAGAAAAATTCGGAAAAGCGAAGTTGCCGCCGTTAGCCAAAATTCAGTCGTAACAACAAGCTCGAAAAGCCGAACGATAACATCGGTTGGCGACGGCAACAGCAGCTCTTGATTTACACATATAGCCGCGACAAACCAAATCGCTATCCAGAATAACGATATTGCGCCTATGCGTAAAAAATTTTTAGCACGCTTCCCCATATTAATCAGCAATATAGTAGAAGGAATCGTCCGGAAGCGCGCCGCCTATTGACGAAGGATTTGCATTATAAAGTACGTTGAGAAATACCTCAAACGAGGTCTTCATATCCTCACCGTCAATATAGCAGATATTGCAGTTTGGAATTGCTTTTTTTGCAACTGCGGCGTTGTTGAATATACCCGTTGAGGCAATTTTTTCGCCTGCTTCTTCAGGATTTGAAATTACAAATTCAATCGAAGACTTGTAGAGCTCAAGGAATTTATTCAGCTCATTGGGATGCTCCTCAACAAAATCGGAGCGAGCAACGATACAACCCTGCACAAGCGAATCCTTCGGCTCGAATTTTTCCCATTCGGCAGTAAAATCAATAGCTGTGCGCAAAGAGCTGTTAGCATTTTTGGCGATAGTTACCATTGGTTCGGGAAGAACGGCGATGCTTACAGTTCCGCTGGCTATCGCCGTGCGCAATGCAGCCGGCTCGGAGTAAGAAAAGTCAACGAAAATATCCTTTCCGATTTCAAGACCGTTTTTCTCGCATAAATAATTAAATACATATTCGGGGTTTGAGCCCTGTCCGGGAACATAAACGGTTTTGCCTTCCAAATCGGCAAACGAACTTATAGAGCTTCCGTTTTCAATGAGATAGAGAACTCCGAGCGTGTTTATTGCAACTACCTTTACGTTACCGTTGGTCTTTTTATAGAGCACCGATGCGGCATTGGTCGGAAGCGCCGCAATATCTGCACTGCCGTTTATCAGCGCGGCAAGTACGTTTTCAGCGGCACTTTCAACGCTGAATTTGAGATTGAGCTCCTTTTCGCCTTCTGCGGAATAGTCGCTCATAAGCGGAGCCATACCGAAGCCGGTCGTGCCGTTGAGTACCATAACGTCGATTTCGACTTCCGAGTCGATTTTTTCGGGCACGGTACAGCCAAATGCCGATAAAGAGAATACTAGGCAAAACGCGATAGCAATAATTTTCTTGAATGTTGATTTTTTCATGATTTGATCTCCTTTTTAGTTGTATTCATTTATCATTTTCTCAATGTTTTTCAATATTATCAAACGCCCTTGCTTTTTTATAAAACCATCCTTTTCCAAGCGTTCAAATGCCCTGTAAAGCGAGGACCGTCCGATATCGAGCATATCAGAGAGAGATGCGATCGAATTTTCGAGCATTACCTCGTTATCCCGAGTCGAGAGCGACGCGAGATAAAGCGCAAGCTTGCGTTCGGCAGAGCCGGCGGTGAAAAAACGGATTTTCAAATTTAAAAACGAAATGCGGTCTGAAAGAAAGCCGATATAATTATGCATAATTTGCATGTTGGTTTCAAGCAGCTCCTTCATTTTCGACGCCTCTATGAAAAGAACGGTGCAGGCGTTTTTTGCGCATATTCGGCTTATATATATTTTTTGCGGGCGAAACAGATTGGCAATTCCAAAGGAATCCCCGCTGTTGAGCGTGCGCAATATAACGTCCTTTGCCGTATCCGAGGAAAACACCACCGCGCGTCCTTTTATGATAAAGCCGAGGGCGCGGAATTGGCTTTTCGGGGAATATATCGTGTCACCTGCCGAAAAAAACGATAGCTTTGCCGAATAGTTTACGACACCTTCTATTTCTTTTTCGGGAATTTCGGCGAATAAGGGATGCGCTGAAAGCAGTTCGATTATTTTTTTATCAGTCATTTTCTTGTAAACTGTACCATTTGGTACAGTTCTCCTTTGCTATATTATACATATCGGCAATTAAAAAGTCAAGTGTAAAAATATAATTTTTCAAAAAACGGTTGATAAATTATTCAATATATTATATAATATGGTAGAAATAAAAAAATACGGAGGTTTATCAATATGACACTTGTTATACTTGCTGCGGGAATGGGTTCCCGCTATGGTGGAATGAAGCAAATTGACCCGATGACCGAAAACGGCGAATTTATTATCGATTTTTCCATATACGACGCTATACAAGCGGGCTTTGATAAGGTAGTATTTATTATTAAGGAGGAAAATCTCGACAATTTCAGAGATACCGTCGGTAAAAGAGTCGAGCCGTTTATCAAGACCGAATATGCATTCCAATCACTTGAAAGCTTGCTGCCGAGTGCCGACTGCCTGCCCGAAGGTCGCGTAAAGCCGTGGGGAACGGCGCACGCATTATTATGCGCGGAGAAAGAAGTAGGCGACGACAACTTTGCGGTTATCAACGCAGATGATTTTTACGGACGCGACGCTTATGAAAAGATTGCGGAATTCCTCAGAAACGTTAAGCGCGGTGACGGAAAGATACACACCGCCATAGTAGGATACGTGCTAAAGAATACGCTCACCGAAAACGGCACGGTTTCGAGAGGAGTTTGCGCCGTTGATAAGAACGGAATGCTTTGCGACATTGTCGAAAGAACGAAGATAAAGCCGAACGGCGAAATTGCTGCATATCTCGACGGAGAAAAATGGCGCGACTTGCCGTATGACACGATAGTATCTATGAACTTCTGGGGCTTTACCCCAGAGATATTTGCGCCCTTGAAAAAGGAATTTTATAATTTCCTGGGAAATATTTCTGACAATCCGATGAAGAAGGAATATCTGCTTCCGAATATCGTCGGACAGCTCGAAAAGCAATCGCTTGTCGACATAAAGGCATACGACACGACGGCGAAATGGTTTGGCGTTACGTACAGCGAGGATAAGCCGTATGTAAAAGAGGGTATAAGAAAAATGATAGAAAACGGAGAATATCCGCAAAAACTTTGGAAATAAGACAAAAGAGGTAAAAAAATGAGCATTGAGAAGAAATTATTCGGAAAGCTTGCCTGCGGCAAAGAGGTTTTTGAATATACGATAAGGAACGCGTCAGGCGCCGAGGTTTCGTTTATTGAATACGGCGGCACGCTCACTCGGATATCGGTTCCCGACAGAAACGGAAGATTTTCTGATGTAATTTGCGGATACGATTCGATTGAAGATTACGTTAAAGCCGATGGATATCAGGGCGCGCTTATCGGAAGGGTAGGAAATCGAATCGGCAAAGCAAAATTCACGCTTGACGGTAAAGAATACGCGCTGTATGACAACGACGGAGCGAATCATCTCCACGGAGGCAAGGAGGGCTTTGATAAAAGGATGTGGGGCGTCAGAGAGATTGACAAAAATTCGGCAGAGCTGACGTATACATCTCCCGACGGTGAGGAGGGCTACCCGGGCACCTTGGATGTAAAGGTAACGTATACATTTTCGGACGATAACGCGCTTTCTATACGGTACGAAGCGCAAACCGATAAGCGAACGGTGGTAAATCTCACGAACCACGCCTATTTCAATTTGGGCGGATATGCGAGCGGAAGCGTTCTTGACCATATATTGTGGCTTGATGCCGACACGTTTATTTCGACGGATGGGGAGCTTATTCCCGACGGCGAGATAGCTTCGGTAGAGGGAACACCGTTTGATTTTCGTGTAGCAAAAACGCTCCGCAAGGATTTCGGCGCGGATTGCGACGCGTTGAAGAAGGCGGGCGGCTATGACCATTGCCTTAACTTCTGCGGCGGCGAGAGCGAGGATATAAAGCTTCGCGGAGAGCTGTATGACGAAAAGACGGGCAGAGTTATGAAGGTGTATACGAATCAACCGAGCGTGCAGCTTTATTCGGGCAATTTTCTCGGGAATACGGAGCATCCGTTCAAGGGTGGATATAAGCAGGGCAAGCAGAATGCTCTGTGTTTGGAAACCCAAAAGATGCCCGACGGAATAAATCATAAAAATTTCACGGATACGGTGTTGTCACCCGGCGAAAAATACGATTATACGACGGTATACGCATTTTCGGTAAAATAATTACAATTGTAGGGACCGTGCGTCCATATTTGCTTCGCAAATTGACGGTCCGCAAAAAGGCGTCCCCGACGGTCCGCGGAAAACGAAAAAAATGACATAAACGCGGAGAAAAAATTATACTATATTACCAAAGAGAATTTCTAAATTGTAAATTTTTTTTAAATATATTGACAAAAATGTGTCGTTGTGATAGACTTATGAGGTAAATATCAACTTTGCGTTACCCATTATAAATTTTCAAAATTGTAAAAAGGAGAATTTTTATGAAAAGAAGAATTTTATCTGTTTTCCTTGTTTTCGCAATGCTGCTGAGCACGTTTACTCTGCTCGTTCCCGCATTTGCGGCAGATGCAGAGCAACAGAGCGCGCAGGCAGATGAAAGCGCGGGAAAATCCTATATTTGGGATTTCTCAGACGCAACAATTTCGAACGGCAGCATTGCCACGACCGGAACGGATTATAATGCAATTACTTGGGTTAAAGGTGGTACAAAGTCCCCTGAGACTATGGTTGGACCCGATTCAGAGGCTCTTGGGGCAAACGTTCCTGACTCTGCGAAGATAACTGTTAATCAAGAAGTTACTTTGTATGAAAAAGCTAACGGTGGTAAAGCTCTTATTCCGTATGGCGGATACTTCACACTTAATAGCTCGATCACCCTCGAAAGCGACAAGCCGTGGAGAGTGGAGTTCAAAGGTCGCCCTAACTGGCAGAGTTATTTCCTGTATAACTCCCAAACCGGTGACTCCATAGATTTAAGAGACGGACATCCAAATAACAATTTTATCAGATCTTATAATTATACATCCAAAATCGATTCAACTCCTGCAATGCCGGAGGCAGCAAAAACGGATAATATAAGAGTCGGTCAGTATAGAATCGATGTGCTTTTCATCCTTGAAAACGTATATAACGCAACAACCGATGCTTGGGAGTTGTGGGTAGAGGTCAGCAATACAAATTGCCAAAAAAGATATTGTTACGGAACCACTATTGATGATTTTACTTTCAATCAAATCGGTGCTTCCAGTGGTTTATTCGATGCTCAGTCAAATACAAGTGATAGCATCACAAATAAATACGTAACGTATTTCGATTATATCAAAATCTACGAAGAATATGAAGCTGATGCGCCAAAGACATACAAATGGGATTTTTCAAAGGCGACAATTTCTACGCGAAATCGCATTTTTACAACCGAAACAGATCTTAATGTATTGACTTGGGTTGCAAAATCGGGTTATGCATTAAAAACAACATGGGGTCTTACAGATACCAGCAACGGATATTATGCTGTAAACACCTCAACTTCCTCTGCGTTAGAGTATAATGATACAAACAAAGATAAATTTGACAAAATGGAAGTTGGTGCCAAGATAACCGACAACAAGCTTGTTGCAATCGGCGGACATTTGAATCTGGCTGAGCCTATAACGCTTGAAGCCGATAA
>JAZNBI010000062.1:0-5266 GCA_045586995.1 Eubacteriales bacterium | reverse complement strand
ATAGGCAACGAAATCGGTGCGGCAGCAAAAAACGTAGTTGGGATTGCCGCGGGTATGCTCGATGGGTTAGGACTGTCAACGCCTAAGGGTGCGCTTATGTCACGCGGAACACGGGAGATAGCACGATTAATAAAGGCAATGGGCGGAAATGAGCTCTCAGCGTATGGATTATGCCATCTCGGCGACTACGAAGCAACCGTCTTTTCACAGTTCAGTCAAAATCGCTCCTTCGGAGAGGAATTCGTCAAAGGACGTCACTTTGAAAAGCTTGCAGAGGGTTATTTTACCGTCGTGGCATTGGTTTCGCTCGCCAAAAAATACGGTGTCGAATTGCCTATAAGCTCCGCCGTATATGAAATTCTTTACATGAAAAAGGATCCAACAGAAACTCTGCACGAGCTCTTTACCAGAAGCTTGAAAAAGGAGTTTTAATTGAAAATTATTCAAAAAGGAGAACTCTGAATTGATTAATTTTTTACATACGGGCGACATTCATCTGGACAGCCCTTTAAAGGGCCTTTCCGCAGAAATGTCGGTATTGCGCCGAGAGGAAATGCTTTGTACCTTCATTTCGATGATGGAATTTGCCGCATCCGAAAAATTAGATATTGTTTTTATATCAGGCGACCTTTTCGACTCCGGATTCGTCAGCAAAAAAACTATTTCCGCAGTCTCGGACGCTTTTGCCGCAGTTCCCTGTCCAATTGTAATAAGCCCGGGAAACCATGACCCATACAAACAAAGCTCGGGTATATATTCAATACATAAATTTTCGGACAACGTACATTTGTTCAAAGCCGACACGCCCGATTTCTTTGAATTCGAAAATATAGGTGCGCGTGTTTACGGATATGCTTTCACTTCCGAGGAGCTCAGAGTAAATCCGCTTCTCCAAAATCCCGTACACCTTGAAGATTCATATATAAACTTTTTGTGCGCGCATGCCGACACCTTGTCGCCTCTTTCACCGTACGCTCCGATCAGCGAAGGAAATATTGCCGAAATCGGCTTCGATTATGCCGCGCTCGGACACATACATAAATATCCCGATATGCGAACTGTCGGAAGCACAACGATATCCTATTGCGGTATACCCGAGGGGCGCGGCTTTGACGAGCCCAATTTCGGAAGTGCCGTGATCGGAAGTATTTCCAAGGGTCAGATAAAGACCGAGCGTAAACGCTTTTCAAAAAGGCGTTATATTACAGAAAATCTCAACGTAAGCCAAATAAATTCAAACAGTCGGATAGCTTTGGCGGCAGAGGAGTTTATAAACTCCTCAAATTACGGCGAGGAAACCGCATTGTGCTTGATCCTTGAAGGGCTTGTAGATATGGATTTTTTGCCCGATCTTCAAGAGATTACAGACCTTTTAAATAAAAATTTAAAAAACGATAAAAAATGCCCCTTCTTGTTAAAGCTGAAAAACGAAACTTTGCCTATATATAATGCCGAAGCACTTGCGTCGGATATGACGTTGCGTGGCGAGCTTTACCGTGTTCTGCTTCCGAAAATCAATTCGCTGTCGATCGAGGAAAAGCTAAATGCCGCCCACGCTCTCCAGATCGGGCTTTCCGCTATAGACGGAAATCCCTTGATATGAAAGGAGAGCGACATTGAAAATAATTAACATCAACATAACGGAATTCGGCTCTATCAAAGAAAAAAGCTTTGACCTTTGCGAAGGAATGAATATTTTTGAGGGTAATAACGAATCCGGAAAAAGCACCTTGGTAGCGTTCATTAAATTTATACTCTACGGTTTTCCGAGGCGAAAAGCTTCAGAGGCAGTGCAAGAATCCGAGCGCGGCTTGAGTTGGCAGTCGAATATTGCCGCAGGAAGCTTGACCGTTTCAACCGAAAACGGCGATTTTCGCATAGAACGGAAAAGCACGGGTAAAGGAAAGGATTCTGTACAAATAATCGACCTTGCCACAGGAATGCCGACAATGAAGGATGTGATTCCCGGAGAAGCGTTTTTGGGAATGCCCGTTGCGCTGTATGAAAGCACCTCTTGCATTAATCAGCTTGCCTGCACATCAATAAACGGTGCAGAGGTGGGGAATGCGGTTGAAAACATTATAAAATCCGCCGACGAAGGCATTAATACAGCAAAAGTACTTTCAAATCTCGACAACTTCCGCATTTCGCTTTTACACAAAAACGGAAGCGGCGGAAAAATCTTCGAGCTGAAAAAACAATTAAATACACTGCTTAGTCGCCTTTCAAGTGCCAAAAAGAATTCGGAAGATATTATTGTATTGACCGAGGCAACGGAAAAATACCGTGAGCTGTGCGCCGAAGTGCGGGTAGCTTTGAATTTGGTAGAGGACAAATGCTCCGCGTATGAGCAAATAAATATAATTAAACGCTTCGACACGCTTCACGAATATGAAGAAAAAATAAATAAGGTAAGAAATCAAATCGAAATGTTGATAAAGGAACGTTCGATTGAAAATTCCCTGCCGAACCGTAAAACAGCCGACATTATAAGAGAAAAAGAGCGTCTGCTTACCATTTCCGAAAATGAGTTTAATTTCAGAAAAAGCGAATTTGAAAATGCGTCGGCTTTGCCTGCAGGAAACCGAGAGTATGCCGCTATGGCGGAAACTATTCGCGAAAACGGTGATAAAGCGGTCGTGTGCGACAGATTCACAAAATTAAAAAACAAAATCAAAGCCGCAAAAGGCTCCGCTTTTACCAAAGTTGTCTGCGCGTCGGTTTGCATAGCGGGAACGATTATTTCGGCTGTTTTAAATAATTACGTAATCGGCGCTTCGCTTTTTGCCGTGGGACTTGCTCTGATAATCACAGCAATTTTATTAAATTTAAAAAAGCAAAATTTACTGTATTCGTTAGAATCTATGCTTGAAAAACTCGGGCTTTCCGAAAAGATTTATACGGTTGATGAATTTTCGGATTTCATCGAATGTTGCTTCGAAAACGAAAAAGCCGTTCTGGCAAATGAAAACAAGCTTTCGGCGCTCCGCGCAAAGCTTTACGAAGCCGAAAAAGAATTTCTATATCATAAAAACGCTTGTATCGCCGAGATTTCAAAATTCGGGTTCGGTGATGCTCGAGATGAAACCGCCGTTCTTCACAGTCACATAGCAAATGCTCTCGAGATATGTAATGACACGGCAGAGCGCTATGATGCGCTTGATAATGAGCTAAAGCAGCTGACGGCGGTCAAAAAAAGCATTGAGAACGAGCTTTCCGACTATAACGAAAGCTACATTCGCGCGCGAATTCCCGCTGAAATGCTTAAAGAGCTTTCAAAAATCAATAACGATGATCTGCGCGAACAGCGTCAAAAGCTTCGCGAAAAGCTCAACGAATATGATACAAACCGCCAAAAGCTTGAAAAACAGCTCACCGCTATCGAAGCACAAAACGAGAACCCACAAACGATCGCTTTGGAAATCGACAGATATAACGCTGAAATTTCAGATGCCGAGGAAAAATATTCGGCAATTAAGCTTGCAATGGACTCGATTCTCACCGCAAGCGAAAACATAAAGAAAGAAAGCTCCCCCGTGCTTCGGGCAGAAGCGGGCAGATATCTCGAAAAAATCACAAACGGAAAATATTCTCAAATAGGTATCAGCGCCGATATTACAAAGCTTGCTATCGAATCCGAAAACGCAACGCATCACATCGACAGCTTCAGCAAGGGTACTCGTGATGCGGTATATATCGCTCTGCGGCTTGCTTTGATTAAGTTCATCAGTAAAGAAAATACCGTTCCGCTTATTTTTGACGAAGCGCTTTCGCAGCTTGACAATACCCGCGCCGAAAATATGCTTCGTATGCTAAGCACCTATTGCGAGGACGGGCAATGCTTGCTTTTCACCTGCCATACGAGAGAAGCCGAATTTTTCAAGGATATAAGCCGGGAAAAACGATATTGCCACTTTTCACTATGATTATCAATAATTAAATCTTATAAATAACAGAAAGAAGGAATGATGTAAATGGAATTAAAAACTCCGCTTTATGAATCGCACATAAAACTCGGTGGAAAAATTGTACCTTTTGCAGGATATTTATTGCCGGTTCAATATCCTACCGGAGTAATAGCAGAGCACAAGGCGACCAGAACCGCCGCAGGTCTTTTTGATGTTTCCCACATGGGAGAGGTTACATATAAAGGCCCCGATGCTCTTAAAAATTTAAATATGCTTCTTGCAAACGATTTTTCAAATATGTACGACGGACAGGCGCGTTACAGTCCTATGCTGTACGAAAACGGCGGATTTGTAGACGATTTAATAGTATACAAAAAAGCCGAAAACGATTATATGGTCGTCGTCAACGCCTCAAACCGTCTGAAGGATGTAGAATGGATGAAATCACATCTTTTCGGAGATGTTGAGTTTGAAGATATTTCGGACAGTATCGCACAAATCGCAATCCAAGGACCGGCATCCCGCGATATTATCGCCGAGCTTGCCGAGGATGCGCTTATTCCCAAGAAATATTACAGCGCAGTTTTTAATTCTATGGTTGGCGGAATACCGTGTATCCTTTCACGCACGGGATATACCGGAGAATTCGGTTATGAAATCTATATGTCAAAAGAATATGCCGTAAATATGTGGGAGCTTTTACTTAACGCGGGCGAAAAATACGGACTTATTCCCTGCGGACTCGGAGCAAGAGATACACTTCGTCTTGAAGCCGCTATGCCGCTTTACGGACACGAAATGGACGAGAATACAAATCCGTTTGAGGCAGAGCTCGGCTTTGCCGTGAAAATGAATAAGCCGGATTTTGTCGGCAAAAGCGCGCTTGAAAATATTTCTCTTTCAAAACGCAGAGTCGGCATAAAGGTAATTGACCGTGGAATCGTAAGAGAGCATCAAGACATTTATTGCGGCGACAAATTAGTGGGAAAAACCACATCGGGAACATTCTGCCCTTTCTTGGAATCGGCTTTGGCTATGGCTATGGTCAACATCCCCTACACAAACATAGGAACGGTTTTAGAGGTTGACGTCAGAGGACGCAGAGTTCCTGTAAAAGTCGTTTCGCTTCCCTTTTATAAGAAATAATTTTTAAAATCATACATTCAAAAGGAGTAAAAACATGAACAATCTTAAATTTACAAAAACACACGAATGGGTAGCTTATACAGAAGACGGAAAAGCAAGAGTCGGTATAACCGATTTTGCTCAAAACGAATTGGGCGAGCTTGTATTTGTCAATCTTCCTATAGTAGGTGACAGCGTTACGGCAGGTGAATCATTCACGGACGTTGAATCGG
>JAZNBI010000061.1:0-7169 GCA_045586995.1 Eubacteriales bacterium | reverse complement strand
AATTATACCAAAATTTTCGAGTTTTTTCAATATACTTTTGCAAAATTATAAAAAATTGTTAATATAAACATAAAATCGGCAAAAACATTGTACATAATTACATTTTTGCCGATTTTATTAATAATAAAGAAAAGTATGCGGTTAGATTAATTCATCAATAAAACTTTGGTTTTTATTGCTCTCAGCCCTTGGGCGTGTTTCAAAAATTATATTTGATGACTGTATGTTCTCACCCAAAAGATTCGAAAGCAAAACTGCAATTCTATCCGTTGAGCTTTTCAACATATCTATCGTAAAATCGCTGTCGGTTAAAATCTTAATTTTGTTTTCAGTTGTTTTATATGCCTCTGTAAGCTTCAAAAAGCCCGCAATACTTTCATCATCTTTAGAAACAGTATCTATCAAATCCATCCAAACATTAATCGCTTTTAATGTTTCCGAAGAGTTGCCCGATGGCTTTGTATGCTTCGGCGCAACTGTATCAAATGCGCTTTCCTTTGACGACTTCGAATCAACTTTTTTCGCATCATTTTCGCAGAAGGTATCTTTCTTACTGCTATAGTCAAAGTTCATACTACGCTGAAGCTTTTCTTCGAGGGCGGAAATTCTCGAAAGAACCGCTTCAACCGAAGAATCAAGCGTTTCGTCACACAAACGAATCAAAGCAAGCTCTAAAACCGTTCGCTTTGACGATGAGTTCCTTGTCATTGAATATATAGTATCATCAAGAACCTTGCAATTATAAAGCAACGTTTCTTTTGTGATATGCTTTGAAAGCATCGCAAGAGAATCATTTTCATTATCGGTAAGATCAAGATATTTTTTTGATGCACTCGTAGTTTTTACAATAAGTAAATCCCGATAAAATGACAGCAAATCCGTTGCAAAAGTAGAAAGATCCTTTGACGAGCTTACGGCATCTGCAATCAAGGAAAAAATAGTTTCATAATCTTTATTGCAAATTGCCTTAACAATTTCAATAACACGCTCTCTACCGGTTGAACCGACCGTTTCATTCACCAAATCAACCGTTATTTTTTGTTTATTACCTGCGCAAAGCTCAAATAAGCTTATAGCATCTCTCATACCGCCTTGAGCAAGGCGAGCGATCAAACGAGCCGCGTCAACTTCAATTTCAATGCTTTCTTTTTCAGCAATATAAAGAATTCGTTCGGTGAGAACCTGAATAGAAATACGTCTGAAATCAAATCGCTGGCATCTGGAAATTATAGTAGCAGGCAACTTATTTAACTCTGTAGTAGCAAGAATAAAAATTATATGTGCGGGCGGCTCTTCAAGCGTCTTTAGCAACGCGTTGAAAGCGCTTCCCGAAAGCATATGAACCTCGTCAATAATATAAACCTTATATTTCAATGCAGAGGGGGTATATATAACCTCGTCTCGAATATCGCGAATATTATCTACTCCGTTATTGGATGCGGCGTCCATCTCGAGTATATCGGTAGCGCCTCCCGATTCCACCAATTTGCAAGAATCACAAACACCGCACGGACTTCCGTCTATCGGGTGCTCGCAGTTAACCGCTTTTGCAAGAATTTTAGCGCAGGTCGTCTTTCCTGTTCCTCTTGAACCGCAAAAAAGGTATGCATGGCTGAATTCGGCGCGTTCAATCTCATATTTAAGAATTGTTGTAATGTGTTCTTGTCCGCAAACGTCATCAAATGTACGAGGACGCCATTTGCGATAAAGCGCGACATGCATTAAATTCGCCTCCGATTATCGAAATTAACTCACAAAAATAATTGAAATTATAAAAATAGGCAGCAAAGTAAGACCATACACCTCAAGTTCGAATATCTCCCCCATGCGATTTCCGTACGCACTGCTCAAAGTAGGCACCCTCGCGGCACATCAAGTTTACCGCTTAATGCTGCTTGGTTCCCCACCTGACATGGTTCACAGTTCTCAATTGCGCAAGACCCACTTGTCAACACAGAAGCATACGACTCAGACCATAAGAAATCAACCCTCAAAAGAGGAATGCACCCCTGCTATAGCGGATTTCAGGTACAAGGCACCGCTAGTTCCCCGGCTGGTATGGCCTTACTTCACTGCCTATATTTTTAATTCAGTTATAGTATATCACATAATACTGATTTTTGCAATACAAAATAGAAGTTTAATAATAAAATTTACATTTTTACGAACACATAAAGGATAATTTTAACATATATTTTTTATATATTGATTTTTACGGAGATAATTATGCAAATAATAAAGAGACCGTCCGAAAAAAGCGGTGCAATTCTGCTTTCCGTATTCGAAGAAAGCGGTTTGTTTCCTGTTGAAAACGCAAAAGCAATAGTTAATTATGGCAAAAAAACAAATTCTTCACTATTTTTCAAAAGCAATAAAAACGGACAAATTTATTTTAAAAATTTAAATACGCATAACACAAACCCATCATTATTAAAAATAAAAATAATTGCAAAAGGATATCTACCTTGCAGATTGCAAATAATTGTCTTTGAAGGAACTACTGTTGTATACAAATTAAATCTAAGATCATCTTTAAAATCAAAAAAGCGAGATTTCGTTAGAAAAAGCTTTAAAATCACATGATAATTGTCAATAATCGCTTTTGAATGTATGGATTTGACTTTGTTTGACTTTGACTTTGTTTGACTTTTGCTTTATACTTATGTTACAGGAAATTAAAGGAGTGTAAAAATATGCTTTTATCTGATAATATTGCAAGAATGATTGAAAAAATGCTAGACGAATGCGGTGGCTCTTTAGACATACAAAGAAACGAAATGGCAACAAAAATCGGCTGTGTACCAAGTCAAATAAGCTACGTTATAACATCAAGATTCACACCCGAGCGAGGATATATAATAGAATCGCGAAAGGGCGGAGGCGGATATATTCGAATAACAAGAAAGCAGATGCATAAAAACGAATATTTAATGCACTTCTTCTCTGCCATTGATAAAGAAATAGACGAAAACGAAGCGTATGCATATCTTCAAAATCTATTGGGTGCTGAAATCATCTCTGTGCGTGAATACAAAATCATTTCAAACGCTCTCTCTGCATCGGCACTGTCAGATGTTCCCTCCCCATTAAAAAACATTGTCAGAGCGCAGATATTCCGACTTATAATTATGTCTATGATAAATTAAAAAGAAAGGTTGTGTTTAATTATGTTATGTGAGAAATGCAAAAAAAACAATGCTACTGTATTCTATAGCGAAAACATCAACGGACTTTGTCGTTCCTATTCACTTTGCCAGGATTGCGCAAAAGAACAAAAAACAATTGCAAGCACTCATGAATTTCAAAGCTTTATGAATGACTTTCCGTCATCAATTTTTGCGACATTACCTTTTATGTCTATCCAAGACGATATTTTAGGCGGACTTTTAAAAGCCAACGACAGCGGCTTAAAAAGCTCCGAAAAGAGATGCCCTATGTGTAAGTCCACGATTAATGTTTTCTCAAAAACAGGTAAAGCGGGATGCCCCGAATGCTACAAAACGTTTTCTGATGAATTACGTGATACCTTGCGTTCTATTCACGGAAATGTTAAACATATTGGACGTACGCCTGCAGGGATAAAGAAAAAGAATGAAAACAAAAATCATATTGCGGAATTAAAAAAAGAGTTAAAAAAAGCAATCGCGGAAGAAAATTTTGAAAACGCTGCAAAATTACGTGACGAAATTCGCAATTTGGAAGCATCAAACTGAAAGGAGATACAATATTATGGCATGGTACAACACACTAGGCAAGGAACACGAAACAGTTTTAAGCTCCAGAATACGGTTTGCAAGAAATTTATCCGCGTATCCCTTTCCGGGGATGATTTCAAACGAACAAGCACTCGAAATAAATGAATCTTTGGGCAAGCTTCTCGAAAATAATGGATTTTCAAGGATTGATTTTTCAAATATTTCAAAAATCGAGGCAACAACTTATGCCGAAAAACATTATGTCAGCCCTGAATTCGTGTCAAAAAAAGAGCCACACGTTCTTATGCTTAATGAGCAATGCGGCATTGCTATAATGCTTTGCGAAGAAGATCATATCAGACTGCAATGCATTCTTCCCGGGCTTTCGCTAAAGGAAGCATATAGATCGGCGTGCGAGGCAGATAATATTATTGATGCAAACTTTGATATCGCATATAGCGAAGAATTCGGCTACCTGACTCATTGTCCGACAAATTTGGGGACAGGTATGAGGGCATCCGTAATGATGTTTCTCCCTGCGCTTACAATGTCAGGATATATCAACAAGCTCGCAAACCAGCTTTCAAAAATCGGACTCACCGTAAGAGGCATATACGGTGAAGGATCTAAAATGCAAGGATATGTCTATCAAATATCAAACCAAATAACTCTTGGTTTAACAGAAGAAGATACAATATCAAAGCTTGAAGATGCTATCAAGCAAATTATCGAAAACGAAAACAATTTACGAAAATCAATTAAAGGAGAAAGCTTTGAGCGGTTATACGATAAAATTTCTCGCTCGGAGGGTATGCTTCGTTATGCCCGTAGAATAAGTGCAAAAGAATTTATGTCCGCATTTGCCGACATACGTCTTGGCATATCTTTGGGGATGATCAAAAACATCTCTTATAACGAAATCGACGAGCTTTGGGTTAGTACAATGCCGGCAAATATTATGTATGAAAACAATTTGAACAGTATAAATGAGTGGGAGCAAGAACATCTGCGTGCAGAACTGATCAAAAAAGTATTAAACTCAAAAAAAATAACAATCTAAACAGAAAGGACAAATAATATGGCAAATAAATTCACTCAAAAAGCGCAAAACACACTTAACCGTGCTTTAGTTTATGCAAGAGAAATGGGGCATACTTACATCGGCTCTGAGCATATATTGCTTGGATTGATCGGTGAACAGGAAAGCGTGGCTTCAAAAATTCTTGAATCCAAGGGCGCGTTATTCGACAAAGTACAAGCGGCAATAGGTGAAATTGCAGGTGTAGGTGTAAAAAGCGAGGTAACTCCATCCGATATGACTCCTCGAACCAAAAAAATCATTGAATCTTCGGTTTATGAGTCGCTAAAATGCGGGCAAAAATACATCGGCACCGAACACATTCTCTCCGCGCTTTTAAACGAGCGAGATTGTGTGGGAGTTAAAATTCTCGAATCATTTGGAATTTCGGTAAACGATATAAAAGCGGAGATATCCAACTATACCGGAAATATTTCAGGTAATTCACGCCAGCAGACGTCATCTTCATCAGACTCAGAAAAGCAAAAATCGTCAATACCGAATGCCCCCACTTTATCAAATTACGGCAGAAACCTAACCGCACTTGCTAAAGACGGAAAAATCGATCCTGTAATAGGAAGATCAAGCGAAACCGAAAGAGTTATACAGATACTTTCGCGAAGAACTAAAAATAACCCATGCCTTATAGGTGAGCCGGGAGTTGGTAAAACTGCCGTTGTAGAAGGTCTTGCTCAAAAAATAGCCGACGGAAATATTCCTGAAAATCTTCGCGATAAAATTATTATAACCGTTGATATTCCGGCAATGATTGCAGGCGCGAAATATCGCGGCGAATTTGAAGAACGAATGAAAAACGTTATGGATGAGGTCAGTAAAAATCCCGATATAATTCTGTTTATTGACGAAATCCATACTATAATCGGAGCGGGAGCTGCTGAAGGAGCAGTCGACGCCGCAAATATAATAAAGCCCGCTTTGGCGCGAGGAGAAATGCAGCTTATCGGCGCAACTACTATCGAAGAATATCGCAAACACATCGAGAAGGATGCGGCGTTGGAAAGAAGATTTCAATCTGTTATGGTGGGTGAGCCCTCAACTGAAGAAGCAATTCAAATTTTAATGGGGCTACAGGACAAATATGAGGCGCATCACAAACTTAAAATATCCCAAGAAGCAATAGAAGCTGCGGTTAATCTTTCAAAGAGGTATATAGCAGACCGATATTTGCCCGATAAAGCAATAGATCTTATAGACGAAGCGGCATCAAGATTGCGCATATCAACACACACTTCCCCTCCCGACTTGAAGGAATTGGAGGAAAAACTATCTCACATTTCAAGGGATAAGGAAGAAGCAATAACATCTCAGGATTTTGAACGTGCCGCAAAATTACGTGACGAAGAAAAAACGCTTTCGACCGAATACGAAAAAGCAAAATCCGAATGGAAAAACAGTAAGAGTTCTGCCGACCTTACCGTAACTGCTGAAGATATAGCAAATATTGTAACCCAGTGGACAGGAATTCCGGTCAGCAAATTAATCGAAGAAGAAAGCGAAAAGCTTCTTCACCTCGAAGAACAATTAAAAGAACGAATAATAGGTCAGGATAACGCAGTTCAATCGATCGCAAAAGCTATAAAAAGGGGTAGAATGGGGTTAAAAGACCCTCGGCGTCCAATTGGCTCGTTTATATTTTTAGGCCCTACGGGTGTAGGAAAAACCGAGCTTGCAAAAGCACTTGCTTTTTTGATGTTTGGCGACGAAAATGCAATGATTCGTCTTGATATGTCAGAATATATGGAAAAGCACAGCGTTTCAAAACTTATTGGTTCTCCTCCCGGCTATGTTGGATACGACGAAGGAGGTCAGCTCACAGAAAAAATCAGAAGGCGTCCGTATTCCGTTGTACTGTTCGACGAAATAGAAAAGGCGCATCCCGACATTTTTAATATAATGCTTCAAGTTCTCGAGGACGGTATTTTAACCGACTCTCAAGGACGCAAGGTCGACTTTAAAAACACGGTAATAATTATGACGTCAAACGTTGGTGCATCTGCGCTCAACGCATCTAAATCGCTTGGATTTTCTTTGCATGATGCCGCCGATGATACCCAAAAAGCCGCCAACGAAAGAATAATGGGCGTATTAAAGCAAACATTCCGTCCTGAATTTTTAAACCGCATTGATGATATTATAATATTCAATCAGCTCACAAGTGACAATATTGAAAAAATTGCAGATATAATGCTAAGAGAGGTTACAAAAAGAGTTGCAGATATTGGAATAGAACTTGATTTTGACCATTCGGTATCGCAACTTATGGCAAAGGAAGGATTTGATTCTGTGTACGGCGCAAGACCTTTAAGACGCGCCATCGTTCGTATTATTGAAGACGCACTTTCAAACGAAATGCTTGAAGGCAGAATAAAAAAAGG
>JAZNBI010000060.1:0-2499 GCA_045586995.1 Eubacteriales bacterium | reverse complement strand
AGCACAAGTAAGTTCAAAAACTTGCTTGTGCTTTTTTTCATTGTCATCTTCGTCTACGTTTTTTACATCTATCGAGAAATTCGTTGATTTTGAGTTTTACTATAATTTTGCTTCTCACTCGCTCATATAAGTTATCCGCTTCGGGAAACGGTAGAAAAGAGCCGCCAACACGCTCACGAAACAGACGGTTCATTCGTATCTTGTGCCGTTTGGTTGCGGGCGGGATTTGGATATCCTTGCATTCCTCGTTAAATTTTCTGATTTTCTCGTCTTCCACTTCGAATCACACACGAATGAAAAGCTCGCGGTTCTCGTTTGACATACCCTCAAAAAAATCATCATCATCTTCTGTATTTTCATCATATTGATTTGTTATTTTATCGTAATCTTTCATTTTTCTCCCATATCGGTGAACTGCTTAAAGATAAAAAAAGGTGCGCAACCGAAGCCACGCACCGAAAAACGCGAACTCCAAGTTGTCGCCAAACGAACTTATACGCAGATAGGTATTTTCACACCATAAACGGGAGTCGCATTTTTACCAAATGGATATCGTTTATGATGTGCGAAAAAAGGTATAATTATCCCCTAAAAAAATATACCTATCGGTGCTATTATTAAGTTCGTTTGGCATATCGATTATATCACGTTTTTTTAGTTTTGTAAATACTATTTCGGAAAAATTATATAATTATCTTCCGAGAAAAGCACGAATTGATAACATCATTTTTCTTGACAACTACTGACTTAATTAAAGACACAAAGGCAATCCATTACAATACTTGCTTACAAAAATAAAATGTAATGGAGAACGAAAATGAAAAAGAACTTTGATAATCTTTATGAAAAGCTCGGTGGTACATACCGCGAGGAACACGGGCGCCTGATTCCTAATGTAGCACTTCCCGAACAGACTAACTATCAGATTGGCAAATACGGACAAATGCACCTTGATTACATCAAGGCCCATCGTCGCGGAAGGTACACCACGCTTTTGACCGAAAGCAAGTTAAATATTCGGTTGCACGAGATAGACCTTGAAGCAAACAAAATGCTTGAAACTATCATTCCCCGCCTTGCTGCCGAACGAGGTATTGATGAGGACTTGAAAGCTCGCGATATGCTCCGTTGGATTGCTGAGATGAACAATATCAAGGCAAGCGCGGAAGAAATCATCTTGCGGGAGGTGGTGTTGATATGAAACCAATCCCCAACTCCGTATGGCTCAACCTCGGTCAACGAATGGCTGATATTCGGCGGTCAAAAGGTATTAGTCAACTTCAATTAGCTGAAATGGCGGACATATCAAAGGAACATTTGAGCAATCTTGAACGCGGCAATAAGCTCCCGAGTGCTAAGACTCTCGCTCAAATAGCAAGTGCTTTGGATGTATCGTTAGATACGTTAGTCGGCGTGGATAATAACCAATCCCACATAGAGATTGATACACAGCTTCAATCCCTGCTAAGTACCTATTCCATAGCCGAAAAGGATGCGCTTCTTGCGATATTCCGCGATATAGAACGCTTCTCTGCAATAGTCAAGACAAAATAATTTTATAACTGTAATCCGTAGGTTGTTTCGACGACCTACGGATTCTTTTCATCTTGGCAGATATTTGATACAATAATAGCAACCATAAATATATTCATCTGTTCGTGATAAAATATTAGATAGTAAGGAGGATGATAGAATATGAGAAAAATAACAACCGAAACAATTAAATCATTCAATGACTATCTGATTAACGAGGAAAAGGCGGCGGCAACCGTCAACAAGTATCTTCACGATGTAGGTGAATTTCAATTATGGCTTGGTGAGCAGGAATTGTCTAAAACGGCGGTTCTTGCTTATAAATCCTATCTTTGCGAACATTACGCGCTCGCAAGTGTCAATGCTGCGCTCTCATCACTCAATAGCTTTTTCAACTTTATGGAATGGTACGATCTGAGAGTAAAGAATCTTAAAATTCAAAAGCAGATTTTCGCATCAACGGACAAAGAACTGACCAAAGCAGAATACGACCGCCTTTTGCAGGCGGCAAAGCAGAAGAAAAACGAGCGTTTGTATCTATTGATGCAGACGATATGCTCTACGGGAATTCGTGTGTCCGAGGTGCGTTACGTTACGGTGGAGGCAGTTGCGCGTGGTATTGCTGAGATCAACTGCAAGGGCAAACGCAGACAGGTGTTTTTGCCAAAGCAGCTTTGTCAGATATTGAAGCAGTATATCAAGGATCAAAAAATAAAAAGCGGTTCCGTGTTCGTGACGAAGAACGGCAATCCGCTTGATAGATCGAATATTTGGAGTGATATGAAGAAATTATGCAAGGTGGCGAAAGTGTCGGAGAAGAAGGTCTTTCCGCACAACCTCCGCCACCTTTTCGCGCGCACTTATTATAGCATACAAAAGGATATCGTTCGCCTTTCCGATATTCTCGGGCACAGCAATATAAATACAACTCGAATTTACACAATGGAAACGGGGGAAATACATCGC
>JAZNBI010000059.1:0-4709 GCA_045586995.1 Eubacteriales bacterium | reverse complement strand
AATTAAAAAATTGACTGAGGCAACATGGGATTATGCAAATAAAATTACTCATTCGAGTAGTGCAACATATTACGAAGCTTCCACATGTGTTGCCTTATGTATTTCTCTTGTTGGTGTATACGAAAATGTGTTGCAAAAAGTACATGATCCTATTTCTCAACATGGTTGTCCAGTCTGCAAGAGTAAGAAATTAACAGTAAATAATATTGATACAGACCAAAACGACAAAATCAAGGCAATACATTTAATGTGTGATGAATGCGAAAATGTTTTTATCGTAGAATTATAAGATTCTCACTCGTGATAAGAGCAAAAAAATCATTCACAATTCTATGGTATAATATTTGTATCATCTCTCAGAGATTTAGTCCAAAACCTCAAAGGTGAAATAATGAAACTTTCAAAACACAAAAAACGTATAGTTGATGCCATCATTGATAAACGTGTTTATGACATCCCATCATATCTAAGAGAATTTGGAAAATGGCATCTTTGTAAGTATGATTTGACTCGTCCTACTGCAAAGTTCGCGGAAGAACAAGATGGAAAAGAATATAAGGTAATTATTGATGAAGATAAAGCCTATGTCAAAGGGACGACTCCTATGAATATGGGAGTCTTAGGAACAATTAATTCCGAAATAAAACTACGGCGAAAGCCAGAAGATATTCCTGATGATGCTTGGGAGTATCGTAAAGCCAATCTAATTCATGATGTAAAACCTGTTGAAATCGAATATAAGGGTGAAAGATTCAGCTTTGACTTTATGGAAAAGGGTGTATATGTTGCGGATAATTTCAAAAATATAATTGAGTTTTTGAGTTTGTGGGCATATCTGCGACAAGAATCGCTTATTATAGATGTTCCCAAGGATATTACTGTTGATGACCTGGGCATCTTGTTCGAGCTTAAGTCCAAAGAACCCAAACAAGAGAGCCCATTCATAATCCACAAAGACAAAAATTCTAAATCATCAGTAAATCCAATCACAAGAACACTTGTCTGTGTTACTGAGTTATATGATTCACCACCAAATTACTTTATTTCATCCTACATGGATGAAGAATGGGTATTGAACAATGAATATCTCAAGAATTGCGAGGAATATATTGGGAGAAAAATAATCGCAACCGAAAGGCTACAATTGTTCGCCAACCAACTATATACTACTACCGGCGAATGGCAGTTCCGCATTCCCTTAATCATCTCCATCATAGCATTGGTTGTTTCGTTTGTACCAATTATCCAATCCTTGATTCCATCAAACGAACTCAATTACCTTGAGCAAATCAGTCATAAGATTAAAACGATAGAAACAATAGAAAGTAATGATCTAATATCCCACGATCAACTGATACTTCAACTTGAAGATGTATTGAATACTCTTGAAGATATTTCAATATCTGTAGATGATATGAATTCAAATCAGGAATCGGTGGATATAAATGATCTTGCATCACAAATAAAAAAGCTAAATGAGTGGTTAGCCAAGTACGAAGTTTTAATACCACCACAATAAACTAACTCCGATTGCTGATTGAGCCTGCTTTGAATTATTGCCATCGGTTAATGTCTGATTTGTTTATGTGTAGGTTCAAATCTGATCACGAAAACCGGAAAATATCTTTTTTATGAAGACACCATTGAAATCTGAACCCCCAAGTTCGGACTCAATGGTGTTTTTGTTATAAAACCCAGTATTTATGCGGCTTTTTGAGGCCGCATTTTCTTTTTGCCATTCGGACTCAAAACAGAAAAAGTCAAATTTCGCAATCCAAAAATTCAAAAACAATCCTTTTCGAACCCGTCAGTCTGACTGCACAGGTCTTATAAATCCTCATATTCCAAAGCATATTCCTCTTCCTTCTGTTTGGGAGTCTTGTATTGCAGTTTTCGGTGCGGACGTTTGGTATTATAGAAAATTATGTACTGATCTCCGCATTCCTAAAGTCTGCTTCTGAACGGTACTTCGTCCTATATAGTTCCTCACGTTTCATAGGTGAAAAGAACGATTCCATGACAGAATTGTCATACGGGACATATGAACGCGAGAAAGAATGTGTGATGTTCAGTGACCGAATATAATCGTTTATTGTTTTGGAACAGTAGTTGCCACCTCGGTCGGTATGGAAGATCAAATTTGAATCCGGTTGACGTTCTTTATACTCAATTTGAAGAGTTGACTTTACGAGCTGCGTACTGTTAGTTTTTCCGATTTTATACCCCACGACCATACGGGAGAATAAGTCGATGATTGCACAAATATAATAAACGTTTTCATTATATTTGAAATAGGTAACATCACTAACCCATACCTCGTTTGGCTTGTCTACGTCAAATTCTTGGTTAAGGTGATTTTTGTATTCGCGTCCTTCATCCTCATATAGTTTCTTTGCTGATTGACGGATGCTGACCAATCCCATATCGCGCATAAGAGTCCTTACCATTTTTTTACTTGTCTTAATGCCTTCGTTTTTCAAAACGGCTGTAATTTTGGCAGCCCCGAAGATCTGATTGTTCTCATCGAAAATTTCCCGTATGCGAAGCCGCAATTCTTCTCGACGTTTTGCATACAGTATAGCATATAGATATCAATACTCAACAAATGAAAAAGAGTTTTGGAATCCTCTTGACGAAAGCTACATGATGTGCTATAATATGTAGCGTGCTACATAATTCTGTGGAGGGATGGTCAATGCTTGAACGAGATATCGGTTATCTTATCAAAAACATCAATGACAAATTAAAGATGAAAGCCGATGCAGACCTGAAGCAGTATAATCTTACTTTGGCGCAAAGCCGAGTATTCGCTTTTTTGCACAACAACGGCGGACAGGCGACGCAGAAAGAAATCGAAGTATTTCTCGAAGTATCGCATCCGACGGTGGTGGGCATTGTTTCCAGAATGGAGCAGAACGGTCACGTCACAAGTTGGATCGACGATCAGGATAAACGAAATAAAATCGTGAAGCTGACAGAAGCAGCCCAAGCGCTGGGAATCGACATGGAACATGACATTTCAGCAAACGAGCAGAAAATGCTGTCCTCGCTTTCCGAGGCGGATATCGAACATCTGCGGGAAATGCTGGCTGCCATTTACAAAAATCTTGAATAAGCTGAGCCGATACACCATCGGCTCTGTTTTAGATAAAAAGTGTAGCGCACTACACTAAAAGGAGGAACCTATGATTAAAACATTGGCAAGGAGCTTGCGGGAACACAAAAAAGGCTCCGTCATCACCATTCTCCTGTCGATACTGGAGGCGGCATTTGAAATTCTGATACCGCTTTGTATGGCAGACATCATCGACAAGGGTATCGATCCCGGCGAAATGAATGCCGTCTGGAAATATGGTATCGTTCTCTTGATATTTGCCGCACTTCAGCTTTTTACGGGCGTGCTGTCGGCACACATTGCTGCCAGAACCTCGGTGGGATTTTCCGCGAATCTGCGCCAGGATATGTACGATAACGTGCAGACCTTCGCCTTTTCCAACATTGACAAGTTTTCAACCGCGTCCATCGTCACCCGTCTGACGACCGATGTTACCAATATTCAGAACTCCTATCAGATGCTGATCCGTATGGCGATCCGCGGTCCAATCATGCTGATCTTCTCCATGGCGGTATCCTTCAGCATCAGCAGCTCCATTTCCATGATTTTCCTCGGCATTATCCCGGTTATGGCGTTTTTGCTGGTTCTGATTGTCAGAAAGGTACATCCTGTGTTTACCCGTGTTTTCCGTACCTATGACGAGCTGAATAACGTGGTACAGGAAAATGTCCGCGGCATCCGTGTGGTAAAATCCTTCAATCAGGAAGACCACGAGATCGCAAAGTTTAAGGGAATCTCGAAGAACATTTACAGCGATTTCGCAAAAGGCGAGCGGCTTCTGGCGTTCAACTCTCCTATTATGCAGTTCTTCATGTATGTGTCCATGATTCTCATTTCGTGGATCGGTGCGAAGGCGATCATTGCCAGCGGAAACAATACCGCTCTGGGCATGACAACGGGCGACCTGACCGCAATGTTTGCATATGCGCTACAGATTCTCATGAGCCTGATGGCGCTGTCCATGGTGTTTGCTATGATGACCATCTCTCTCGCTTCCGCACGCCGTATTGCGGAAATTCTGGACGAGAAGACCGATATCGCAAATCCCGCGGATCCCGTAATGACGGTAAAAGACGGCTCCATCCGTTTTGAAGATGTGGATTTCGTTTATGCTTCCAAAGCCGACAAAAAGGTGCTGGACAATGTCAATCTGTCCATCGCATCCGGTGAAACTGTAGGTATCATCGGCGGTACGGGTTCGTCCAAATCCAGTCTTGTTCAGCTGATTCCCCGTCTGTATGACGTAACGGGCGGACGGCTCACCCTCGGCGGCATCGACGTCAGAAACTATGATCTGGATGTACTCCGCAACGCCGTTGCCATGGTACTGCAGAAGAACGAACTGTTTTCCGGCACGATCAAAGAAAATCTGCGCTGGGGCAACGAACACGCCACTGACGAAGAGATCGAGCACGTCTGCCGTCTTGCCTGTGCAGACGAATTTATACAGAGCTTCCCGGATAAGTACGATACGTACATCGAGCAGGGCGGTACCAACGTATCCGGCGGTCAGAAGCAGCGTCTTTGCATAGCCCGCGCACTGCTCAAACAGCCGAAGGTTCTGATCCTCGATGACTCCACAAGCGCAGTAGAC
>JAZNBI010000058.1:0-4066 GCA_045586995.1 Eubacteriales bacterium | reverse complement strand
GACACCGTGCGTAAAATTCTCGACACGGTATGCGCCATTTCGGGTAAAACATACGGCAAAAACTACAAGGACGACGTTTCCATAAGAGTGGTTACCGACCACCTCAGAGGAGCTACCTTTATGATCTGCGACGGAGTTATTCCCTCCAACGAGGGCAGAGGATACGTTCTTCGCCGAATTCTTCGCCGTGCATCTCGCCACGGAAAGCTGCTCGGTATCAACCGCGAATTTCTCACCGAGATCTGCGAGGTCGTTATATCTCAAAACGTCGATGCATATCCCGAGCTTGCCGAAAAGCACGATTACATTATGAAGGTTATTTCAATTGAGGAACAACGCTTCAATTCCACAATAGATGCAGGTCTTTCTATCTTAAACGAAATTATCGAGTCGGTCAAAAGCAGCTCCGAAGCGCGCATTTCGGGAGAGGATGCCTTTAAGCTTTACGATACCTTCGGCTTCCCCGTTGACCTGACGCGTGAGATCGCCGCTGAAAACGGTCTTGATATAGATGAAAACGCCTTCACAGCTCTTATGCAAGAGCAGCGCAAGCGCGCGCGCGACGCACGCGCAAATATAAGCGGCTGGAGTGACAGCTCTAAAACCTTGCTGTCCGACCTGCCGAAAACCACCTTTACCGGCTACACGGAGAACACCTGTGCAGCAAAGGTCATCGCGATTATAGCCGATGATATGAGCGTGGACGAAATCAGCGAGGGCGAATTCTCGCTCGTGCTTAACTGCACTCCCTTTTACGGCGAAAGCGGCGGTCAGGTAGGCGATACGGGAATCATCGTCGGTGCAGACGATAACAGCGAGCTTCGTATAAAGGTTACGGACACCAAAAAGACGGATGGCATTTACGTCCACATCTGCTCTGTCGAAAGCGGCGTTTTGAAAGCAGGCGACAATGTAGTCGCGTCTATTGACGTAGAGCGCAGAAACGCCATTCGCAGAAACCACTCCTCCTGCCATCTGCTTCAGGCGGCGCTCCGTACCGTTCTCGGCAGTCACGTCGAGCAGGCGGGCTCTTACGTGTGCGAGGATTACGCGCGTTTCGACTTCACCCACTTCTCCGCTATGACAAAGGAGGAGCTTGCAAGGGTTGAATCGCTTGTTAATGCGGCAATTCTTTCGGGTATTGACGTTGAATGTTCCGAAAAGGATATAAACGAAGCGAAAAAGATGGGCGCTATGGCGCTGTTCGGAGAAAAATACGGCAAGATAGTTCGCGTCGTTAAAATGGGAGATGCATCGACCGAGCTTTGCGGAGGCACTCATATAGACAATACCGCAAAAATAGGTCTTTACAGAATAATTTCGGAATCCTCTGTTGCCGCAGGCGTCAGACGTATCGAATCGGTTACGGGACTTTCGGTGCTTGAGCTCATCGACCGAAAGGACGCTCTTATTGCAGACACTGCGGACGAGCTTAAATCTCAGAATACCGCCGATATAGCAAAGCGCGCAGCTCAATTACAGAGCGAAATAAGAGCTATGAAAAAGGAAATAGAATCGCTTAATTCAAAGCTGGCATCCTCAAAGCTCGACGATATTATGAAAAACCAAGTTCAGGTAAAGGGCATAAAGCTTATCTGTGCAAAGCTTGAAAACACACCTACCGAGATAGCACGCCAGCTCGCAGACGAAATCAAGGCAAACGGTGCCGATTGCGTTTGCGTTTTGGCAGTCACGTGCGACGGAAAGCTCAACTTTATCTCCACCGCAGGCAAGGATGCCGTTGCGGCAGGCGCTCATTGCGGCAAATTGGTAAGCGGAGTCAGCGCCGTTACGGGAGGCAAGGGCGGCGGACGTCCGGATAATGCTATGTCCGGCGGACGCGACATTTCCAAGGTTGACGAAGCCCTCGAAAAAGCGGCAGAGATTTTAGGCGATATGGTTAAATAATTCGGTTTGATTTTTAAGTCAATACCACCCCCGACGTACAAAAACGGGCGTTCAATGAACGCCCCTACAACGAAAATCGGCAGAGAGAACAATCTCTCTGCCGATTTGTATTTTATTTCATTGTTGCGGCTAATTTGATCTCACAAACGCCCTCGGCAAACCAAAGAACGTATATTTACAAAAAAGCAATATCCCCACAGATTTATTCTGTATGAGAGATATCGCTTTTTTTGTGTAAACTTTATTCGATAAAATATGTATTAACTAACCGCAGACATCTTAATTAAGCGGCAATTTTTTCTAAGTAGCGAACAACGTCCTCAACCGTAACGAAATTGTGAATATCATCATCCTGAATTTCGATGTCAAATTTATCTTCGCAAAGCATAACCAAGTCGGCAAGCTCAATGGAATTGATTCCAAGGTCATTGGAAAGCTCGGACTCCATTGTAATACTGTCTGCGTCAAGCTGAAGCTCATCAACTAAAATTTCTTTGAGTTTTTCAAACATTATATTTTCCTCCAAAAATTAATTTACTTTAAATCTCTTGATCTTCTTCGAAGTGGTTCTTTCAAAGGGCTCGTTTCTGATTTCTATCTTACGAATCTGCTTAAACGACGGCAGTTTTTTATTTATATCTGCGATCTCGTCCTTGATCAATCCGTAAATTTCGTCATCGTTCTTACCCTCAAGCATAGCCGTATTCGGAACGACTATGGCGGTTATCGTCTTTTCGCCCGTTTCGTTTTCGCGGCAAAGCACGACCGATTCAAGTATGATCTCGGATCTGCCGATATATTCCTCGAGCTCCTCGGGGAATACGTTTTTACCGTTGCTGAGAATAATTACGTTCTTTTTACGTCCCGTAATAAAGATATAACCTTCCTCGTCCATATATCCGATATCGCCTGTTCTGAACCAGCCGTCCTCGGTAAACACTTCGGCGGTTGCTTCGGGATTCTTGTAGTATCCCATCATAACGTTTTCACCCTTTACGAGTATTTCTCCCGTTTCCTCGGAATCCTCCTTGTCGATCTTGACCTGACAGCCAACGACTGGCGTTCCGACCGAGTGGAATTTAACCTTTCCCGGCGAGTTTACCGCAACAAGCGGCGCACATTCGGTAATTCCATAGCCCTCGAGCACCGTGATACCGAAAGCGTAAAAGTCCTTGATAAGCTCAGGTGAAAGCGGAGCGCCTCCGCAAACGATACTCTTGAGATTTCCGCCGAAAGCGCACAAAACCTGCTTGAAAAGCGTTTCTCTCTTATCAATACCCAAAGCAAGCATCGAGTTACTGATCTTCATAAGCATACGAAGCTGCTTTGTTTTGCCCTGCTTTCTAACCTCTTCCCAAATCTTTTTATGCATTGTTTCGACAAAAAGCGGCACAAGCATCAAAGCGTTTGGCTTAAATGAAGAAAAGTTTCTCATAACGTGCTTTAAGCTATCGTTTATAAGAATCTGCGCGCCGAGGTCCATAATCGCGAAATGACCGCAGGTAATTTCATAAGAATGGTGGGGCGGCAGGCAGGAAACGAAGGTGTTTCTGTCGTCATACGACATCGAAAGCACCGACGCATTCGTTGCGGCTGTGAGATTGTGATTGGAAAGCATAACGCCCTTGCTCGTTCCGGTCGTTCCGGAGGTAAAGAGCAATGCTGACATTTTAAACATATCAAGTTCAACGTCAAGATATTCGGTATTTCCGTTTTCTATTTCGGCTTTTCCCATCTCGATCAGCTTTTCAATAGTAATGACCTTTTCCGAAAATTCGGCATTTTCGTCGGGATGTATCGGAATAAAATATTTGATATTCGGGCAAAGCTCCGAAATCTGTCTTGCCTTTTCGTTTTGCGCCTTGGTATACACGAAAACCTCGACCTCGGCAAGCTCAAAGAACTTTACCGTTTCCTCGGTTGAAATATCCTTGTCGATAGGAACGATACAGCCGTTACCGTTTACGGTTGCAAGATAGGTCGCTATCCATCTCGGGTGGGTGTCACCGCTGACCGCGACGGCAGAGGTCCTTACACCGAGCTTGCAAAAGGCCGTGCCTATATAGTTCATCTCGTCCCAAAGGCGTTGATAAGAATATTCGTTATATTCATTTGCATCCTTGTAAAAATAAAGTGTTTTATCTCCGAAAAGCTCTGC
>JAZNBI010000057.1:0-2153 GCA_045586995.1 Eubacteriales bacterium | reverse complement strand
CCCCAAACCTTTTCGGTATAATCCTCAAAAAACATTTCGTACAAAGGTTTTCCGAAACGATTAATATAAAAGTTTGCAAGGTTATCCTCCTTACGCTTGAAAACTGCCGACCATAAGTATCCGAATCCCGCCTTTACGGTGCGTACAAATCCCATATTTTTAAAGGTTTCGGGTTTTAAGCTGATGGGATAGTCAAAAAATTTATGCAAATAATAAATTCTTGAAACGCGTCGGCGGAGCAGCATTACCTCATCATCCTTTTGCGGATCCGGGCCGTGCTTTGGCAAAGCTTTTTCGTTCTTCAAAAGGATGTCATCGTATGACGGCTTTGATTGCATAGGCATTAGTTCCTGCCAAAGCGCATTTACCTCGGGACTTTTTGAAAAGAAACGATGTCCTCCTATGTCGATTCGGTTGCCCTTATATTCGGCGGTGCGCGAAATACCGCCCACAAAATTTTCCTGCTCCAATATTATCGGAATTATATCCGTTTCCTTTAAAAGACAATATGCAGCCGTGAGCCCTGCGGGCCCTGCACCGATGATTATTGCTTTCTTTTTATTTTCAATGGCGGTGTTCAAAGCTTATTACTCCTTTAAGTTTATTTTCCCTTATATACAAAAATCTTTCTTCCGATGTAGTTCCATATAAGCACAACGCCTTTTACAAAGCAGTTGAGTAAAAGATACCAAAAGCCTTCACGGCTTACAAACAGCATACCGAGATGCATAAGTCCTTCCGTTAAGCCAAGTCCTATAATTCCTACGGCGGCATATATCAAAAATGAAGATAATTTCCGTCCTTTTCTTTTCTGTTCGGCAGATGTAAACACGAACACCAGAGAAAGAAAATAATTTACCGCAAGTCCTACAAAAAAGCCCGCGGCAACGCTCACAGTAAGCGCAAGCCCTGTCTTTTGGCTTTCAAAGACAAATTCCGTAAAGCAATAAAGCACAGCCATATCCACCAGAGCGGAAAATCCGCCGACAAAGGCGTATTTTATAAATTCGGTAAGGTTGCGGTAAGACATCAAATTTTTCATTTTGGAACCTCGTTTTTTTAAACGGTAGAACTGTTTATTCAAATTCATTATACATTATACATTATTTACTATGTGTTTTCAATAGTTTTATGGCAAATTTTGCCTTTGCGCATATAAATGATAGAGAAGGGTTTATTTCGGAGGTGTGTTTATGAACAATTACGGAGAATCGAATTCTCAAAGATATGAAATTCCCAATAATATTTCGGAAAATTTAAGATTTGCGCGTATGCTTCAGCGCCCGTTGCTCGATGAATTGGAGGGTATTTCGGAGTATGTATATCAGAGTATAATTTTCGAAGAAGCCATTCCCGAGCTTTCTATGCTGCTTGAAGAAATTGCGCTTACCGAGATGTGGCATTTTGAGGCGCTGGGCAAACTAATATTGAAGCTTGGGGCAAATCCCTCTTTCCGCGCACGAGTACAGAGCGGTCTTATTAATTTATCGGCTAATGACGAAAACCAAAATATCGCATCTGCCAAAAAGGTCGTTGCCGAGGATATTCGCAAGGAAAAATCGGGAGCGGATACATACAGAAAGCTTGCCTCTATGACAAATGATTCGAATATTTCTGATCTGCTTTTAAAAATTGCAAGTGATGAGGAAATGCATGCGGAAGAATTGGAGAGCTTTTTGAAATATTGATTATTTAAGATATTTTTTGCGATTTTCTAATGTTTTTAAAATGGGTTTGATGTTGGTTGCTCTGTGCAATTTACAGCAGCCCATTTTGTTTTTCTTTGTGTTGACAAATGTTCTTTTGTGTGACACCTATATATGTGCTTATAATGGGAAGTATTGTTTAAATGCAATTCTTATCGGTTCTTTTATTTATTGTATTGAATCATACCGCAGTTATTATTCACCAATAAGTAAAACAATTAAAAATTATGATATTTTTGACTGCTTGGAGGAACAAAATGCTCGATTTATTTTCAAACGTACTTAATATCACATGGCAACAGGTCGTTATGTGGATACTTGGCGGAGTGTTGATTTATTTGGCTATCCGCAAAGAGATGGAGCCGACATTGCTTTTGCCGATGGGCTTTGGAGCTATTCTTGTGAATTTGCCGATGTCCGGTGCCGTAACGCAGGTGTATGACGGTG
>JAZNBI010000056.1:0-19407 GCA_045586995.1 Eubacteriales bacterium | reverse complement strand
TAAGACAAAGGTCTGTTCTGACTATGCACTCCAAAGGCGCACGCCTTTGGAGTGCATATAATGGTACAGTCCTTTTTTTAGAAAAAGAGGAAGATGATGAAGTTTAATTACAGTATAGCCGAGCATACCTTTGAGCTTGTGTCCGAAAAAGAGCAGGTTCACAGCTTTTTTGCGGGATACAGAACGAATGACGCGCCCGAATTTTCTATTTCGGTCGGACAAGCCGATATCGAAAGGGAAAAAGAAAAGCTTTCAAAATCAAAATTCGATCCCAACGCAGGCGACGTCCGTATAGGCGACGTCAGCTTTGAGCTGGTGGCGATATATCGCGCGCTTTGCGAAAGGTTGGTCGAAAATGATATTCTGCTTTTTCATTCGTCGGCGATTTCCATAGACGGAGAGGCTGTACTCTTTACCGCGCCGAGCGGCGTCGGAAAATCTACTCAGTCGCGGCTTTGGAAGGAATATTTCGGCGACCGTGTCACTATCATAAACGACGATAAGCCGCTGTTGAAAATTTCTGACGGTAAAGCTGTTGTTTACGGTACTCCTTTTTCGGGTAAATCTCATTTACACATAAACACCTCGGCTGACGTAAAGGCGATAGTGGTTCTTCATCAGGACAGTGAAAACAATATCAGAAGACTGTCGCGCGACGAGGCGTTTGCGTTGCTGTTAAAGCAGGCGCACAGACCCGAGCCCGTACCCAAGCTTTTTAAAGCTCTGGAGCTTGTGTCGGCTCTCGCAAATTGCGACGTATATTCGTTGGGGTGCAATATATCCTACGATGCGGTGCGGCTCGTGTATAAAACCATTTTTGGGGGATGATCTATTATGAAATTAAAATCCGGAGTTTTGCTGCATAACGTCGGTGATGATTTTTTGGGAATCACGCAGGGCGAGGCGGCAAAAAGCTTTAGCGGTATGCTCCGCAACAATAAAACGGCGCACGATATATTCGTGTTTCTTCAAAACGATACGACCGAGGAGAAGATCGTCGAGAATATGCTCGAGATCTACGACGCGCCCAAGGAAATAATAGCGCAGGACGTTCATTCGGTAATCGAGCAGATCCGAAAATTGGGCTTGCTGGAGGAATAAAAGAAACGGCTCTTTTTACACAAGGGAGCCGTTTTTCGGCGGCCCATGTGTTTTTTGTCCTCGCGCGGCGCGAAATTGAATTTTACGCCGTAGGGACCGGCTTCCCATTCCCGCGATAAATAAATCTTGTAGGGGCGATCATTGATCGCCCGTTATTTTTTTTGTTTTTTCGGGTTTTTCGGGCGTTCGATGAACGCCACTAGATTTTCGCGCGGCGCGGATTGCGGACCGTCGGACGCCGCCGGTCAATGCCGAGCAAAAGGGTGGGAAATGTCTTCCCAAAAACATCTAATCAAAAAAACTTGACGAAATCTTTGTATTGATTTATAATATTATAAGAGCGAGGTGATTTTATGTACCCTTATGTTGTTTTCCTTGATATGAGCTTATATGAAATATTTATTTTGATTGGAATTATATATGCGCTTGTCGTATTCAGGGTGCTTGCCGACAGAAAAAAAATAAAGAGCGGTCTGCAAAATCTTGTCGTGCTCGGCGGAGTTTCGGCAATAGTTTTCGGATATGGCTCGGCGGTGGTTTTTCAGGCGTTTTATAACTATTTGGACGGTAAAAAATTTGAGATATCGTCAAATACGGGAGCGACCTTTTACGGCGGTCTTATAGGCGGCGCTGCGTTTTTTTTGATTATTTACTTTATTGCGGGCCATTTTCTGTTCACAGATAAATATCACCTTCAAAATGCATTTTCTATCGTAGATATTTGCGCCGTGTCGGTTTCGGGCGCTCATGCGTTTGGACGTCTGGGCTGTCTTACCGCAGGGTGCTGTTACGGTGCTAAAACAGATTCGTGGTTGGGCGTTTGGAACGAGGGGTTGGGATATAACACGATACCCGTTCAGCTTTTTGAAGCAATTTTCCTTTTTGCTCTCAGCGGATTTTTGGCTTGGCGAATTTTAAAAAATAAGCGTTTTGGTCTTTCTATATACTGTTGCTCTTACGGAGTGTGGCGCTTTTTTATAGAATATTTACGCGCAGATGAAAGAGGAGCTACGTTTTTTGATTTGATTACACCGTCACAGCTTACGGCAGTCGTGCTGTTCGCGGTCGGAGTTTTGCTCTGCTTTGCGGTCAAAAGAATTCAACCTAAAGGTGATATATAAATTTCGAGGTGAAAAATGAATCGAAAAAAATTTAAAAATCACGTTTGCCTTTCGGTTATGGCGCTTGCGGGTGTTGCCCTTATTCTTATAGAAACGAAAATGATTTCCTTCGATTCTGAAAACGAGCTTTTGGCGAGAATGTTTAATATGATTTTTTCAAGAGCGATGGGAAGTGCGGTATTTATAGCTGCGGCTGTTTATTTCGGATATCGGTATATGAATCCGTTTCGAAAGCCATTTTGGAAATCACTTTTGGTTATTTTGCCTTGCTTCGCCGTTGTAATCAATAATTTTCCGATTATTTCTTTTGTTCGTGGAGATGCCGTTTTGAATTCTCCCATCGAATACGTGCCGATTTTTGCAATGGAGTGTTTTTTTGTGGCACTTTTCGAGGAGTTTGCATTTCGAGGTGTTATCTTTTCGGTGATACTTGAAAAAAGACGTAAAAATTCCAAGGATGTTTTCACATCGATTTTGCTTACCTCTATCATGTTCGGTTTGATTCATATTTTGAATATTATCTCGGGCGCAGATCCTGTGTCGGTTTTTTTGCAGATCGGATATTCGTTTTTAATAGGCGGAATGTGTTCTTTTGTGCTTATTGAAACCAAAAATATTTGGTTTTGCGTAATTCTTCATGCTATTTATAATTTCGGCGGTGATTTTATGCCTCGGCTCGGAACGGGAACTTGGTGGGATACACCGACTGTAATTATAACGGTGTTGCTTTCGATTGCGGTTACCGTTTATGTGGTCGTTAAAATATTTAAATTTAACACTTGTGACCTTGAAGTCATTTTTTATTAACCGAATGTTTACCATTTTGTACAGATAAATTTTATTTTGTTGTTGAATATAAGCTTAAATTGTGTTATAATTAAAAAAAGTTATTTTTGGAGGTACATATGAAAAAAATTACTGCTTTTATTTCCGCGCTTTTGATTTGTGCGCTCGCAATTATTCCGATGCTTGCAATATCAACTTCTGCGGCAACCGAACCCCAATTTTATGAATGGGATTTTGAAGAAGCTTTATCATATGAAGATGGTGATATCAGCATTCCCGCTTCCAGCGGAAATAATGAAATGTACTATATTAAGTCAACATCGTATAGAGCACCGAACGATTCGTTTAAGCAGGGTTTCCATACTTCGTTAGGCGATCTTTATTGCAATGGCGGATATTTTGAACTTGACACGCCGATTGCTTTGGACGCCAATAAATCTTGGGCTGTTGAGATTTCCGGAACTATTCCGAACTTTACTAAACTTCTTGCCGAAAAGAAAAACTATGGAAAATACATTCAATTCAATCCTCAATATCCAATTATGAATGGAAATAATCTTCAATCCGATTTTAATACATCAGAGAATGGTCGTCTTGGACAAACATATGTTCAGACAATTCGTATTTGGAATGAGTATAACACGTCAGCAAACAAATGGGAGATCCATTTTTCAGTTAAAGGGATCACAGGAGAAAGTCGAGGCGAGGGTTCTTATGTAGTTACTAGTCCTAAAGGTACTGCAAACGGATCATTGGGTTTTACTGTATCATATATCGGAAGCAATGATAGCCCGTTTCAGCCTAACAACGTATTGTCCGGGGGCAAAACAGTATACAATAATATGTATTTGTCGAGCTTGAAAATTTGGGAAGACGTTGCTGCAGGAAAGACTATTGAAGATCTGGGAGATGAAATTTTCAAAGAGCCGCTTGCAGGTGGAGTCAGACGTAATTATATCTATTTAGAAGAAGACATTGCTTCTACCGACGGCGTGACTTGGGTTGATGAAAACGGACAATCGTTTATAAAATTCGAAATGGGGAAGACGTATACCGCTACGGCTAATTTACGTCCGGGTTTTGGATTTAATTTTAAAAGCGGAGTTACAAAAATACCAAACGGTTATAACTGTGTATTTAACAATGGCGGAACTATAACTGTATCAAAAACCTTTGTTGTTACAAAATCCTTGGATGAGATGTTTATTACAGAGGATTCCAAGACACCCGAATTCTCGGATGATCCCGATGTTACAACACCGGGTGACGACGTTACAACGCCTAACGGAGATACGGGTGATGTTACAACGCCTAACGGAGATACGGGCGACGTTACAACGCCTGGAGATACAGATGAGGTTATAACTCCCGGAGGATGCCAGGGTGCAATTGTAAGCGGAACGGTTATGATATTTGTTGCAGCGGCAGCGGCAGTTGCAATTAAAAAGAAAAAAGACTGATTCTGTTTTTTAGTTGTCAATTAGGAGAAAAATATGCTTGCAACATTAAATGACGTTTTAAAAGTTGCCAATGATACCAATACTGCTATTGGCGCGATAAACTGCACAACCTTGGAAATGGCAGAAGCCGCCGTTATGGCTGCGGAAGAATTAAATGTGCCTCTTATTCTTCAACATTCTCAGGCACATGAGGATATGAACATTGCCAAGATGGAAAAAATTATACCGATGTTCCTTGTGGCTGCAAAGCTTGCAAAGGTTCCGGTATGTGTTCATCTTGATCACGGTTCTGACCGAGATTATGTTCTTCGCGCAATTCGCCTTGGCGTTACATCTGTTATGTATGACGCATCTGTAAAGCCGTTTGACGTTAATGTGGCGGAAACTGCGTCTGTAGTTGCTGCGGCGCATGCTATGGGGGTTCAGGTCGAAGCGGAAATAGGTGCAATGCCAAGCAGTGTTGGCGGCGAAAGTATTGATGAAGAAGCAGCTTCGAAGCTTGACAGTTCAGCTTTCTATACAGATCCGGATTCTGCGGCTCGTTTTGCCGAGCTTACTAAGGTAGACGCTTTGGCAATTTCATTTGGTACCGTTCACGGAGTTTACACGCAAAAACCGAATATTAACGTTGATGTTGTTTCAAGCATAGCATCTAAAATTTCCACTCCTTTGGTCATGCACGGCGGTTCGGGCGTAAGCACCGAGGATTATAAGCGTGTTATTGCCGCAGGAATAAGAAAGATCAACTATTATACGTATATGGCTTTAGCGGGCGGCAAGGCAACCGAAGAGCTTGTTAAAGAAAATAATGGAAAATTGTTATATCACGACGTGGCTTTGAGAGCTGTTTCTGCTATGAAGGATGACGTCTTTAAAGCTCTTAAAGTATTTTCCGGTAAATAAAGGAGATTTTATGGAAAAAGGAATTGGAGTTGCCGGGAATCTTATAATGGATGTTATAAAAACCATCAAAGCATTTCCAAAAGCTTCTGAGCTTTGTCAAATTGAAGATATGAGATATGCAACGGGTGGTTTGGTATGTAATACCGGCTTGGATTTGGCTATACTTGACCCTGATTTGAAATTGCAGTTTTTCGGCGTGATCGGAGAAGATACGAACGGTGATAAGATACTCGAAAAATTCTCTGAGTATAAAAATATTGACACGTCAAATATTATAAGACGCGGAACTACGTCGTTCACCGATGTTTATCTTTCAAAAAAAGACCTCACACGTACTTTCTTTACATACGGCGGAGCTTGCGATACGTTTACTGTTGAGGACGTTGATATAGGTGCTCTTGATTGCAAGCTGTTCCATCTCGGATATTTGCTCCTGCTCAAGGAACTTGATGCTTCGGATGCCGAATACGGAACAAAGGCGGCAAGATTGCTTAAAAAGATACAGGATGCCGGTGTTCGTACATCTATTGACGTTGTAAGCGAAGTCGGAAATCGATATTTAACGATTATACCTCCTGCATTAAAATATACCGATTATTTTATAGCAAACGAAATTGAAGCCGGACGCGTGGTTGGCGTTGAGCTCAGAAGCCCGGACGGTGCTTTGAAAAGAGAACTGATTCCCGATGTGCTCAAAAAGCTTCGTTCGTTGGGTGTTCGTCGTTGGGTCGTTATCCATTGTCCCGAGGGTGGATTCGGTATTGATGAAAACGATAATCTCGTTGAAGTTCCGAGTTTAAAGCTACCGAAAGGATTTATAGTTAATACCACGGGCGCGGGCGACGCATTTTGTGCGGGTGTGCTTCTGGCAGCATATAACGACGAATCTCTTGAAAGCGCGATTGCAGACGGAAATGCAGTTGCCGCAGCTTCTTTGCGTTCAATGGAAAGCACGGGAAGTGTAGAAGCTATTGAAAAGGTTCGCGCGCTTGCGAAAACGCTTGCATAATTTTTTTTCAAATCGCATTTTTGTAATTTAATTATAAGGACTGTTGCGTAACACTTTGTGTTCATTTCAGCAGTCCTTTTTTATTGGAAAAATGAACTTAAAATATTGTAATAATATGACATATTTTATGCTTTTTTTGGGGTGTTTCTATTGACATTAAATTAAATTTATGATATCATATTCATATAATCGGGGAGAATGGTTCCATTTGCTATTTGGCAAAAATAAAGAAGGATCATACCCAACGGAGGCACACAAAAATGGAAAAAATGAACACGATTGCTGTCCGTGATATCAACACCTTGTTTGATAGCGGAACTTTTGTCGAGATCGGTTCTTATGTTCGCAGAAATTGTTCTTCAAACGAGCTTGAAGGCGTTGTTTGCGGATACGGTTCGATTGGTGGCAAGTTGGTTTTCGCATTTGCACAGGATGGCGAAAAAATGAAGGGTGCTTTTGACGATAAGCACGCAAAAAAAATTGAGAATCTTTATAAAATGGCAATAAGTAACGGAGCGCCTGTCGTCGGTATGTTTAACAGTTCCGGCGCATTTGTATGCGACGGAGTTTCGGCGCTTGCCGCTTACGGTCGCTTTATGAATTGCGTTTCCGAGGCATCCGGTATCATTCCTCAAATCGCATTCGTTTCGGGAGTCTGCGCAGGAAGCTCTGCGGTAGCGGCATCAATGTTTGATTTCGTTATAACCGCAAAGGATTCGTCAAAGCTTTATGTAAATCCGCCTTTTGTTACAGGTAAAGAAGCCGCAGACAGTGAATTTCTTTCGGATAACGGCATTTCTGCTATTACGGTTGAAAACAATGACCAAGCAATAGCAAAAATTCGCGATCTCGTTGAAATATTGCCGCAGAATAATGCAGAGGGCGTATCTTTTGAAATTTCAACAGACGATATTAATAGAGTAGTTGATATTGATGGTAAAGACTTTGATGAACTCATTGCCGCTATTGCCGACGACGGAAAATTCTTTGAGATCTATTCGTCTTATGCAAACGAAACTGCTGTTGGTTTTGCTTCTTTTGGCGGCATACTTACTGCTGTTGCAGGAAGCAGACATAATGTAAATTCCGGATTTTTGACATATAAGGGCGCAAGAAAAATATCAAAGCTGCTTTCTTTTGCAGATAGCTTTGGAATACCATTCCTTACGCTTGTAAATTCGGACGGAATTGAAAAAACAAAGGATGCCGAAGCCGCACCTTTCGCTTCGGAATTGGCAAAATTGGCGTTGGCGTATACGTCTGCGAGCAATGCTAAGGTCAGCGTTGTTGTAGGTAACGCGGTTGGCGCCGCATATACTCTTATGGGCTCTAAATCGATTGGCTCAGATATTGCTTTTGCGTTGGATAGCTCGTATATCGGAATGCTTTCTGCAGAGGCGTCGGTTGCTTTTCTGTGGGATGATAAGGTAAGCGCCGATAAGACTCGCGAACAGGTAGAATCCGAGTGGAAGGCGGAATACGCAAATCCGTATAAAGCCGCAGATTACGGTGAAATTGATGATATTATAGATGCTCGTGAGCTTCGTCAACGTATTTGCGCCGCTTTTTCGATGCTCGTTGCAAAAGCGTCGGATAAGCCGTTGCGCAAGCACGTAAATATGCCTCTCTGATAACAGGAGGTTTGAAATATGAATAATTTACTTGGTATTGTATCTTCGCTTTCAAGCGAAGGTATGGATTTTTCGGAGCGCGCAATGTATTCTTTGAAGATGACATTGCTGGGCATGGTAGCAATATTTTCCGTTCTTGCTATACTTTGGGGAATCGTTGAGATTTTCAGAAGACTTCTCGCTAATGGCAACGATAAAAGGGAAGTTGCTTCAAAATCTGAAAATACCGTTGAAACGGTCATTCCCACTCCGGCTTCCGCCCCTGTTGCCGACGATTACGGCGCAGTTGTTGCGGCTATTACAGCTGCTATTGCTTCAATGCGTGAAAACGATGAATCTATACCGCAAGAATCCAAAGGATTTAGAGTGGTTTCCTTCAAAAGAGCAAACGGTTTTACTGCTTGGAATTCAAAACATTAAAAATATTAAAAGGTTGGTAAAATGATATGAAAAAATATAATGTTACAGTTAACGGCGTTGTTTATGACGTAGTTATTGAAGAAGTTTCAGTCGACGGTGCAGTTGCACCCGTAGCTCCCGCAGCACCCGTGGCTACACCCGCACCTGCAGCCGCTCCTGCTCCCGCAGCAGCTCCCGCTCCCGTATCGGTTGCAGGCGGCACGACCGTTAAAGCTCCGATGCCCGGCTCGATAATTAAAGTAAATGTTAAGAACGGAGATAAGGTTTCAAAGGGCGACGTGCTTTGCGTGCTCGAAGCTATGAAGATGGAAAATGATATTTGTGCTCCTTCCGACGGAGTAGTTGCATCTGTTGCGGTTTCTACCGGTACTTCAGTTCAAACCGATACTGTGCTTGTAATACTTAATTAAGTTTGTCCGTCAAAAAAATTGAAAGGACCGCAAATTCAAAATGATTGAAAGTATTAATAATTTTTTGGAAGGAACAGGTATCGCGAGATTATTTTCCACTCCCGATTGGTGGAAGACGCTTATTATGTTTGCGATCGTCGGTGTGCTTGTTTACCTTGCAATAGTAAAGCAATTTGAACCCTTGCTTTTGTTGCCTATTTCAATAGGAATGTTGCTCGGAAATCTTCCCGGTGCAGGATTGTTTCATATGGATCTGTTTCTTGATCCTGCCGGAATAAACATTGACACTATTTTACACGACGGAGGATTTCTCGACTTGCTTTACCTTGGTGTAAAGCTCGGTATATATCCTTCGCTCATATTCCTTGGAATCGGCGCTATGACGGATTTTTCTCCGCTTATAGCGAATCCCAAAAGTCTTCTTATCGGCGCAGGAGCGCAGTTTGGAGTTTTCGTTGCGTTTTCCGGTGCTCTTATGTCAGGATTTTTTACTCCGCAGGAAGCTGCGGCAATAGGAATCATCGGCGGTGCAGATGGACCTACGGCTATTCTTGTTACTAAGATACTTGCACCGGCACTCCTCGGCGCTATCGCAATTGCGGCATATAGCTATATGGCGCTTATACCTATGATACAGCCGCCGCTTATGAAGTTGCTTACGACTAAAAAAGAGCGCGCTATAAAAATGACGACACTTCGTCAGGTTTCTAAGGTTGAAAAAATAATTTTCCCGATTCTTGTTACACTTGTATGCGGACTTATAATTCCGGACGCTGTTCCGCTTGTCGGATGTCTTATGTTCGGTAATCTTCTCAACGTTTGCGGAGTTACCGACAGACTTTCAAAGACAGCGCAAAACGGACTTATTAACGCTATTACGATTTTCTTAGGTCTTACAGTCGGCGCAACTGCGAAAGCAGCGAACTTCTTAAAGTTTGAAACCCTTCTTATTATAGCGTTGGGACTTGTTGCCTTTTGTATTTCTACGGTAGGTGGACTTCTTACCGCAAAAATTATGTGCTGGCTTACGAAAGGAAAAATCAATCCGTTGATTGGTTCGGCGGGTGTTTCCGCAGTTCCTATGGCGGCGCGTGTTTCACAAAAGGTCGGTCAGAAAGAAGACCCATCAAACTTTTTGCTTATGCACGCAATGGGTCCGAATGTTGCCGGTGTTATCGGTTCGGCTGTTGCGGCAGGCGTTTTCCTTAGTTGGTTTGCTTGATAATCGTGCTCTCTTGCACTCAGCGTCTGCTGGCTCACGCAGACGGCGTGATATAAATATGTGAGCTTGAAAGGTATGGTTTTATAATGTCAAAAGTTAAAATAACGGAAACCGTGCTCCGCGATTCCCATCAATCTCTTATAGCAACAAGAATGACGACCGAGCAAATGCTTCCGATCCTTGAAAAGATGGATGCAGTTGGATTTCATTCCCTTGAAGCATGGGGAGGAGCAACATTTGATTCATGTCTTAGATTTTTAAATGAAGACCCATGGGAAAGACTTCGTACGATTCGCAGTCACGTTAAAAACACAAAGTTGCAAATGCTTTTCCGCGGACAAAATATACTTGGATACCGTCATTATTCCGACGATGTCGTTGAATATTTCGTTCAAAAGTCTATCGCTAACGGTATTGATATTCTGCGTATATTTGATGCGCTTAACGACCCGAGAAACCTTCGTACGGCTATCAACGCTACAAAGAAGGAGGGCGGTCACGTTCAAGCAGCTATAAGTTATACAACCGGTCCTGTTTTCACAACAGAGTATTATGTTAACTATGCAAAGCAGCTTGAGGAAATGGGCGCAGATTCAATTTGTATCAAGGATATGGCGGGACTTCTCAAGCCCTATGATGCCTTTGAGCTTGTACAGGCATTGAAGGGTACTGTAAAGCTTCCTATCCAGCTTCACACCCACTATACCTCGGGACTCGCTTCTATGACCATTCTCAAAGCTATCGAGGCAGGAGTTGATATCGTTGATACCGCTATGTCGCCGATGGCTATGGGTACATCTCAGCCGCCTACGGAGGCAATAGTTGCTACACTTGCGGGTACTCAGAGAGATACAGGTATAGATCTTTCACAGCTCGATGAGATCACCAAGCATTTTACGACGCTCAGAGAAGAATATATTGCAAACGGACAGCTTAATCCAAAGATGCTTAAGGTAGATGTAAATGCTTTGATCTACCAGGTTCCGGGCGGAATGCTTTCAAACTTGGTTTCTCAGCTTAAGCAGGCAGGAAAGTCTGATATGCTTAATGCAGTTCTTGAGGAGGTTCCGAGAGTTCGTGCAGATGTTGGATATCCTCCTTTGGTGACACCTTCTTCGCAAATAGTTGGAACTCAGGCAGTTTTCAACGTGCTTAACGGTGAGAGATATAAAATGGTTACTAAGGAATTTAAAGGCATCGTCAAGGGCGAATACGGTAGAACTCCGGTTGAAATCTCCGAAGATTTTGCGAAGAAGATCATAGGAGATACTCCGAGAATTACCTCGCGTCCTGCAGATGCACTTGCGCCTGAGCTTGATTCCTTGCGCGAAAAGATTGCAAACTATATCGAGCAGGATGAGGACGTTTTGTCCTACGCTTTATTCGAGCAGGTAGCACTTAAGTTCTTTGAATACAGAAAAGCAAAAAAATATAGCTTAGATGCTGAAAACTCCGACGCACAGTTGGGAATTCACAGCGTATAACCGAAATAAAAATGGGGCTGGTGGGATAAGAATAACAACTTCGTTTAATATTTACGAGAGTTGATTGCTTATTACCCATAGCCCCATTGTTTTTTGACTCAGCTCGTTTTGTTGCATCATATCATTAAGGTTTGAAAAACAGTATGATATTGCCCAAATAACGCTAATTAACACCCAAAATGCTACGATAGCCGAGATAATAGCATTTTTTAAATTATTTGGGATTTTTTTAGAAGGCAAAAATCTTTTCATAATATCCCCCTTTATGATAGTATATCCTCATTTTGAAAAAATATTATTTTATATAAGTGAAATGGAATTGAGATGGAAAAAAATATAAGAATAAAACTAAAAACCGAAAGACGAGAGGTTTTCAATTCGCTTTTTAAGAATTTTGAAAATCAACTATCCGAGTATTTCGAAGATAGTAGTGAAGAAAATAAAATTGAGTCGGAGTGTTTTGAGATGAACACCGAAGGAAAGCTCATTGACTCGGATGCGAGAGTTGAGATCAGCTATGAAGAAACCGAGCTTACAGGTATGGACGGATCTCACACGTCGGTTTCATTCGAACGCAGTGCTCCCGAGCTGATAACTATTATGCGCAGCGGCACGGTTAACACAGTGTTGGTATGCGAGCCGCACAAGCGTCATCTTTGTATGTATAATACCCCGTATATGCCGTTTGAAATCTGCGTTTATACATTAAACGTAGAGAACACTCTTTTGGAAAATGGGAAATTGGTGCTTGAATATATCGTTGAAATTCGAGGCGCGCAAGCGGAAAAAACAAAGCTTTTTTTTGATATTACCGAAGATGTAAAAATGCCTCAAATATGAAAACCAAGGCAGATTTGTAGCATTCTATGAGCTTGTAAATCTTGATATCATCGAAATTTGTGTTGCGCCGACACTTCGGTTTGCATGGTTAAACAAATATAAATAGCTGCTTAAATAATACTTATAAAATCACGAGGGTGTTGCAAATCATTTGCAACACCCTCGTGATTTTATTCTATTCCCACAAAAGCTTTAATATATTATCTTCTTTAATGAGATTGACATTATAGTATAAAATTTTCGACTCGCTCTCGTTTTTAAGGCGTATATAATAATCGCCCTCGTTAAAGTTATACCAATATGCGATTCCAAGCTCATCGGTAAAGCCGATATCCGCTGAGCTTCCGTCATCGACGGATAATATGCTTACGGTGAGATTTGGTATAGGAGAGTAATATTCATCGAAAACCTTTATCAGCAAATTTGTGGTTTCGGGAGTAACTTCTTTGTACAGTGTTTCGTCCCAAATTACAGTAATGGAATCAGCATTTTTTATTTCAAAATCGAATGATATTTCACGCAAAACGTCCGAAGAAATTTTATCGGTGTATGAAATACATGAAAGCTGTTGTACAAAGAGAGTATAAGATGCGTTAGGGTGAATATTTAATACAAGCTCGCCTTTTTCATCCGTGAAATGATAGTCGGCATCATAAAGACCTGCTTCGCCGCGCAGATATTCTGCTCTTACCGCAAGTCCCTTCAAAGCATTTCCGAATTTGTCGATGACCTTGATTTGATAAGGTACGGTAATATCATACCCTTTTGGATTTTCAAAAATGATATCTTTATTAATTTCAGTCATCGGAAATTTTGAAAATCCCAACTCGGGTGAATTTTCTCCTATATAAACTGTATTTTCATTAAAAAACAGCTTGACGTATTTAACGCAAAACTCGTCCGACAATGTGTTGACAAGGCATTTGAGTGTTGTATCGGATAAATTTTCGCTAAAATCTTTTTCCAAATACAATATAAGTATGTCCAATTCCTTTTCGGACGTATCATTATTTGCATTTTCAAATCTAAAGTCTGTTGCAAAAATATTGTTTATACGGCATTTTGCAAAAAATTTAGCCGTAATGTCAATGGGGGTTAATGCTACCGAAGCAGGACGGATATCAAAAGAGCAGATAAAAGAATTTTCACCTTCGGGAATATAATAATTGATAAAAGATGTGCTTTCGGTGTTTTCAAAAATCGGACTTTGCTCGAGCGCGACAAGACCATCGGAAATATCTTTTTTCAAAACGATTGGCAATATAACGCAAATCGTAAGCACAAAGCAAGTGATGATGCCGAAAAAATACCATCTTCTTTTTGAAGCTGAGAAAAAATCCTTTAATATATTTCGAAATTTTTTCACGAAAATCCTCCTTCTGCGAAAATACGAAAATATGGGGCCGGTGCATATGCAATTGAGCATTTGCGTCAGCCCCATTTGAGCTTTATTTTCCTATATCATAGACAGACAACAGAGAAATTTGCGACATAAGCTGTACTGCGGTAAGCGACTTATCGTCTAAAATTGCTTCGATTATAACCGGTTCATCGGACGTTATATCAAAGAAGTTATCCGACAATATAGCGTCGGCATTGTCAAATGAAACTTGAAGTCCTTTGACATATTGCTTACTCTTGACTGAAATATTAAACTTTCCTTCCGCACCTTCAACGGAAACCTCGGTTTCGGGCTTGCAGAGGTGGAAGAATTTCGGCTTTGTAAAGAGCAAGGAAGAATTTGAAACAAGATTATTATCGCTATCGTAAAGCGAATAGGAAAGGAAGCGATTGTTTTCATTTCCCTTTATATATTGAGCAAAATCTTCGGTGACAATATCCTTTGCGGACATAGCGCCGACACTAACGGCAACAACGCGCTCGTAAACAACCGAAAGGTCATTTTCACAGATGCTGTATTTTACACTGCCTGTAAAGCCCGAAAGCTGTTCGTTAGAAATGTTAAGCGTAACGGATGTTCCTTCCTCGTGAGCAGACAAAAGTGTCGGAGCAAAGAAGCGCTTTGAAGCATAGTGAAGCGCTTTCCATCTTCCAAAATAGTCAATTGACGCCCAAGAAGCCACAGGCCAGCAATCGTTAAGCTGCCAATATATAGCCCCCATACATCTTCCGCGGAAACGGCGGAAGTGCTCTACACCGTATCGAATAGCGTCAGCTTGAAGCATCTGCGAAGCGTATACGAATCCTTCAAAGCTTGTCGGATAAAGATATTTGTCGGATGAATAGGACAGTATTTTCGTATTTCCGTTAGGACTCTTTTGGTGACTGCTCATTATGTATGAGAATGGGTTGAGGTCCGACGGTTCTGTAAACGATCTGATAGTCTTCATATCGGGGAATGCTTCAAAACCAAACTCCGAGCAGAAACGGAAATAATATTGGCGATAGGATTCAAAGGGTATATCGCCGTGCCAAGCGCCCCAATAATGCACATCGCCGTTGTTTTCGTCTTGAGGATTATTAAATCCGCCTCCTGATGACGGCGATGACGGCCAATAAAACGTGTCGGGAGCATATTTCTCGCAAACATCCGGAAGAATAGTTTCGTAAAGCTTTATATAATCAAAACGTGTTTTTTCATTATTTCTTATGGTATAATCCTTTGATTTAAAGCAATCCTCCATTTCATTGTTGCCGCAAAGCAGTCCCAATGAGGCGTGATGGCGTACGCGTTTTAAAAAGTCTTTAAATTCTTCAATGATATTTTTTTCGAAGCTTTCGGTCATCCATACGTTGAGGCAGGCAAACATAAAGTCATGCCAAATTACAAGCCCGTGTCTGTCGCAGGCATCGTAAAAATAATCGTTCGGATAGAAGGCACCGCCCCAAACTCTGATTGAATTGTGGTTTGCGGCAATACAGGATTCAATCAATTTTTCGGTTCTTTCGGGTGTCAAGCGAGCAATAAGCGAATCCTCGGGTACGTAATCTCCGCCCATAGAAAAGAACTTAACTCCGTTGATTACAAAGCAAAATTCAGAGCCCCATTTATCCTTTTGTGTGCTGACCTCAAGTGTTCTGAGTCCTATATTTCTTACATATGTATCAATACATTCGTTGCCGTCGTATAATGATACGTTTACCTCGTAAAGAGGATGCTCGCCAAGTCCGTTGGGCCACCAAAGCTTGGGAGATTGAATTTCTATTTTAGCTTCTCCGTCAACAAAATCGGCTTTAAAGGTTTCTTTATCGGGAGATGTAACTGTAACGATTGCACTGACCGACGCGTTATCGGAAAGCGAAAGCTTAAAATCAAGAACGACCTTTCCGTTGCTGTGAGTTTGATGAATCATAACATCATCAATACGCGCGCTGTCATAAGCAAGGATTTCAACATCTCTGTAAATTCCCATATCGGGAAGCTTTGGAGCCCAATCCCAGCCGAACATACACGATGACTTTCTGATATGACCAATTCCGCTTATTGCGTTTGCATCGCCCCAAAGAAGATGCTTTCTTTGCATTTTTTCAACATATTCTATCGGTGAATAGAAATGAATTTTTATTTCGTTTTCGCCCTTGTTTAAGAGAGATTTAATATCAAATTCCCAAGTGCGATGCATATTGTTTACATAAGCAAGCTTTTTACCGTTTAAATATATATCGGCAAGAGTATCAATACCGTAAAATCTCAACAATATATTTTTATGCTTAAAAAGCTCTTTTTCGGCAGTGAACACCGAAACGAATTCGCAATCTTTACGGGAAAGTTCGGTCAAGCTATACTCATTGTCGCGGTAAAACGGGTCATCGATAAGCTTGTGCTCGAGCAAGGTCGAGTATAATGTGCACGGAAAAGAACAATTAAGTAATTTGTAATTTTCATAATTGAGCTTCCAATTTTTTATGGATAGTTTATACATGTCACCCTCCGATAATATGATTATTTTTCTAAAGTATACCATATATGCCGTTATTTATCAATAGCTTTAAATAATTATTTCGTATTTGTCATAAAATTTGTTTTACATATATAAATTATAATAAAAGTTATTGATCGCGAAAGGATAAAGCTATATGAAAAAAATTTTAACCTTATTATTTATCAGCATACTGATTTTTTGCTTGTCGCAGGCAATATATGCACAAAACGATTCGATAGTTTCACCTGCACTTCATATTATAGCCGCTAATTCGGACATGGCAAAATCCGAAGTGGTGGGCAACGAAATTTACTTTACCGAAAGTGATTTTTGCAGGGCGCTTAATATTTCAAATTTTGATTACATAACCATTGAAAAAATTCCGAGCAGCACCGACGGAGAGCTTTTAATGTCCTCGGTTGCGGTGAAATCGGGCCAGATCATTTCAAGATCTAATATAGATAAGCTTAAATATCAGCCGAGCAAGGCCGATATAAGAAGCTCGTCTTTTGTATTCAGCGTTGACGGCTCTCCGTATTCGATTGACTGCAATCTTTATATGCTCTCGCGAAAAAACGAATCTCCCACCGTAAGCTTTGAAAAAAAGAGCGATATGAACGTAAGCACATACTGTAATATCAGCGCGGTCGGAAGAATAATGGCATACGAGCCGGAAGGCGATGATATGAAATTTGAGGTAATTTCTTATGCCAAAAACGGTTCGCTTAAATTAGACAGCTCTACGGGAGAGTATATATACACGCCGTATAGTGATTTTTGCGGCTCGGACAGCTTTAAATATGTTGCGGTCGACTGTTACGGAAACTATTCTTCTCCTGCCGAAATGAGTATCTCGGTAAAGGAAAATACTTCCGGCGTTTATTATGATGATATTGTCGACGCAAGCGTACACGTCGCCGCAATAAGTATGACCGAAAGCGGTATTATGAGCGGGGTCAAGACGGATAACAACTATTACTTTTTCCCGAATCAAAATGTAAGCAAGGTAGAGTTTTTGGTTATGGCAATGAAAACGGCAGGTATCTCTCCGTATTTAAGTGTTCAGAGCAGCGGCTTTGCAGATGATGCGGATATTCCAAGCGAATTCAGAGGTTATGTTCTGTCTGCATTAGCACACGGATATATTAAGGGCTCTGTTGCCGCCGACGGTTCGCTTCGATTCAATCCTTCCGCACCTTTGACACGCGCGGAGGCGGCAGTCATGATGAGCGCTATACTCGGCAACGCCACCGAATGTGCATATACGGTTTTTGTTGATTCTGCCGATATACCCGAATGGGCTCGTGATGCGATATATTCACTTAAGGAGCTCGGAATAATAACTTCATCGAAAGGATACATCTCGGCAAACGCCTATGTAACTCGCGAGGAAAGCGCAAAGATGTTAGATAGTTTTGCAAACGCTATCAAAAAAGTATAAAAGGTTATAAAAACGGAAAGCGCTATCACAGGCGTTTTCCGCTTTTTTTTTATCCGTTTATTTGCGGTCAAATTTGTTGACATTATTAGGAAATCGTGATATAATTATAAATATGTTCAGCTTGAATACGTTGTTTTATATTTTAATCCCGGAGGATATGTTTTATGGGCGATTTAAGCATTTCAATGATTATTTCATCGGTGTTTTTGTTTTTTATAGTGATCGGCGCGCTGATCGGCTTTAAAAGAGGATTGATCAAATCTGCTTTGAGAATAGGGACGGTCATATTAAGCGCATTTATTGCCTTTGCGTTGGTTGATCCGATTTCAAATATTATAGCTCCGAAGATCGAGCCGATCATTTCGGACTTGATGAACGGCGTTGAAGCACTTCAACAAATTATGGAGTCGAGTCCTTCGGCAAAAGAGATCATTTCTCGGCTTCCGTTTGCAATTGCATCATCTATAGTATATGTTTTGCTTTTTGTTTGCCTGTCGACGGTATTGCTTATAGTATATAAGATTTTATCATCGATCCTTTCTCCGAAGGGTATGAAAAAGGGCATAATTTCAAGATTGAGCGGTCTGGGTATAGGTGTTGCGCAGGTGCTTGTCGTTTCCTTTGTCGTAACAATGCCTATCGTCGGAATTTTAGGGCTTGTCAACGACGCTGTTGATAAGATCGAGGAAATTGATTCTCCCAAAACGAGTGAGCTTATCGCTTCCGACGATTTTGTTGCCGTTAATGACGATTATATTCGTCCGATTTCGGAAAATATATTTATCGGCTCCTTTACAAGCATCGGTGCCCAAAAAATGTTTAATAATCTTACAAGCTTTGAGTTAAACGGTGAAAAGGTAGTGTTGTCGGATGAGATCATGGTCGTTATTGAGGGATATTCGCATATTACGCCTCTTATAGAAACGCCGTTTGAAGAATTTTCCGCAGTTCAATCCAACGCTATTAAATCCCTTGTTGAAACGGTTGGAAAATCCAAGATGCTTCCTTCAATGCTTGCCGAGTTGCTTTCGGGAGCTACGGGAACTTGGCTCGAGGGCGAAAGCTTTGCGGGTATCGCTAAACCCGACGGCGGAGAAGTGTTTGGCGGATTTTTGGACTCGGTATTCGAAATCTTCAGTACATCTACAAAGGATACGCTTACAGGCGATCTGACAACATTAGCCGATATATTTGCGGCTCTTGCCGAAAACAATATTTTTGAAAATGTTAATAATACCGAGGAACTGTTTAAAATTCTTTCTTCGGAAGATGTCATCAAGGAAATTACCTCACCGATTTATACCAATGAAAGAATGAAGGGGCTTATTTCCGAAATATACAACGTAGGATTCAGAGCATTTACATCTTCCTTCGAAGTTGAAGTTCCCGCTGACATTGATACGGTTTATGAGGACGTTATGGGCTCCTTGTCAGACACTATTAAAAACAGTAATGATTTGACAGAAGAAGAAAGAGAAGAAGCGTTGGGAGAAGAACTTGATGCCATTTGCGGACAATATCAGTTGGATATTCCCGACTCTGTCAAAGAGCAAATCGTTTCGGGTATTGTTTCGGACATTGTAGATTATGAGGATATCAACGAAGATACGGTTGCGGAATTATTCCTCATTTATGCAATGTATGCTCAAGGTGACGGCAATATTATTCCTCCTATAGTTGAAAACGGTGCAAATT
>JAZNBI010000055.1:0-4941 GCA_045586995.1 Eubacteriales bacterium | reverse complement strand
ATGTGCTTTTTACGCCGCTATCTTTATTGTAATAGTATTCGGAGATACTTTAAAGGATTGGGTTCTTTATACAGTCTGCGGATTTGCACTCGCCGCAACGCTTGCAGCGTTGATTATGTATATTATGAAATATATAAATTTTATAAACGGCTTTTCCATTAATAACGTAGCTTCTAATTTAAATGAAAGGAATAATTCTTAGCAATTTTTATTTATGATGGTAATGTGTTCCAGATGTCACAAGCGTATGGCTGTGGTGTTTATGACTAAATATGAAAACGGTAAAGAAACCACCGAGGGTATTTGTATAAAGTGTGCCAAGGAGCTCGGAATTCCGATAGATAATATGATTGGAAACATATCGGAAAAATTCGGAATTTCTCCCGAAGGCCTTGAAAATATGGAGGATAGCTTAGAGGATATTCTCGGATTTGATAACGGTGTGCCGTCTGATAATGACGATAAAGAAGACGGCGGTGCCCCCGCTATCGATTTCCCGAAGCTTTTCAAGGAAAGCGGCATACTTAAAAACTCTCAAGATAAAGCGAACACTTCAAAAAGTGCCTCTAAAAACGATAAAGGAAAAGAAAAAAAGAAAAAGTTTTTGGATACGTATTGTCGCAACCTTACTCTTAAGGCGTCGGAAGGAAAGCTTGATAAAATTATAGGCAGAGAAAAAGAGCTTGCTCGTGTCACTCAAATTCTTTGCAGACGCCAAAAAAACAATCCTTGTCTTATAGGTGAGCCGGGCGTAGGTAAAACAGCTATAGCCGAAGCCCTTTCGCAAAAGATTGCAGACGGAGATGTTCCGTATAAACTTAAAAACAAGGAAATATATTTGGTAGATCTTACTGCGTTGGTTGCGGGAACGCAATTCAGAGGACAATTTGAATCTCGTATTCTTGGGCTTTTAAATGAAGTCAGGGAAGCAGGAAATATTATTCTCGTTATCGATGAAGTTCACAATATTGTTGGTGCAGGCGGCGCGGAAGGAAGTATAAACGCGGCCAACATTTTAAAGCCGGCGCTTTCTCGCGGAGAGGTTCAGGTAATAGGAGCAACCACGCTAAACGAGTATCGTAAGCATATAGAGAAGGATTCCGCGCTCGAAAGACGTTTTCAGCCGGTCATGGTTAATGAGCCATCAGTGGAAGACTCGGTTGAAATGCTTCGCGGAATAAAGCATTATTATGAGGAATTTCATTCAATAAAAATCCCCGATGAGCTTCTTCGAAAAGCCGTAGAAATGTCAGAACGTTACATCACAGACAGATATCTTCCCGACAAGGCAATAGACCTTTTGGATGAGGCGGCATCGCATCTCTCGCTTAACAGTGCGCCTCTTAATGAAAGCAGTGCTCTCAGAGAGAAGCTGCTTGACCTTAAAGCTGAGCGCGAAGCTCTTGAAAACGCATCTTCAGACGAAAATGCCGATGCTTCAAAGAAATATGAAGAAATAGCTAATATAAAAGCTTTGGAAATTAAAGCTTCGGAACAGTTGAAAACGCTTGAGCAGCTATGCCAAGACATTATTTTGACAACGGAGAATATAGCCGAGGTTGTTGAAATTTGGACAGGTATACCGGCATCGAGCATAACAGAGGATGAATTTGAAAAAATTGATAAATTGGAGCAGCGTTTAAAAACTCGAATAGTAGGTCAAGACCATGCAGTTTCTGCTGTGGCAATGGCAATAAAGCGTAACAGAGCAGGTATTTCTTATAAAAGGAAGCCGGTTTCGTTTATATTTGCAGGTCCTACCGGTGTGGGAAAAACCGAGCTCGTAAAGGTTCTTTCCAACGAGCTGTTCGATTCGCCTGAAAATCTTATACGCCTCGATATGTCTGAATTTATGGAAAAGCATTCGGTTTCCAGAATCATCGGAGCGCCTCCCGGATATGTGGGGTATGACGAAGCCGGACAATTGACCGAGAAAATACGTCGCAAGCCGTATTCGGTAATCCTTTTTGACGAAATCGAAAAAGCACATCCCGATGTTTTGAATATCCTTTTGCAAATTTTAGACGACGGCAGAATAAGTGATGCCCACGGTAAGATCGTAAACTTTGAAAACACGATTATTGTTATGACTACCAATGCGGGCTCTGATAGGACTGCAAGCAAAGCAGGATTTTTATCCGAAGGGCAGTCATTATCCGAAGAACGCACTCAAAAAGCACTTGAAGGATTTTTGCGCCCGGAATTTATAAACAGAGTGGATGCAATTATAACGTTTAACTCATTGAATACGACTGACTTTTCTAAAATTGCACAGCTTATGTTAAATGAACTTGCCGAGGCGCTCAAATCAAAAAACATTAAATTGAGCTATTCAAGCAATGCCGCAGAGCATATTGCAGCAAATTCATTTTCGCAAAAGTTTGGGGCAAGGAATATGAGAAGATATATTCAAACAAACGTAGAGGACCGTCTTGCGGAATTGATCATATCCGATTATAAACATTCGATAACTCAAGCGATGATCTCGGTAAAAGGCGGAAAGCTTAATATTTCCTGTATGTAAAAGCGCAATTAATGTATTTAGTTGCTTTTTGGCGCATATTATGTTCTGAACGATTTTTTTGGAGGAATATAGTATGGAAATCTGTAACAGTGCAACATTGCGAAAAAAGGAAGTAATAAACGTATGTGATGGTTCGCGCCTTGGGTATGCTTCCGAGTTTGAAATTGACCTTTGCACGGGATGCATCGTTTCTATCGTTATTCCGGGCGATTGCGGATTTCTTGGAATAAATAAATCTGACGATATAATAATTGCTTGGGATAAAATTCAGTGCATTGGGGAAGATACGATTCTCGTCAGAATAAACTCCGGAGAAATAATCAGAAAACCCACGTCAAAATTTACCGGAGGAAAATGTTAAAAAAATGTTAATTTTTGCATTGATTGTTGCATAATGGTTTAAGTTATGATATAATCACTTGTAATTGCGTGACCGACATTGTCGGCACTCAAAAAATAAATCACACACACAGAATTTTGAGCACGCTCGGTGTTGCATTGCAATTACAGTGCTTTTGTTTCTGTGGTGGAATTCAACCGAAGGAGGACATATAAATGTCTGTTATCTCAATCAAACAATTACTCGAAGCAGGTGTTCATTTTGGACATCACACAAGAAGATGGAATCCGAAGATGGCGGAATACATCTTTACCGAAAGAAACGGTATCTACATTATCGACCTTCAGAAAACTGCTAAAAAGTTTGAAGAAGCGTATATGTTTGTTCGTGACTTGTCGGCAGAAGGCGGAACAATTCTTTTTGTCGGAACCAAAAAGCAAGCTGCAGACGCCATTAAAGAAGAAGCTCAGCGTTGCGGAATGTACTATGTAAACGTACGTTGGCCCGGCGGAATGATGACTAACTTCAAAACCATTAAGCGTTCAATCAGCCGTCTTATCAGTCTTACAAAGATGCAAGAGGACGGAACATTCGATCTTCTTCCCAAAAAAGAAGTTGCAGCAAAGCAGAAGGAAATTTTCGACCTTGAAAAGAGCTACGGCGGTATAAAAACAATGGATACTCTTCCTGCGGCTATCTTTGTAGTTGACCCCAAGAAGGAAAGAAACGCTGTTCTCGAAGCAAAGAAGCTTGGCATCCCGGTAATAGCTATCGTTGATACTAACTGCGACCCTGATGATGCAGATTATATCATTCCCGGTAACGATGACGCAATTCGTGCAATCAAACTTATATCTTCTGTAATTGCCGACGCTGTTATCGAGGGAAAACAGGGCGAACAGTTCGCCGCTGAAGATACTGCTGAAGCATCCGAGGAGGATAATTCCGCAGAGTCCACCGAAGAAGTAGCTGAATAATTAATTACTTGACGAAAGAGGAAAATAAAATGGCCAATATTACTGCAAAAGATGTTGCGGCACTCCGCGCAAAAACCGGTATCGGTATGATGGAATGTAAAAAGGCGCTCGTAGAAGCAAACGGAGATGTTGATGAAGCTATAAAGGTTCTCAGAGAAAGAGGATTGGCAGTAGCTGCAAAGAAAGCAGACAGAATTGCTGCTGACGGTATCGTTGATATTCTTACAGACGGAAAATTTACTGCAATGATTGAAGTTAATTCCGAAACAGATTTCGTTGCTAAGAACGAAAGCTTTAAGGAGTTTGTAAAGAATATTCTTAAAACCATTCTTGCAGAAAAGCCCGCTGATATTGACGCTTTGATGGCAAGTAAATACCTTGATACAGACCTCACTCTTGAGCAAAAGCTTAAAGAGATGATATTTACAATAGGTGAAAAAATCACCGTTCGCCGTTTTGTTATTACAGAGGGCGTAACAAGCACATACATTCACGGTATGGGTTCTATAGGTGTTATCGTTATTTTTGATGCTGATGAAAATGTTGCATCTAAGCCGGAATTTGCTGAATTCGCTAAGAATATAGCTCTCCAGGTAGGTGCTTATCCTGTTGCTTATCTTTCTAAGGAAAGTGTTCCAGCAAGCGTCATCGAGGAAGAGAAGAATATTCTTATGGCTCAAATCGCCAACGATCCCGCTAATAGCTCCAAACCTCAGAATATTATCGAAAAAATGGTTATCGGAAGAATCGGTAAATATTACGATAATAACTGCTTGCTTGAAATGGCTTATGTTAAAGACGATGACATTAAGGTTGGCAAATACGTTGACAACACAGCCAAAGAGCTTGGCGCAAAAATCTCTATAAAGAATTTCTATCGTTTTGAAAAAGGCGAAGGAATCCAAAAGAGAGAAGAGAATTTTGCCGAAGAAATCGCAAAGCTCGCAAATAAATAATTGTTCTAAAAGAGCTACCGCTAACTTGCACAAGTCCGTAAAAAACGGACAATTGAAAAAAAGAGCCTCCTATGGTAGAATAAAAGTACTACCATAGGAGGTTTTGTTATGCCTAGAGGATATCGACACATACAAGAATATGAA
>JAZNBI010000054.1:0-4026 GCA_045586995.1 Eubacteriales bacterium | reverse complement strand
TTTCGAGAGAATTTCCGACCACGCCGTAAATTTGGCGGAGTCCTTTGAGGAAATGAAGGACAAGGACGTTTCCTTCTCGAAGCACGCAAAGGAGGAGCTTAGCGTAATGTGCAACGCCGTCAGAGAAATTCTTTCTATCACAAAAGAAGCGTTTGACGAATCGAATATCTCCAAAGCATCGCTCGTTGAGCCCTTGGAGCAGGTTGTAGACGACCTTCGCGATCAAATAAAGCTTCGCCATACCCTACGCCTTCAAAAGAGCTACTGCTCCATTGAGCTGGGATTCATTCTTTCCGATGTTCTGACAAACCTCGAGCGTGTTTCCGACCATTGTTCAAATATTGCAGGATGCCTTTTGGAAATGTCGCGCAACGAAAGCTTGGACCTTCATAATTATCTCCACGGAGTTAAAGAGGGCGGCGAGGAATTTGCAGAAAATTACAAGCGTTACGCAAGCGTATACGCGCTCTCACAAAACTATATGGATAATTGAGAGTAAACGAACATAAACATAAAAAAGCTTACGGCACGCCTTTTATGCGTGCCGTAAGCTTTTTTATATTCACATTAAAAATAAATGATCATCAAACCGACGAAAACACCTATAAGAGTTAAAAACGCAGGAAGCTTTGAACGCCACATAAGAATCGCTTCGGGAATAAGCTCGCCGAACACTACGTACAGCATAGCTCCGCTCGCAAAGCCAAGCGAAATCGAAAGATATATGTCCCCGAGCATTCCAAGCCAATATCCTACTGCAGCACCGATAACGGTAGGAACACCGCTGAGCGCGGTAACTATAACGGCTTTTGAACGCTTCATTCCGCCCGAAATAAGCGGCACGGATACCGCCATTCCCTCGGGAATATTGTGAAGTCCTATTATAATTGCCATAGCAAGTCCGTTTCGCCAAGCCAACGACAGATCCGCACCGTCCGCAAATGAAACTCCGATTACCATTCCCTCTGGTATGTTATGTAGCGCAATAGCGCATGCCATAACGATTCCGCCGATAAAGAGCTGATATGAAGAATTCATTTTTTTATGCTCGGAAAGATGGTCGCTGTGGATAAGCTCGTCCAAACTGTCCGCCGTCTTCGGGTGCGATTCATCTATGTGCGAGATCTCGTGATTGGTTTTTTTATCGATCCATATGTTCAGACCGTTGACCACCAAATATCCGAGTAATATCGAACCGATGACGATAAGGATATTAGCGTGGTTTTCCTCAATCTTTATCGCTTCGATAGAATCCGCAACAAGGTCAAAGCAGACTATACTCAGCATCACCCCCGCAGCAAAGCTCAACAGCAAGCTTACTGCTTTGCCGGTGTCTTTACGGAACAGAGCGGCAATAATCCCTCCAAGTCCGGTGCCGCCTATTCCGGCAATCGCCGTTATTGATACGACGCATAAAAGTAATTCCATATATACCTCGAAAAATAAAATAATTTACAAAATATTCCGATGCTCCTTCAATATCCGCTTACGCTTTAAATGAGCACGTATAATGTCATAAAGAATTGTGAACAATCCCGAGAGCAAAATAACATAGTAACAGCAAAAACGCCAATAAAGCATACTCCAAAATATAACACCGCCCTGCATTATCTGTGTGAATATCAGCGCAAAGGATATCTCTGCCGCGCCCGAATTTCCCGGAGTGGGAATAAACGCCACTGCCGCGTAAAGATATACGCACATAGCTAAAGAGTCAAACCACACGGCGTCATATCCGCCTGCACGAATCACAAAATACGGAATCGAGCAGAGCGCTATCTGGTATATCAAGGACAAAACAAAAATCATAATGACCGTCATCGGCTGCTTCGAAATAGTTTTAATGCTCGACACGTATTCGTCAATAATACGCGAAATTTTTTGCTTTGCGGCTTCTGCATCCTTGACGATATTTAATTTTGAAAGCAGCTTTATAACGAAATCAGCAAGCACGCTCCAAATCCTCGGGCAAAGAACCGAAAGCACAAGGCAAAGCGGTATAACTATGCAGAAAAACGCGCCTATATACGCCAAAATTCTTATTTCGCCCGAAACGATATAATGGTTGAAAATAAACACCCCTGCGCACAAGAAAATAAACGCAAGCTGCATATAGAAAAAGCACAATATCGGCAATGAGGTCGCAATTCCGCCCGAAATATTTGCTTGATTAAGCAAATATACCTGAAACGGCTGTCCTCCGCTTCCGAACGGAGTAACGTTGTCATAATATTTACCCATCAAAGCGGTTTTCAAGGAAAGCTTCAAACGCTTTTGCCCGGTGGTTTTCTTTATCAGAACAAAGAATTTAAGCCCTTCCGCAATTATAGCCAAAGCAATACATAAAAGTGCCGCGATGAAGAAAATTGCGTTATTTTGCCACAAGCCGAGCATCTCGGAAAAAGCCACGTGCTTGTCATCGGTCAGAAATTCCTTTGAGCCCAGATAAATTACGACAATAATATTTACGATCAGGAAAAGTACGGAAAAGATATTTCCCATATTTTTCTTGGACAATTTACGCATAAAAGCTCCTCTTAATATGTTGGAGAATCAAGATACCATTTACCGTCATCTTGAAGAATCAAGGAAATACGAATCTTGGTCTTTTCGTTTTCCGCGCCTTCGAGCCAAGAGGTCATCTCAACGTTTATATATGATGCATTAGACGGCTTTACCATCTTCATCGTTGAATAGTCGTATATGCGCTTACCCGGCAAAACCGATTCTATATCGGTATATTGAAAAAACCAGGTATCCGTTTCCAAAAAACGCGCATAAAGCATATTGTCGATATTTCCTGTCGAAATTCCGACAAACAAAACCTCGTAAAGCGGGGTTATATACGCCTCGGAATATACGTCTTCCATAGCGCTCTTAATCTGCAAGATCGACAAATACGGACTCTTTTCTGAAACAAAATCGTATTTTTCAAATCCGTCGTCATTATCATACATATGCTTTTCTTCGGCTGTTTCGCTTCCCCGCTTGTAGACAGGAAGCCCTTTTCCGAAGATAATTTCGTTAATTTCATAAGATGCCTCGATAAGCTCTATTATGCGCGGCTTTACCGAATCAAGCTCGGGGGCTTTGCCATGCGAGCAAGCCGAAAGCGGCAAAAGCATAGCCAAAACCATAAGTATTGAAAATATTTTTTTCATAATAATCTCCACTTAAGGAAAATTTCAAACGAAAGGCACAATAAATTTAAAATTTATGATTTTTCGCGCTTTTCCTTTTTCTTTTTTTCCTTTTCTTTTTCCTTCTCCTTCTCCTGCTCCTTGGTAAGCAGCTCGGGATATTTATGCTCTATCATAGCTTGAGCGATATTTTTCATATATGACGAGAGCGCGGCAATAGTCAGGATCGCAACGCAATAATCATTGTCGTTCTCAACATCAAGCGACATTGACGAGAAAAGCTGCTCTATTATTTCACGGCTGAAGCCCTTGGAGTAGTTCTTAATGTCTATATGACGGTCATAAATCTCCAAAAGCTCGCCGCCTCCGAAATTTTCATTAAGATATATTCCGTGAAGCAGGCGTTTAATTTCGGTAATCGACAGCGTGCTTTTAAGAGAATATATAAGAAGTATTTGCAGGATATGCTCCTTTGTATACTTTTTTCCGTTTATCGGCTTTATGAGTTGGTCCTTGGAATAATTGTTGATCATCGTTTTGGTAAGAACGTTGTCGCGATAACGCTCGGACGATTCGAGAAGCTTGCTCGAAACAAGACTTGTGATCTGGTCAAGATAGAGGTCGATTTCGGGTATTTCCGAGCTTTTAAGATCGGCATCATCGACCGCTTCTGCAATAATTTGCCTCAACTGCTGCATATCCATAGTATCACCCTCCCCGATTTTGAAAAAGATTATTCACTATATTATACCACTTTTCAGAAAAAAATCAAGAGAGGTGCGCTATAATTTATCGAACAGCGCTTCATATTTCGGCATAAAATTCAAAATATAAAAAGTATTTTCTCAAAAAGTATTTACAAAAAATATTTTTGCGTGTATAATGT